>JBHEMT010000084.1:0-9894 GCA_046262435.1 Candidatus Dormibacteria bacterium | reverse complement strand
GGCCGACCACCAGCACCGTCTCCAGCTTGGGGTCGGCGCTGTCGGCGGCGTGCATCCCCGCGGCAATGCCGGCGCGCATGTAGTCGATGATCGGCCGGGTCCAGCGCTCACCGGGGAGGATCACGGGGATGCCGGGCGGGTAGGGGATGGCGGGCTCCGCGGCGACCTCTCCCTCCGCGTCGGCCAGGCGGACGGGGTGACGGGGTGCGAAGAATGCCTCCCGGGGGCTGATTACCAGCTCGGTGGCCAGGCTGCGAACGTCGGGGATGGACACCGTGCCGCGGCCGGGAAGGGAGGGCGCGGCGGCGGCCAGCTCGGTGAGGGTGCTGAGCAGGCGGGCCACGGTGGCCTCGTCGTCGCCCAGAGTGATCATGGTCATCACCCGGCGGTGGTCGGCCAGCTCGCAGAGCACGCGGTGGTTGGCGATCAGCCAGTCGCTGGCAGCGAAACCGGTGATTCCCAGGGCGCTGACGTCGATGACCACCTTGGTCTCGTCCAAGTCGATGGTGCCAGGTGTGGTCAGAACTTCGCGCCCCATGACGCTCAGCCCGTCGATCGCCGCGACGCCCCGCCGGACGTCGCGGGACAGGCCGATCACCCGGTCGAGCAACTGCTTGCCACCCACGGCGAGCTGGCGGCGGGCGCCGTCGAGCGCGGCGAGGATCAGCATCGATGTGCTGGTGGACTCGAGCAGTGCCAGAGTGTGCTGAATCCGAACCGGGTCGACCAGGTCGCCCTGAATGGCGATCACCGAGCCCTGCATCAGCCCGGCACCGGCCTTGTGCAGGCTGGAGACGGCGATATCGGCCCCTGACTCCAGGGCGGAGGCGGGCAGCTCGGGATGAAAGATGAGGTGGGCGCCCCAGGCGTCATCGACGATCAGCGGGATGCCGCGTGCGTGGCACACCGCCGCGACACCGGCGACATCCGCGATCACTCCGTAATAGGTCGGGCTGACCATCACCACCGCCTTGGCGGCGGGGTGCTCAGCCAGCGCGGCCTCGACCGCGGCGGGGGTGATCGAGTGGGCCAGCTCCAGAGCGGTGTCCCACTCCGGCTGCACGAAAACCGGACGCGCCCCACTGAGAATCAGTGCGTTGTAGTTGGACTTGTGCAAGTTGCGTGCCAGGACGATCTCGTCCCCGGGGCCGGCGACCCCGAGGCTGGCGACCTGCAGGCTCATCGAGCTGCCGTTGGTGGAAAGCAGAACCTGGCCGGCGCCCATGGCGGCGGCGGCCAGCTTCTCGGCGCGAGAGTCGTACCCGTGACTGGCGGTCCGGTCGTCCATTGCGCCGTCGAGGGCGACGTCGCAACGGAATACGCGCTCGCCGAGGACGGCAAGCGTCGCCGGGTCGGCGCCGCGCCCCTGCTTGTGACCGGGCAGGGAGAAGGGGGTGAGCCGCTCCTTGAGCATCGCCGCCATGGCATCGAGCAAGGGCGCCTCATGCTGGTCGAGGGGTCGCTCAGCCATTCACGCGTTCTCCTGTCGGGTTCTGTGCCGGGGGCCGGCTCATTGTCCGCGGACGTTCCCACGGCGGCGGGCAAGGAGCGCGCCGGAGCGAATCGATACCCTGTTGCCGATGTCCCAGTCGCGCGTACCGACCGCGTTCGCCGAACTGGTGGACACGTTCATCGATGAGCGATGCGGGCTCGACCCCGTGACCGCCAGCTTCCTCGGCCGACGAGAGTGGGACGCGGAGCTGGCCGACCTGTCGGCCGCAGGGTGGCGACACCACGACGAGCGAAACCGGCACTGGCTCGGCGTGTTCGCCGAGGTCGATCCGGGGGGCCTGACCGCCGAGGAGGGAATCGACCGGGATCTGTTGCTCGCCCGCCTCGGTCTGGAGACCGCCACCAGCGACTTCGAGAACTGGCGCCGGGCGCCGGAGATCTACACGCGCGACGGCGTGTTCGAACTCTTCGTCCACGGTGCCCGCGAGGAGCCCGAGGCGGTCGACTCGGCGATCACCCGGTTGGCACGACTTCCGGAGACCGTGGCCCACGCCAAGGCCAATCTCAGTGGAGACCACGCGCACCCTGCCCTGCTCGCGCGGGATCTGGGCACGGTTCGCGGCTCCGCAGAGTTCCTGCGGCGTGGGCTCGGCGCCTTCGTCAGCGACGCCGCGCTTCGCCGTCGGCTGGAGGAGGCGGCGGCGCCCGCGGCTGCCGCCTACGACGATCTCGCCGCGCACGTGGCCGGGCTGGCAGGCAATGCCCACGGCGGGTTTGCCTGGGGTCAGCGTCGCTACGACACGCTGCTCCGCGTTGGCGAGCAACTGTCGCTCACCACCCACACCCTGCGCGAGCTCGGCGAACGCGAGTACACCGCGGTGGCCACAGCAATGGCTGAGGTGGCGCGACGCATCTCCGGCGCGCCCGACTGGCGCCCCGTCCTGCGCACCCTGCAGGGTCGCCACGCGCGCGACATGCCGGCGCTTCTCGCCGAGTACCGAGCGGCGACCGCGCGGGCCCAAGCCTACGTGGCCGACCGGGAGCTGATGACCATGCCGGCCGGCGAGCGCTGCGCCGTGGAACCCGCACCTGCCTTTCTCCGGGCGGCGGTGGCGGTGGCAAGCTATTTCCCGTCAGCGCCCTTTGTCCCGGGGTCGCGGGGAACGTTCAACGTGCCCTACACGCCGGACGAAGCCGCCGCGCAGGAGGTCGCTGACCGTCTGGAGACCAACGCGCACTACGAGATTCCCTCCACGACCGCCCACGAGGCCTACCCTGGGCATCATGCGCACTTTGTGCGGATGGCCAGCGCCAACCCCCTGCGCCAGTTCCTGGTGAGCGACTACTTCGCCGAGGGTTGGGGGCTCTACGTCGAGAAGATGATGGGCGAGCAGGGCTTCTATGCAAATGACGAGGAGCTGCTCGGCCAGCTGGCTGCACGACTGATGCGCGCCGGCCGGGTGGTGGTGGACACCAGCCTGCACCTCGGCGAGATGTCCATCGATGAGGCGGCGACCTTCATGCGCGAGCGCGTGGGCCTGCCCCCCGCGGTGGCCCGGTCCGAGGCCGAGCGCTATGCCTTCCTGCCGGGACAGGCGTCGTCATACCTCACCGGCGCGATCGCCATCGAGCAGTACCGCGACCGCTGGCTTGCGGAGGGACGCGGCACGCTGGGCGAGTTCCACGATGCGATCACCGCCTCCGGCTCGCTGCCCCTCGGCCTGGCGGCGCGAGCGATCGGACTCGAACCCGCGCCGATCCCACCGAGTCAGTAGCGGGCGCCGGCCACCTGCTGGGCGAGAGGCTCGAGCAGCTCGAGTTCGGCCGCGTCGAGGCTGACCTCGAGTGCTGCCACGTTCTCCTCGAGCCAGCGCACCCGCTTGGTCCCCGGGATCGGCACCACCGGAATCCCGAGGCGACCGGCCTGGGCATACACCCACGCCAGGGCCACCTGGGCCGGCGTGGCGCCCCTGGCGTCGGCGACCCGGCGCACGGCATCGGCGATTGCCTGGTTGGCGGACCCGGCCTCCCCGGCGAAGCGGGGATTGCGCGAGCGAAAGTCCTTGGGGTCGAGCTTCTCGTGGTTGACGGTGCCGGTGAGGAAACCGCGGCCCAGCGGTGAGTAGGCCACCAGGCCCACGCCGAGTTCGCGCATGGCACCGAGCACCGAGGTCTCGAGGTCACGCGTCCACAACGAGTACTCGCTCTGGACAGCGGTGATGGGGTGGACCGCGTGGGCGCGGCGCAACAGCACGTCGTCGACCTCGGAGAGGCCCAGGTAACGCACCTTGCCCTCGCGGACCAGCTCCGCCATGGCGCCCACCGTCTCCTCGATCTCGGCGGTCTGAGGCGGACGGTGCAGGTAGTAGATGTCGATCACCTCGACGCCAAGGCGGAGCAGCGAGTTCTCGCAGGCGCGCTTGACATAGCCCGCCTCGCCGCGGATCACCCGCTTGTCGTCGCCGCCGGACCTGTCGATGCCGAACTTGGTGCCCAGCTGCACGCGGTCGCGCCGGCCGGCGATGGCCCGGCCGACCAGCACCTCGTTGTGGCCCGAGCCATAGGCGTCGGCGGTGTCGAGAAAGGTCACCCCGAGCTCGAGGGCGCGGTCGATGGTGGCGATGGACTCGTCCCAGTTGGACGGGCCATACCACTCGCTCATCCCCATGCAACCGAGGCCCTGGGCGGAGACGGTGAGGCCGGCGAGGTTGGTGGTACGCATAACCGCCATTCTGGGCTGCCGGAACGTTGCCAGGCTGAAGTCGCCTGGCGCCTCAGAACCGACTCCCATGACGTAGCCCTACCCGCATGTAGAGTGCCCGTAGCATCAACGACGGAGCTGGCGCCGCACGATTGGCGATCAGGGAGCCGGCAGCGACGAAAGCCAGGGGCGGCCAGGGTGGCTATGTACGCGCTGACAAAGCTTCCCGCCCAATGAAAGCACCTCCGCCACCTTGCTGAGCGAGGGGCATGTGGTAAGCGGCCAACGGGCAAGTAGCGCGACGCCCGCCGCGGCACCTACCGACTGGTGCAGTCGGCGTCGCCGAGCGCTACGCTCCGCATTCACAGACGAATTCCGAGCCGCCAGTAGCGACCCCGGCGGCTCGGCGACGAGGAGGCTCTCATGGCTGGCTCCTTGATGCGGCGCCTCCGCCGCACAGGTGTGGGTCCGCCTCGAGACGTGGTCAAGACGGACGAGGAGTGGCGCCGGCAGCTGTCCCCTGAACAGTATCGGGTGCTCCGATCCGGGGGGACGGAGCGGCCATTCAGTGGCGCGAACGTGCACCCGTCCGCTCAGCCGGGCAGCTTCTCCTGCGCCGGCTGTGGGGCGCGGCTGTTCGACGCCCGCGCCCAGTTCGACTCGGGGACGGGATGGCCGAGCTTTGGTCATGCCCTGCAGGGAGCGGTCGAGCTCAGGCGCGACTTCAGCCTCGGGTGGCCCCGCATCGAGGCGCGGTGCCGGCGCTGTGGAGGGCACCTGGGTCACGTCTTCGGTGATGGGCCGCGGCCCACTGGAAAGCGGTACTGCATCAACTCTGCCGCCCTTGAGGGCAACTCCCACGGTGTGCCCGGGGAACGCAGTGGCCACAACCTCGACGAGCGTGCCACTGACCTCGCCCACACCGACGGGTGAGCGCGCCGCCACGCCGGCGCGAAACGCGCCGCCCGCCCGCCATCTCCGACTACGGATTTCTCTCCGACTGCCAGTCCACGGCGCTGGTGAACCGAGAGGGCTCCGTCGACTGGTGGTGCCTTCCCCGCGTCGACTCGCCGTCGGTGTTCGGACGACTCCTCGACCCGGCTGCCGGTCATTGGACGCTGTGTCCCGTCAAGGATTTCACCTCCGAGCGGCAGTACGTTGGGCGCACCCTGATCCTGCGCACCGTCTTCCGGACGGCGACGGGAGCGGTCGCCCTCACCGATGCACTGGCGCTGGAGACCGGATCCCGAGGGCACGAGATCGGCCTTCGCAGTCCCCACATGCTGCTTCGCAGAGTGGAGGGGCTCACCGGCACGACCGAGATGGCCACGGAGTTCGCGCCCCGAATGGAGTACGGCCGCACCGAGCCGCACCTGCGCGTTGGCGATAGTGCAGTCGAGGCTCGCGGTGGTCCGGTGAAGTTGGCGTGTGTCGCCCCGGTGGCGTGGCGGTGTGAGGATGGCGCGGCTCGCGCGACCTTCATCCTCGAGGCGGGCCAGAGGATCGACTTTCGTGTCGCGTACAGCCCATCCTTTGGCGAGCCGATCGAGGGTCCCCGCGCCGACGCGAGCCTAGACGACACCCTCGCGGGGTGGGAGTCTTGGTCTCGGCAGCACTCGTATGAGGGCGCCTTCGTCGAGGAGGTGCGGCGTAGCTCGCTGGTGCTCCAGGGGCTGACCTATCAGCCCTCGGGAGCAGTCGTGGCGGCCGCCACCACGTCGCTGCCGGAGACCATGGGCGGGGAGCTCAACTTCGACTACCGCTTCGCGTGGCTGCGGGACCTGAGCATGACGATCCGGTCGTTGTGGATCGCCGCCTGCCCTCACGAACCCGCCCGGTTGTTCGACTGGTTTGCCAATGCATCCGGCACCATCGGTGGCGAGCTGGTGCAGATCATGTACGGGGTCGAGGGCGAACGGGACCTCGACGAGCACATCCTCGAGCATCTCAGCGGGTTTCGCCAGAGCCGTCCGGTGCGGATCGGCAACGCGGCCTGGCAACAGAAACAGCTCGATGTTCTCGGCGAGGTGATCGCCGCTGCCTATCAGCTCAAGGATCGGCTTGGTTCGCTGGAACCCGCCGTGCAAGGGATGCTGGTGACCCTTGCCGGTCGCGCCTGTAGTTCCTGGTCCGAGCCCGACGCGGGGATGTGGGAGTCGCGCGATGAACCGCGGCACTACGTCTCGTCCAAGGTCATGTGCTGGGTCGCGCTGGACAGCGCCCTCAAGCTCACCTCCCAGTTGGGGTCGAAAGCGGAACCCGAGCGGTGGGCGGGCGCCCGTGAGGAGCTCCGGGCCACCATCCTGGCCGAGGCCTGGAGTGACACAGCCGGCGCCTACGCCGGCGCATTTGGCTCTGAGGACCTTGACGCCTCGGTGCTTCTGCTTCCCGTGGTCGGCTTCCTGCCCGCCAGGGACGAGCGCATGTGGGCGACGATCGAGGCCATCGAACGTGGCCTGGCAACGGAGACGCTGGTCCGCCGCTGGTCGACCGACTCGAGCGGGTTTCTGATCTGCACCTACTGGTTGGCTGAGTGTCTTGCACTCGGCGGTGAGATCGAGCGGGCGCGCGAGTGGTTCTGCCGAGCCACGGGTCATGCCAATGACCTGGGACTCTTGTCGGAGGAGGCCGCGCTCGACACCGGAGAGTTGCTCGGGAACTTTCCGCAGGCCTTCTCCCACGTGGGCCTCATCAATGCCGCCTGGCGCATCGCCGAGGCCGAGAAGATCCATCACAACGCGGGAGGAGAGGCGAAATGACAGGACGACTGGATGGAAAGGTGGCTCTGATCACGGGCTCCGACTCGGGGATCGGACAGGCGACGGCCATCGAATTCGCCCGTGAGGGGGCGCATGTCATGGTCAACTACCTCCACGACCAGGCCGGGGCTGAGCGCACCCGCGCCGCCGTGGAGGCGGCGGGCCGTCGGGCGTCGGTGTTGCGGGCGGATGTGAGCGACGAAGCGCAGGTGGAAGCGCTGTTCGATGCGGCAGTCGCGGCCTTCGGCACGGTCGACATCCTCATGAACAACGCCGGGGTTGACGCGTCCGGAGCGCACGTGGCGGACTTGTCGACCGAGGTCTGGGATCGGGCTCTGCGGACCAACCTGTACGGCGCGTTCTTCTGCTGCCGGCGCTTCGTCCGTTTGCGCAAGGCGGCCGGGGGCGGGGGAAAGATCATCAACGTCACCTCCGTCCACGAGGACATTCCGAATGCAGGTGGCGCGGACTATGACTGCTCCAAGGGCGCCATACGCAATCTCACGCGCACGCTCACCCTGGAGCTGGCGCCGCTCGGCATCAACGTCAACAACCTCGCTCCCGGAATGGTGCTGACTCCCTTCAACCAGGCCGCCATCGACGACCCCAAGCTGCTCGAGGAACAGGTCCAGAGCATCCCCTGGAAGCGGGCTGCACAGCCGTCGGAAATTGCCAGACTCGCCCTCTTCCTGGCCTCCAGCGATGCCGACTACGTAGCCGGTTCCACCTACGTGATGGACGGCGGGTTGATGCGCAACCTTGGTCAAGGTGCATGAGGCCACGGGATGGGGCCGACGCTTCCGGGAGCGGGTCGCCGCCAGTTCGACCAGGCCGGGGAACGATGCCGGCGCGTGACTACCCAGGAGCGATCGTTCCTGTCGGGCACATCGAACCAGCGCCCCGGCGAATCCGTGGTCTCCTGGCCGGCGAGGTGGTGTTCGACACCATCCGGGCAAGGTATGTGTGGGAGCGGCCGGAGTATCCCCAGTACTACATCCCGGCCGTGGACCTGCGCGCCGGGCTGCTGGTGGACGAGCAGCGTGCGCAGCCCGGGACTGGTGGTGTGGCACAGTCGCATGGGCTTCGAGTTGGCGAGGTCACCCGTCCAAACGCAGTCCAGCTGTACACCGAGGATGCCCTGGCCGGCCTCGCCGGCACGGTCCACGTCAACTGGGAAGCGCTCGACGCCTGGTTCGAAGAAGACGAGGAGATCTTCGTCCATCCCCGCAGCCCGTACACGCGCGTCGATGCGCTGCGCTCGACGCGCCACGTACGAATCGAGCTCGGTGGGAAGGTTCTGGCCGAATCGTCATCGCCCGTCATGGCGTTCGAGACCGGCCTGCCCACCCGGTACTACCTGAACCGCACCGACGTGAACTTTGAGCATTTGCTGCCGACCGATACGGTTACGTCCTGTCCGTACAAGGGCAAGACCAGCAGGTATTGGTCAGTTCGCGTCGGCGACACGACGCATGCTGACCTCGCCTGGTCTTACGACTTCCCCACTCGCCAGCTGCTCCCGATCGCCGGGTTGGTCGCGTTTTACAACGAGAAGGTGGACATCGCCCTCGACGGCAAACTGCTGCCTCGGCCCAGGACGACGCAGTAGTCGTCGGCTGAGGGCCGGGCGCGCAGGAGCCGCCGCTGGAGCCCATCCCGGCAGCGTCTTACCGGTTCAGGCGTGAGGCGTTGGGCGCGCGACGAATTGCCACGCGCAGGTGGCTGGAGTAGTCTGCTGACATGCCTGATCTCAGAAAACGCTTCTTCAACTCTCACAAGAGCTACACGGACTACTTCAGGGAAACCCACGAGGCCGGTGCCCTGGATGCCAAGACCAAGGAGCTGATGCACCTCGCGCTCGTCCTGGCGCTGCACTGCGAACCTTGAGCTGTGTCTCACTTCGCAGTTGCGAAGAAGCTGGGGGCCACTGATGAGGAGGTCGAGGAGACCATCCAGATCGCAGGCGCGGTCGGGGCCGGCGCGATTCTGGCGATGGCGGACCGGGCCCGCGATGCCAGCGAGGCAAAGCACTACTGGTGGCGGCCACCGCGTCGCGAGTAGAGGGCAGGGCTTGCCACGACCCCCCGGTCCTGCAGGTAGTCAGCGACCAACTGTGCGAAGGCGCTGTCTGACAGCGCTCCTGCCGGGCTTGGCCCGATGACTGAACTCGCTCGAGAGCTGGCGATAGAGCGGGTGCTGTAAACGTATTCACATGTGGGGTGGTGCCCTCTGCAGGACTCGAACCTGCGGCCAACCGCTTAGAAGGCGGTGAATTTGTCAGGCCCGTCGACAACAAACTCGGGCGCAGCGACCTCCTTTCCCTTGCGGCGCTGACCTGCAGCTCCTGCCCCGCAAAAGTGCATGTGCCTTGCATCTATTTTGCACGCGCGTGAAGCCAGGTGCAAGCGCGGAGCGGGGGGCATCGTGGCAGCGCGCGATTGCCCAGGCGTGCTGCGCGCGAAGGGGATTTAGGGTGCTTGACGGCCTGATGCATTCGTCTATGCTTTGGTGGTTCGTCCGGGGTTTTCGTACCCTCAACGGTTGATGCAACTGTGTGCAGAGGTTGCGTCGCCGTGGCGATGCACCACGAACTTGCGGCTGGCTGAGTGGCTGGGCCGTGTGGTGGGGCATGGAGAGTGGTGGGCGGCCCCCGGTGATCGATGGCGGGCGCTCTGGCGATGGTAGCTCACCAGCTAAGCTCGTCATCGACCGGCTCGAGCAGCGGCCGCTGCTGGCAGCGCTGACCTGGGCCCGAGCCACGGGCCGCGGACTCTGTTCGCCCGAGCTAAGGCCTGCGATCGAAAAGGGCCACACCCACCGCCAGGCCCCCAGCGACGAGAAGGGTGGCGACGAGCCAGGGGTGCTTCTGCCAAAAAGGCACGCTTCCCGCAAACTCCGTCTTGAGCTCTCGGCGGTTGACGCGTCGACCGGCAGGCGGCCGTGTCACGCCCAGCCAACCACACAAGTGGGTCAGTGCTGCGG
>JBHEMT010000083.1:0-3777 GCA_046262435.1 Candidatus Dormibacteria bacterium | reverse complement strand
GAAGGCATCGGCGGGAACTCCGCAGATGTCCGCCACCACCTCGGGCGTGTACCTGGCGTAATGGCGCTTGAGCACCTGAAAAACGCAGCGAGGATGCTCGAGGGTCTCGTCCCGTTGGACCGTGCTGTGCTCCAGAGTGGCGCCCCGGCTGCCCTGCTCATGCCCGGCCGACCGCGACTTGCGGGAGCTCGCCGGCTCGCCGCCGGTGTCACCCTGGCCGTCCTTGTGCGCGGCATCGCGCTCACCCGCGGCGGGAGCCTCCTCCATCCCCTCATAGGCCCAGCTGGTGTGGTCGTAGGTTCCGGTCTCCGGGTCGTAGCCGGAGAAGAGCCCGTCGAGCTCGTCGACGTCCTGAAATTCCTCGCGCACCAGGGTCGGGGCGTTGGTGTACTTGACCACGTACTCGTGGAAGTACTTCTCGTTGCTGAGGATGTAGTTGACGATGCCTCCCAGAAAGGCGATGTCGCTGCCCGCTCTCAGAGGGACGTGCAGGTCGGCCACCGCTGAGGTGCGGGTGAAGCGCGGGTCGATATGGATCACCCGAGCTCCGCGCGCCTTGGCCTCCATCACCCACTGGAACCCGACCGGATGGCACTCGGCCATGTTCGAGCCCTGGATGACGATGCAGTCAGAGTTCTGCAGGTCCTGCTGAAAGGTGGTGGCCCCGCCCCGCCCGAATGAGGTCCCCAGACTGGGGACTGTGGAGCTGTGTCAAATTCGAGCTTGGTTCTCGACCTGCACGACCCCCGCGGCCGTGAAGAGTTTCTTGATGAGGTAGTTCTCTTCGTTGTCGAGCGTAGCGCCGCCCAGGCTGGCGATGCCCATGGTTCGGTGCAGGGCATGACCGTCGTTGTCCGTGTCCTGCCAGGTCCGCTGGCGGGTGTCCAGCACCCGGTCGGCGATCATCTCCATGGCCCGATCGAGGGGCAGGTCCTCCCACCCGGTGCCGTGAGGCCGGCGGTACCGCACCGTGGTGACCCGGCCTGGGTGGTTGACCAGCTGCTCGCTGGCCGACCCCTTGGGGCACAGGCGGCCGCGCGAGACCGGCGAGTCGGGGTCGCCCTCGATCTGGACCACGCGCTCGTTCTTGACATACACCCGCTGGCCACAGCCCACCGCGCAGTAGGGGCAGATGCTCTTGACCATCCGGTCGGCGGTGGCGGTGCGCGGCGCGATCGTCGCGGTATGAGCCGACTGCACCGCGGCTCCGCGGCCGAGCGGGTCGGCCCCGGTCAGCTGGCGGAGCAGCGGCCAGCTGCGAAGTCTGCTGCTGACGCCCACCTGACTCTCCTCCCGGCTGCGGCTGACCGCGCTACTCAAGGCCACCGGGTCCCCCTCTGTCAACTCGGCGAGGCTCCGGGGGATGCCTCGCCCCGGCTTGGGTCCTGTCCCAAGGGGCGACGTGGCACGCTCTGGGGGTGGGAAGGATCACCGCCGACCGGCGCGTCCTCCGGCTCGACGGTGCCGGCCGTGCCGAGCGGCCCGACACCCTGGTGGTGGAGGAGCCGCTGGAAATCCGGGTGCACGGCCGTCCCCTGGCGGTGACCATGCGGACCCCGGGAGCCGACTTCGATCTCGCCGCCGGCTTTCTGGTCAGCGAAGGAGTGATTGCGGAAAGCCGCGAGCTCCGCTCCATCCGCTACTGCGCCGGTGTCGCAGCGGAGGGCGGGAACACCTACAACGTCCTCGACGTCGCGCTCACCCCGGGCGTGGCCGCACCCGACCCCTCGCTGGAGCGCTCCTTCTACACCACCTCCTCGTGTGGACTCTGCGGCAAGGCGAGCCTCGACGCGGTACGGACCACGGCGCGCTGGACGATTGCCGGCGACCCGGTGCGGGTGAGCCCGGCGCTGTTGAGCAGCCTGCCCGACCGCCTCCGTGCCTCGCAACGCGTCTTCGAACGGACCGGCGGTCTCCACGGCGCCGCCCTGTTCGACGCTCGCGGTGAGCTCCTCTGCATGCGCGAGGATGTGGGCCGGCACAACGCGGTCGACAAGGTGGTCGGCTGGGCGCTGCGTGAGAACCGGCTGCCGCTGTGTGGCCTGGTGCTGCTGGTCAGCGGACGTGCCTCGTTCGAGCTGGCTCAGAAGGCGTGGATGGCAGGGATTCCGGTGCTCGCCGCGGTCAGCGCGCCGTCGAGCCTGGCCGTCGACCTGGCAACCGAGGCCGGGATGACGCTGGTCGGCTTTCTCCGCGGCGCCACCATGAACATCTATGCCGGCGGTGAGCGGGTGGTGGCGTGAGGGTTCACGTGATCCACGAGAACCCCGAGTGGATCCCTCCGTTTACAGCCGCCTTCGCGGCGGCGCAGGTGCCCTACCGTGAGCTGCTGGTCGAGGACGGCATGCTCGACCTCGACGGCGAGCCCGAGCCGGGGGTGTACTGGTCGCGGATGAGCGCCTCGTCGCCCAGCCGCGGGCATCACCTCGCCAAGGACCACACCAGGGCGCTGCTCGCCTGGCTGGAGTCGGCGGGAAGGCGGGTGGTCAACGGTCGGCGGGTGCTGGAGATGGAGATGAGCAAGGTGGACCAGCTCAGCGCGCTGCGGGCGGCGGGCATCGACGTTCCCCGTACCGTCGCCGTGGTGGGCACGACCGGCCTGCTCGCTGCCGCAAAGACCGTGGGGGCACCGTTCATCACCAAGCCGAACCAGGGCGGCAAGGGGCTCGACGTCCGCCGCTTCGACAGCCCGGCGGCGCTTGCCGCGCACGTCTCGTCCACGGACTACGTGGCGCCGGTGGACGGGATCACTCTGGTGCAGGAGTACGTGCCTGCCGCCGCGCCGTTCATCACCCGGGTGGAGGTGGTTGGCGGCGAGTTCCTCTACGCGCTGCGCGCCGACACCGCGCGCGGCGGTTTCGAGCTGTGTCCGGCGGACGCCTGCGCCATCACCGACCCCCTCTGCCCGGCTGACGGTTCGGCATCTCCCGGACTGTTCAGCCTGCGCGAGGACATCGACACCACCATCGTCGATCGCTACCTTGGCTTCGCCCGGCGGCACGGCATCGAAATCGCCGGCTTCGAGTTCCTGGAGACCGCCGACGGGCGGGTGGTCACCTACGACGTCAACACCAACACCAACTACAACGCGGAGGTTGACGCGGCCGCCCCCTGCTCGGGACCCGATAAGGTCGCCCTCTACCTCAAGCGCCTGCTCGACGAGGAGGGCTCGGCCTGATGCGGTTCGGATACTGGATGCCGGTCTTCGGCGGCTGGCTGCGCAACGTGCCCCGCGAGGGGATGAGCACGGACTGGTCGTACATTCGCCGGCTGGCCATCGACAGCGAGCGCTTCGGGTTCGACCTCACCCTGATCGCGGAGCTCAACCTCAACGACATCAAGGGTCATCACGCGCCCGCACTCGACGCCTGGACCCTGGCGCCTGCGGTGGCCGCGGTGACCCAGACGCTGGAGTTGATGCTCGCGGTGCGACCCAACTATCACTCCCCCGCCCAGACCGCCAAGGCCCTGTCCACCCTGGACACCATCGCACCGGGCCGCCTGAGCCTCAACGTGGTGTCCTCGTGGTGGAAGGACGAGGCGGCGCAGTACGGCGCGCCGTTCGACGTCCACGACGCCCGCTATGAACGCACCGAGGAGTGGCTCGAGGTGATCCATCGCCTGCTCAGCGAGAGCGTGCTCGACCACAGCGGCGCGTACTACACCCTCGAGGGCACGGTGCTCGAACCCAAGCCCTCGCGGCTGCCACCGGTGTACATGGGTGGCGAGTCACCCAAGGCCAAGCAGGTGATCTACCTGCACATGGTCGGCGGCCCG
>JBHEMT010000082.1:0-3674 GCA_046262435.1 Candidatus Dormibacteria bacterium | reverse complement strand
TGCAGCCAGAGCAGTGCGCCAGGATCGACGCTGCCACTGCGGGTTGCCATCACCAGGCCCTCGACTGGGGTGAAGCCCATGCTGGTGTCGACGCTGTGGCCGTCTCGGATGGCGCACACCGAGGCGCCCGAGCCGAGGTGGGCGACCACGATCTGCAGTTCCTGCGGTTGGCGGTGCAGCTGCTCCGCGGCCTGAGTCAGCGCCCAGGCGAAGGACAGTCCGTGGAAGCCGTAGCGCCGGACGCCGAGTTCGCGCCAGGCCGCCGGAATGGCGTAGGTGCGTGCGGCGTCGGGCAGTGCGGCGTGGAAGGCGGTGTCCACGCAGACGACCTGGGACACCCCCAGCGTCGAGCGAAGCTCGTCGAGAATCGCCAGCGCGGGCGGGACGTGGAGCGGGTCGATCCGTGCGCCCTCGTCGAGGCGGGCGCGCACCGCATCGTCGACCACCATGGCCTCGAGCACGTCGGGGCCACCGTGCACCAGGCGGTGAGCCACGGCGGTCACGTCGCTCGCCGCAGCGACGAACTCGCGCAGGCCGGCCCGGGTGTCCGGGTCGCCCGGCCGGCCAAGCTCGCGCTCGGCGCTGAGGCTGTCGTCGGCCTCGACCACGCTCAGCTTGAGACTGCTCGACCCCGCGTTGACGACGAGCAGGCGCACCGGGCTCAGCCGGTCCAGGTCCAGTCGCGAATCTCGGGCAGATCCTCGAAATGTTCGCGGACGTACTGGTGATGCCGGGCCAGCATCTCCTCGCAGTGGCGCTCCAGCTCGGGCGCGCGTTCGGCGATGCGGCGGGAGCGGCGCAGCGCCTCGAGCACCAGGTGGTAGCGGCTCATTTCGTTGAGCACGACCATGTCGAAGGGGGTGGTGGTGGTGCCCTGCTCGTTGAAGCCGCGCACGTGGAAACGAGCCACGTTGGGCCGGCCGTGGAGCACCTGGTGGAGTGCGCGGGCGTAGCCGTGGAACGCCATGACCACATCCGTTTCGCGGGTGAACAGCTCGATGAAGGTGTCCTCGTCGAAACCGTGGGGATGGTCCTCGCGCCGGAACAGCGCCATCAGGTCGACCACGTTGACCACCCGCACCCGCAGCTGGGGCAGCCAGGTGCGCAGCAGCCACGCGGCGGCGAGGGTCTCCAGGGTGGGCACATCACCGATGCAGCCGAGCACCACGTCGGGCTCGTCGTCGACATGGGTGCTCGCCCACTCCCATACCGAGGCGCCGCGCGCCGCGTGCGCGCGCGCCGCCTCGAGCCCCAGCCACTGGAGCTCAGGCTGCTTGTCGATGACGATGGCGTTGACATAGTTGCGGCTGGTCAGGCAATGGTTGGCCACCGAGAGCAGGGTGTTGGCGTCGGGAGGTAGGTAGATACGCACCACGCTTCCGCTCAGTGAGAGCAGGGTGTCGATGAGCCCCGGGCCCTGGTGACTGAAGCCGTTGTGGTCGTTGCGCCAGCAGGTGGAGGTGAGCAGCACATTGAACGAGGGCACCGGCGCGCGCCAGGGGAGCCGCTGCGCCGCCTCCAGCCATTTGGTGTGCTGAATCGCCATCGATGCCGAGACCATGGCGAAGGCTTCATAGGTGGCGAAGAGGCCGTGCCGTCCGGTGAGCACGTATCCCTCGAGCCAGCCCTCGCAGTTGTGTTCGGAGAGGACCTCCATCACCCGGCCCTCGGGCGAGACGTGGTCGTCGGCGGAGTCGGTCTGCTCGACCAGGCAGCGGTCGGTCACCTCGAAGACCGCGCCGAGCCGGTTGGAATTGGTCTCGTCTGGACAGAAGAGCCGAAAGTTGTCGGGATTGCGCACGTAGATGTCGCGGAGCAGCATGCCGAGCCGGCGGGTGGACTCCGCCCTCTCGACGCCCGGACTGCGCACCTCCAGCGCGTAGGCGGCGCCATCGGGCATGTCCAGGGGCACGCTGAGCCGGCCGCCGTTGGCATGAGGGTTGGCGCCCATGCGGCGCTCCCCCCGTGGAGCCAGGGCGCGCAGGTCGGTGCGCAACCGCCCGTCCTCGTCGAAGCGCTCCTCGGGCCGGTACGAGCGCAGCCACGCCTCCAGCTGGGCGAGGTGCTCGGGAGAGCTGCGCACGTTGTCGAGCGGCACCTGATGAGCTCGGAACGTTCCCTCCACCCGCTTGCCGTCGACCTCGCGCGGGCCGGTCCACCCCTTGGGGGTGCGCAGCACGATCATCGGCCAGCGCGGCAGGCCGGCAAGCCCGTCCCGGCGGGCGCGGGTCTGGATCTCGCGGATGCGGGCATGACACGACTCGAGCGCCTCAGCCATGGCGCGGTGCACCTCGCGCGGCTGGTCCCCGGCGACCTCGTGCACGTCGTAGCCATGGCCCTCGAGCTCGGCGCGCATGGCGGCGTCGCCGACCCGCGCGAGCACCGTCGGCCCCGAGATCTTGGCGCCGTTGAGGTGGAGGATGGGCAGCACCGCACCGTCGCGGACGGGGTTGAGGAAGCGGATACCCTTCCACGACCCCTCGAGCGGGGCGGTCTCGGCCTCGCCGTCGCCGATGACGCAGGCGACGATCAGGTCCGGATTGTCGAAGGCGGCGCCAAAGGCGTGCACCAGTGCGTAGCCGAGCTCACCTCCCTCGTGGATCGAGCCCGGGGTGGGCACGCTGACATGGCTGGGAATTCCCCCCGGGGTGGAGAACTGTCGCACCAGCCGGAGCACGCCCGTCTCGTCCTCGGAGACCTGGGGATAGACCTCGGAGTAGGTGCCTTCGAGGTAGACGTTGGCGACCATCGCCGGGCCGCCGTGACCGGGCCCGCAGACGTAGACGACGTCCAGGTCGTGGCGACGGATCAACCGGTTGAGCTGCACGTAGACCAGGCTCAGCCCGGGCGACGTGCCCCAGTGCCCGAGCAGCCGTGGCTTGATGTGCTCGACCTGGAGCGGCTCGCGGAGCAGCGGGTTGGCCTGCAGGTAGATCTGGGCGACGGTGAGATAGTTGGCCGCCTCCCAGTACGCGACATGGGCGTCGAGCTCGGCGTCGTCGAGCCCGGCCTCGGCCGGGGCGGTCGCGCTGAAGACCGTCATTGACGAGGTCCTCCTGTCATGGGGGGCGCCGGGCCGGCCCGATGATGCCACGTCATCCGGCGGTGCCCGCGCGTTCGCGGCGGCGGCGAAGCACCTCGAAGCAGACCACCGCGGCAGCGGAGGCGACGTTCAGCGACTCGACACGGCCGGCAAGCGGGATGCTCAGCCACTCGTCGACGTGGCCCGCGACCGGCGCACTGACGCCTGCCGTCTCACCACCGAGGACGAACACCGCCCGGTCACTGAGCGCCGCGGCCCAGAGCGAGCGGTCACCGTCGGCGCGCAGCCCATAGATGCGGAAGCCGGCCGCACCGAGCCGCGCGGCCGCCGTGGCCGGGTCTGACTCGCGCAGAATCACCGCGCGCAGCGCCACCCCCGCCGACGCTTTGAGCACCAGCGGGCCGATCGCCGGGGAGCCGCGCCGGGGAACCACCACACCGTCCATCCCGGCCGCCGTCGCTGTACGGAGAACCATGCCGACGTTGCTCGGGGTGGCCACGCCGTCGAGCAACAGGACGCGCTGGTCGCTGCCCTCGCCGGTGCGGTCCAGCCAGCCGGCCAGCGTGCTCATGTGCGGCGCCTGAATGTCGGCCACCACTCCCTGGTCCTGGCGGCCGTTGCCGGAGAGGTG
>JBHEMT010000081.1:0-15203 GCA_046262435.1 Candidatus Dormibacteria bacterium | reverse complement strand
GCCGGTCCGGTCAGCGGTTCGAAGGGCTGCTCGCGCTCGCCCCCGCCACCAACAACCACCTGGGTAACCTTCTGCTCCGTCCGATCGAGAAGCCGTTCGCAGTGCTGAGCGAGCCGCGTGCCCCGCTCATAGCAGCTGATCGCCTCATCGAGATCCACCCGGCCGGTCTCCAGGCGGGTGATCAGGCCGTCGAGCTCCTCGAGGGCGCGCTCGTAGGAGAGCGTGCCGATCTCCCCCCCGTGGGCGGCGGCATCTCCGACCGGGGGCGGATCCGGGGCGGGGCGCATGTCAGCCATCGTACAGGCGTTCGACGGCACCGGTCGACCCCGATCCGGCTCCGTCCACCCGGCTGAGCAGCTCGCCGCCAGACAGCCGGGTGCGCAGCCGCGTGCCCACCGGCGCCGCCGCCGGGTTCTGCACGATCCGCCCGGTGGCGGCGTCGAGGGTGATCGAGAACCCACGCTCCAGTACCCGGGCAGGGGACAGCGCCTCGAGCCTGCCACGGGCCACCGCCACCCGGGAACGGCGGACCCCGGCATGCGTGGCCCAGGCCACATCGAGCTGTTGGCGGCGCGCGGCCAGCGCCGCTCGCTCCAGCGGGAGGCGTCGCTGAGGGGCGAGCAGGGCGAGCCGGGAGCCGGCGGACTGGAGGACCCTGCGTTTCAGGCTGAGCTCGCGGAGCAGGGCGCCGCGGAGCATGCCGGCGCGGGCGTCGAGCGCCTGGCGCAGCTCCGGTAGCCGGCGCGACGGTGCCACCCGGTCGAGGCGGGCGGTGGAGTGCTCCAGCTGGGCGCGCTTGCCGGCCACGCCCTGGCGCACCGCAAGACCGAGCCGGAGGCTCCGCGCAACCACGTCGTCGCGGAGGCGGTGGGTGTCGGGGGCGGCCAGCTCGGCTGCTGCGGACGGGGTGGCCGCTCTCCGGTCAGCCGCCCAGTCGGCGATGGTGGTGTCGGTCTCGTGACCGATGCCGGTGACCACGGCGATTCGGCTGGCGCGGATCGCTCGGGCCAGCGCCTCGTCCTGGAAGGCGGCCAGGTCCTCGTAGGAGCCGCCGCCACGCACCAGGAGAATGGTCTCCACCCCGCGGACCCGCTGGGCACGGGCCAGGGCGTTGGCCAGCGCCGCAGCGGCCCCATCGCCCTGCACCGGGGTGGAGACGACAACCACGTCCACGCTCGGGGCGCGTCGGGCGAGGACAGTGCACACGTCGCGCACCGCCGCCCCCGATGACGAGGTGACCACAGCGACCCGGCGGGGCAGCCATGCCGGCGCACGCTTGAGCGCCTCGTCGAAGAGTCCTTCGGCGGCCAGGCGGCGGCGGGTCTGCTCGACGGCGAGCGCCAGCGCCCCGACCCCCGAGGGCTCGAGCCGGTCGACGTAGAGCTGGTAGCTGCCCTGCGCCTCGAAGACGTCGACCCTCCCGTGAGCGACAACCACCATGCCGTCCTCGGGATGGAACGGGATCCGCTGCGCCTGTATGCGGAAGCAGACGCAGCGCACGCTCGCGTTGCGGTCCTTGAGGCTGAAGTAGAGGTGTCCCGACCGTGGCGCCGACAGGTTGCTGACCTCTCCCTCGACGAGGATGTCTTCAAGCTCAGGCCGGCGGTTGATCGCTCCCTTCACCAGCGCGGTGAGCTCGGCGACGCCCACCACCCGGGCCCGCTCAGGCACCCCCGCCCCGTCAGCCGGCACGACCGGACCGGTCCTCTGCCAGCCGGGCGAGGACACCGTTGACGAAGGCGCCTGCCTCGGTGCCGACATAGATCTTGGCCAGCTCCACCGCCTCGTCGATGGCCACCGCCACGGGCACGTCCGGACGGTGGCGCAACTCGTAGGCACCGAGCCGGAGCACCGCGCGCTCCACCTTGCCCAGCTCGGTCAGCGACCAGTGGCTGCTGGCCGCGGCGATGGCGGCGTCGAGCTCCTCGGCATGGCGTAGGCAGCCGTCGACGATCTCGTGAGCAAATGCGCGCACGTCGTCGGGCACGGTCAGGTCGTCCGCCTGATACGCCAGGGCCACGTCCGCGTCCTTGTCGGTGCCCTCCAGCTCGAAGAGGACCCGGAGAGCCAGCTCGCGCGCGCGATGGCGACGGCCGGCGCGCCGGATGCCCGTGGTCACCGAAAGACGACCTCGCTGATGTAGACATTGAGCTCGACGACGCTGAGACCGAGCATGCGCTCCACCGCGTCGGCAACCCTCCGCTGCACCGCGGCACCGGTTGCCGGCAGGTCGGTGCCGGCCTCCATCACAACCCAGAGGTCCAGGTGCAGGGTGTCGCCGTCGACCTCCACGCGCACCCCGCGATGGGCCACCGGCCGGCGCAGGATCCGGTCGATCGACTGGCCCCCGGGGCGGTACATGGCGTGCACCCCGGCTACCTCGAGGGCGCTCAACGCGGCGATCCAGGCCACCACGTCGTTGGCCACCCGGGTGGTCCCAAGCCGGTCGCGCCCGTCGCCGGCTTCGCCGATCTGGAGGCCGACGCCGTCGGCCAGCGCATCACTCATGACAGCACGCGGTCCATGTACTTGCCGGTGCGTGTGTCCACCCGGATGCGGTCGCCCTGGTTCACGAACAGCGGAACGTCGACATGCGCGCCGGTCTCCACGGTCGCCGGTTTGGTGCCCGCGTTGGCCGTATCCCCCTTGAAGCCGGGGTCGGTCTCGGTGATCACCAGCTCCACCGCGATCGGGAGCTCCACCCCCAGCACCCGCTCGTCGTAGGTGAGCAGGAAAAGGGTGTCGTTCTCCTTGAGCCAGCGCCGGCTGTCGCCCAGCTGCTCCTCGGAAACCGGGAACTGGTCGTAGGTGGAGCTGTCCATCACCACGTAGGACTCACCGTCTTTGTAGAGGAACTGCGCCTCGGTCCTGTCGATCCGTGCGCGGCCGAACTTCTCCTCCGGGCGAAAGGTCTCCTCGGTCACCCCACCGCTGGTCAGGTTCTTGAGCCTGGCGCGCACGAACGCGGTCCCCCGGCCCTGCTTGACGTGCTGAAAGTCCATCACCTGGAAGAGCTCGCCGGAGCGCTCCACGGTGTTGCCGGGGCGAAGTTCGCCAGCGTTGATCATCCCTGTCTGTCTCCTGCGCGACCGCCGCCGGGCGGCTGCATCCTAGTGACGGTAGCGGTCGTCGCGGAGCCCGCTCTGCGGCCACTGCGGGGGCTGAGCTGTGGCTCCGCCGCTGCGCCCAGCCGGTCCGCGCACCGCGCCCTGGGTGGCCCAGCCGGTCGTCCCGGCGTCGCCGCTGCCGCTCGCGTCGTCACCGAGCGCGCCGACGCGGTGGTTCTCGATGGCCGTGATCAGCGCGTTGTGAAACGACTCCGGATGGGGGATGAAGTTGAGCACCTCGGTGCCGTCGCGACCGGAGGACTCGATCTCCACATCCCCGCACCCCAGCAACCGCCCACCCATTCCCTGGCGCATGCGGGTGTCCTGCACCCGATCGAGGCTGATCGACTCGGTAACCCTGGCCACCACGCCCTGGCTGACCACGATGCGATGGTCGGTCAGCATGTAGGTCTGCGATCGCCAGCGCAGCCAGGTGGCAACAACGCTGCCCACCGCCCCCAGCACGAGAAACAGCTCGAGCAGTCGCCACACCCCACGAGCATGGAAACCGAACGCCATGCTGGGCAGCAGTTCGAGCACGGTGAACCCGACGCTCAGCACCAGAACGGCGAGGATCACGGTGGGGACCAGCACCAGCCAGTGCTGGCGGACCACCGTGATCGGGCGCTCCCCCGCGAGCATCTGTGGAGCCATTGCCGGATTCTCCTCGCCCGGCCGGGCGATGTCACACGCCGTTGAAGAGAACCACCGCGGTCCCCGCGCACAGGTACGGGGCATAGGGTATCGGTTCCCGAAGGCGCTGTCGCAGAGCGCGCCCAGCAGCGGCAGGCGCTCGGCGCAGGCCGCCGGCCTCCCGCGCGCCGCGCAGGGCAGCCGCGGCGAGGATGACCAGGCTGGCGGCGCCGCCGAGAAGGAAGGCGGCGATCAGGGCGTACAGGGTTCCGAAGTGGTTGGGGTCGCCCGACATCCCAGTGAGAGCGCCCAGGATGGCGCCCAGCTTGGCATCACCCTGACCGATAACCCCCGAACCGAAGGCAAGGCTGGGCAGCAAGAAAACCAGGTACCCGACGACTGCGCCCACTAGGGCGTGCCCGAAACCGAGGTTGGGGGTGATCAGTGAGAGCAGCAGCGAGGTCACGATCAGCGGGTAGCTGACCCGGTTGAGCACCAGCCGGTGCTTGGCGTCAAAGGCCAGGATGTGAACCAGTGCGGCCACCCAGAAGAGGTGCATGAGCAGCACGACAACCCGGGTACCCGAGGGAACTCCCTGCAGCCCCGGTGGGGTTGGGCCGGCGAATTCCTCGTGATGGGCGAACAGGGCGAACCCCACCGCCGTGAGCAGGGGCGAGAGCACCCGCTCAAACCGGCTCCAACCGTAGGTCTCGAGCTCGTACGGAGGGAACTCCTCCCCCAGCGTTCCCTCCGCCTCCGGGCCGCGCCGCGCCGCCTCAGCCTCCGCCTCATAGGTGCGCCGGCCCTCGAGGTCCTCCTCCTCAAGCTGCTCACGACGCTCGAGTTGCACCGCAAGCCAGCCCGAGCCCAAGCCCACGGCGGCCCCGAGCGCGCCAATGCCGGCGACGGCAAGGTCGTTCACGAGAATGCCACGTCGCCGCTCACCCGCTCACGGCACACACGGCCGGCCGAGATAGCGGGCGACATTGCGCTCGTGTTCGGCGTTGGTCACCGCGTAATGGTTTCTGCCACAGCCGTCGGAAACATAGAACAGGAACGGCCCGGGCGCCGGGTTGGCCGCGGCCAGCAGCGCGGCGCGACCCGGGTTGCTGATCGGCGAGGGCGGCAGCCCGGGGTGTAGGTAGGTGTTGTACGGCGTGTCCTGCTGCTTCTCGGCAGCGGTGGGCTCGCGGCCGCTGACCCCGAGGCCGAAGGTCACACTGGCATCCACCTGGAGCAGCATGTTGGCGGCGAGCCGGTTGGCGATCACCCCGGCAACCTTGGGCCGGTCGACGTCCAGGCGCGCCTCGCGCTCGACCACGGAGGCCAGGACGACCAGCTGGTACGTGGGCAGGCCGGTCTTGGAGCCCTGCAGCGCGGGCACGCCGTTGCGGGCGAAGTCGTCGAGCTGGCGCTGCACCAGCGCGTGGGCGCTGGTCCCGGGGGCGACGTCATAGGTGTCGGGGAACAGGAATCCCTCCAGGCTTGCCCCCGGGGGCCGCCCGGCGAGGAAGGCGGCGCTGAACTGTCCCGAGCGCACTTCGCGCAGGTAGTCGGCGGCGGTAATCCCGGTGCCCGCGGCCTCGATCTTGGCGGCCATCTGGGTGGCGGTGAGCCCCTCGGTGAGGACCACCCGGTGGCTGCCCTGCTCCGGGGCGGCGCCGAGCTTGGCGACGATCGCGCTCGCGCCCATGCCGTTGTCGAGCTCGAAGGTGCCCGGCTGCAGGGTGCCACCCAGGCCCCGGAGACGTGCGTAGAGCCGGAACCAGAAGGCGCTGCGGATCAACCCACGCCCGGCCAGCTCGTCAGCAAGCTGGTCCGAGGTCTCCCCCGGCCTGACCTCGACTCGCTGGGCCTGGTCGTGGGTCGCGGACGGGGCGGCCAGCTGAGCGCGGCCGTAGGTGTAGGCGCCCCCACCCGCCACCGCCAGCACGGCCAGCAGTCCAAGCACCGCGAAGGCCGCTCCGATGCCCCCCCGCTCGCGCGTCGCCGTCACCCGGCGGACCCCCGGGGGGCGAGGCGCCGCGCGTCGAGCCAGCCCTGGAGCACCAGAGCTGCAGCATGGGCGTCAACGCTTTGCCGGCGACGCTGCCGGCGCACCCCCTGTTGAATCAGGGTGCGCTCCGCCTGCACGGTGCTGAAGCGCTCGTCGAAGTACTCGACGCGCAGCCCGCAGCGCTCTGCGGCCACCGAGCCGAAGCGGCGCGCCGCGGCCGCTGCCTCGCCCTCACCGCCGTCGAGGCGGCGGGGCAGGCCGACCACCAGGTGGGTGGCCTCTCGGGTGCGCGACTCCTCGGCGATGCGCCGCCAGACCGCCTCGGGGTCGCGCGCCGGCAAACTGGCAACCGGACTGGCGAGCGAACCGCTGGGGTCGCTGGCGGCGAGCCCCACCCGGACCGTGCCCACGTCCACCCCCAGGGCGACGGTCATGGTGCTGGTTTGGCGATGACGTTCTCCCGCACCTCGATCCGGTTGGAGAAGAAGGGCAGCCAGGGCAGGGCGACGGGGGACTGCTCGATCTCCACGCTCTGCACCTGCGGGCCGCCGCTGCGCTCCGCCAACCGCCGTGCCTCGGTCCTTCCCTTGCCCGTGAACTGCCCCTTGAGCCGTTCAGTATCGACCATCGGCTGGGCGAACCCGGCACCCGAGGCGCTGAGGATCACGGTGCCGTCATCCGCGCTCGACTGGGTCACCGTGGGTGGCGGCAACGCCGGGTTGTCGCCCAACTGCTCGTTCTGCGGCACCTGCTGCTGAAGGTCGGCGCGCACCACCCGGCGTACGTCGCTGGGATCGTAGGTGGCCACCCTGCCGTGCCCGCTGACAGTCACCTGGGTCGCCTGGTACTGGTCGTCGGCCTTGGGCAAGGGTGGGGTCACCGCGAAGGCGATGCTGAGTCCCGAGCGGCTGCTGTCGATGGCGAACTGGCGCTGGCCCGCGGCCTTCTGCAGCTGCGCGTTGAGCGTGTCGTTCAGCTGCTTTTGGAGCGCGGTGACCTGGGCCTGAAAGCCCTCGACGTCCCTGGCGCTGGCCACCACCAGCTTCTTGGCGTCGGCTCCGCCCGAGGTGGCGGCGGGGTTCGACACGGTGAGATCGGTGGCCGCACACGCCGGCGGCGTGGCCGGCGGCGGCGGGTAGTTCTTCGGGTCGCAGGGGTTCTGCGGCCACCTGCTGATCGCCCCGGCGGGCACGTTGCCGCGCGCCTCGGGAGTACCGTCAGTCACCGGTACGGCGTCGGCGCCTCCGCCGGAGCCGTCGGCAGGACACACCGCCTCGGGAGGTCCCCCGGGCACGCAGATGGTCACGTCCTGGGTGGCGTAGAACTTCACCGGCGGGTTGTCGGCGGTGTCGAACTCCTCTCCCTTGGGGATCGGGAAGGTGGACGCCTGGGGAAGGTCGCTTTTGATCACCACCGTTCCGGTTGCGGCTGCGGCTGGAATGGTCTTGACCCCGGTGGGGGTGGCCATCAGCGTGCCGCTGGCGTCGGCGCTCACCACGGTGGTGACCAGATGGTCGGGCGCCGTGCCCAGGCTGGCGTCGGTGCTGCCCTGGATGATCGGGTTGACGCTGATCGCCTGGGCCTGCAGGGTGATGGTCACCCGCGCGGTGGGCAGCACCAGGAGCAGCAGCAGCAGGCCCACGGCGGCCAGGGCCAGCGCCGTGTAGTAGTAGGGACGGCGCCTGTCGAAGCCGGCGATGGGCCGCGCCGGACCCTGCGGAGGCTCGGGCGGAGCCTGCCGCGGGGGCGGCCCCAGCACCTCCGTCGGCGCCGGCCGCAGCAGGGTCGCCGCGGCGGCACCGGCGGCCGGTCCGCCCATTCGATACCCGTCCGCCGGAGCGGCATCGTCGTGCGGCCGCACCAGCTCGATGCCGCGCTCATAGGCCTGAACCGAGGCGTAGGTAGACAGCCCCGCCTCCTGGGCGAGCCGCTGCACCGGGGGGTCGCCGCTGACGATCGCCGTCCGCGTCCCGCCCTGCTGCGCCATCTGCCTGAGCAACCGCAGGTTGACCGGGTTGCCCATGGTGCGGGCGCCCGGAGGCAGCACCAGCGCAACCTCCTGCTCACCGGTCCGGCTGGCACCGCGCAACCGGCCGATCACATCGGTGATCTCGTCGCTGGCGTCGAGGTAGATGACCCGGGGCACGGCTAGACCTTCATTGCCTTCATCACCCGGCGCAACAGGCCACCAAGCGGCTCCTCGTCGTCATCCTCGAGCCCGATGGCGTGATGGGCGAGCCCCATCGGGGTGATGTCCTGGGCGCCCACCAGTAAACCGGTGGTGTCGTATACCCCCTGGACGTCCGCGGGGGTGAGCACCACGACCCGCGGTTCGTGGGCGAAGGGCAGCTGCTCGCCCCATTCCAGCGCGGCGAGTTGCTCGGCCACCTCGGGAAGCTCGGCGCCCCCCCCGGCGAGGTAGATGGTGGACGGTAGGGGCCGTCCCTTGGCCAGGTCCTCGAGGGTGAGCGCGACTCCCTGGGCGAGCACCTCGGCGTTGGGGGTGACCGCGTCGTGGGCCAGGGCCTGCTGGTCGGCGGGCAACCGGCCCTCGCCGTGGGCCACCTTGAAGCGCTCCGCCTGCTCCAGGGTCATGTGCAGCTCGGCAGCGATCTGCTTGGTGAAGGAGCGTCCGCCCACCGCGAACATCCGCGTTCCCTCGATGCCACCGTTGCGCACCAGGGCAATGTCGGTGGTACCGCCGCCGACGTCGACGAAGATCCCGCCCAGCTCGTGCACCTCCTCAGCTGCGCAGCCCCGAGCCATCGCATATGGCTCCGCCACAGTGGCCACCAACTCGAGGTCGAGCTCCCTGGCAACCGTCTGGAGGGCGCCGATGTGGGTCAGAGGAGCGAAGGTGTTGAACACGGAGATCTCCAGGGAACGGCCCTGGAAGTCAAGCGGGTTGCTCACCGCGTAGCCGTCGATACGCACCGCGGTGATCACGCTGTGAACCAGCTTGACGTTGACCTCCGCAACGTTCAGTTCGTGGGACATCTGGCGCACCGCCTCGCGCATTGCCCGCCGCTGCACAGCCTGCAGCGCCTGGGCGAGGTCGGCCTCGCTGATCCGGGTCTGCGGGTTGGCGCGGGGCAGTGCCGCCGTGGTGGAGAAGCCGCGCACCTGTTCGCCGGCGATGCCCAGCACCGCCTGGCCGGGAATCACCTCGCACATGTCCTCGGCATCGCTCAGTGCGCGGTCGCAGTTGTCGATGACCGCCTGGATATCGGCCACCGCGCCCGCCTGCATGTCGGTCAACGACTGACGGACCTTGCCGGCGCCGATCACGATGCCCTTCTCGTCCTCGCGCTTGACCACCAGCGCCTTGACAACCTCGGTGCCGATGTCAAGGACGGTGTAGTGGCTCTTGAACTCAGCGCGGCGGCGCAGCAGGGGGAAGCGACGCTTCACCGGCACGGGGACGCGGTGGACATCGCGGTGGCACCTCCGGAGTTGGGGGACGTCGAGGGAACGGTCCCGGCGGTGTGGGTGGAAGAACGTCGCGGTGGCGGGGACCCGGCGCCCGGGCGGTGACGGCCGGACTGTCAACGCGATCTTAGCAGCGCTCCGGCCTCTGCCCCACCGGTCGTGCGCTCAGGGAACGGCCTCGGCAAGGTCGGCACGCAGGTGGTCGACGGCAGCCCGCTGCAGCCGTGACACGTGCATCTGCGAGATGCCCAACCGCTTGGCCACCTCGGTCTGGGGCAGCTGGTCGACGAAGCGAAGAGCCATGATCTTGCGCTCGCGCGGCGTCAGATGGGCCATCGCCTGCTTGAGCAGCGCCGCCATCTCCACCCGCTCGAGGTTCTCGTCCTCCTGGCCAAGCCGGGCCCCGAGCTCCAGCCCCTCCTCGTCGTCGCCGCCGCCCATCGGCGTGTCCAGCGACAGGGTGTGCTGCGCCGGGGCCACCTCGAGCGCGGCCAGCACCTCGTCGGGTTCGAGGCCCACCTCGATCCCGATCTCCGCGATCGACGGATGCCGCCCCAGGCTGAGCTGGAGCAGTTCCTGGGCGCGGATCACCCTCCCGTAGTTCTCCTGCAGGCGACGGGGCACGCGCACCGCCCAGGATCGGTCGCGAAAGTACCGCCGAATCTCGCCCATGATCGTCGGTGTGGCGAAGGTGGAGAACTCGTTCTCCAGACTCGGGTCGAAGCGCTCGATGGCGTTGATCAGTCCCAGGAAACCCACCTGCTCGATGTCCTCGAGCGGCTCACCCCGGTTCGCGAAGCGCCGCGCGATGAAGTGGACGAGGTCGGCGTTGAGCTCCACAAGTCGCTCTCGCGCTGCAGGGGTGGGGCGGCTGTGATACTGCCGGAGCAGCTCACGAACCTCGTCGCGCCGGGCTCCGCCCGCCGGCTTGGCCAGCGTCCTCTCGCTCCGCCCAGGTGCCGCCCGTGCCGTGCGCGGGCCCGCGGTCACGAAGCTCGGTACTTGGTCAGCCGGACGCGCAGACCTCCGGAGCGCTGGTCGAGGCCCCAACGGCAGTCGTCGACGAACAGGCCCATCATCTGCAGGGCCAGCTCGGTGGCCGCCTGGGCTCGCTCCGCCTCCCTGGCCTCGGCAAGCTGCCGCGCCCGCGCGGCGACCGCCCGGTCCTCGGCTTCGGCCACCGTCTCGCGGCTACGCACGCTGCGCACCTGCACGTCGAGGCGCCCTTCGTTGAGCTTGAACAACAGGCGCAGCTCACCTGCGGCTCCGTCGGCGGTGCACATCGCGATGGCGTTCTCGCAGGCCTGGGCGACAGCGATGGTCAGATCGTCGACCGCCTCCACGCCGAACCCGGCGACGCAGCCGAACGATGCGGCCGCACGCTTGGCGACCAGGATGTAGTCGCGCTCCGCCGGCAGCCGCAGTTCAGAGGTGCTGGTCATCGTCCTCTGCTGGTACCCAGGACCGGCCACCTCAAAACCCGCGGGACTCGGACACCTGGCCGGCAGCGGCAATCCCCTCAGCCACCGCCTGACTCAGCGGCGCCGCGTCACCGGAGGGGGAGCGCAGGACGATGTTCGGCCGCCGATCGTCATCGTCGGCGGGCGGACTGCCACCACCGCGCAGCAGGCTGACCGCACATGAGCGCAGGCTCGGCGAGAACAGCACCACCCCAATCAGTCCCAGCCCCACCCCGGCAACAAGGGTGAGCACGGCTCGTCCGACCAGACGCACGATGGTTCTCCAGACTGCGGTGGATGGCGCGCTCCGGAGTATAGGCAGGGCGGCGCACCCCCTCAGCCGGCGCGAGGCGCCGAGACGATGGTTCCCGCCACCTGCAGGGCGACGATGAGCACGGCGTCCGCCACCGGATGGAGGACGCCCAGGGTGGGACGGCCGAGATGGCCCGCGGCCGCAAGCAGCTCGCCGCCGACGAGGCCCACTGCGCTCAAGAGCAGACAGACCACATACCTGCCCCGACGGCGGCGCATTAGGTGGGTGAGTTGGGCACTCAGCAGCACCAGCAACCCCGCGAGCACCACGCCCGGAGTCACCCCGCCCCCGCCGCAGCGGCCCGTTGGGAAAGGACGTCCCTGAACCGGAGCGCCGTCCTGGGCTGAGCCCAAGGACCAGGTGGGGAACCGCACGCCGCCGTTCTCCCTCCCCTGCCGTTGCGGGCGGGGCTCGGAGGCGGACGGCGGATGTTGGAGCCCCGATGTCGAAAGTGTTGGTCCAGCCACATAGAGAAAGCTGCACCCGGCCAGGGACGGGAGGCATCGTACCGCGCCGCCCCGCCGGTCATATCCTCCGTCACGGTGGCGTGAGCTGCCACCACACACGCGCGCAGCGTCGGCACCGCCAGCGGTCTGCCTGGAGCTCGCCGGTGTCGTCGCTGACCGCGTCGAGATCGACCGCGGCGGACCCGCAGTGTGGGCACCGGCCCGGCAGTCCGGGAAGGCTCAGTTGCCTGCCCACGGCCTCGGTGGCGGGCCGAGTCGGCTCAGCCAGTGCGGGGGCGCACCACAATGCCGAGGTCGGCGAGCGCGCCTGCGTCGGCCGGGGCTGGGGCGTCGGTCATCAGCTCCTGCGCCTGCTGATTCTTGGGGAAGGCGATGACATCGCGAATGTTATCCACGCCGAGGCCCTCCATCACCAGGCGGTCGATCCCCGCGGCGAAGCCGCCGTGCGGCGGCACCCCGTAGGCGAAGGCGTCGAGCAGGAATCCAAACCTCGCCTGCGCCGCGGCGGCATCGATGCCAAGAGCCGCGAACACCCGCCGCTGGATGTCGGGGTCGGTGATCCGGATGCTGCCGCTGCCGATTTCCCGACCGTTGAGCACGATGTCGTAGGCGCGCGAGCGGATCCGTTCCGGGGCGCTCTCCAGCAGATCGACGTCATCGGCATGAACCATGGTGAAAGGGTGGTGCAGCGCGGTCAGCTCGCCGCTGTCCTGGTCGCGCTCGAACATCGGAAACTCGGTGACCCAGAGCATGTCCAGCCCCTCAGGGTCGTAGAGCCGACGGGTGCGGCCGAGGTGGTTGCGCAGCGCCCCCAGGGAGGCCGCGACCACTGCGGGACGGTCGGCGACCATCAGAACCGCGTCCCCCGCGGCGGCACCGGTGCTGCGAGCCACCGCCGCGAGCTCGTCGGCACTGAAGAACTTGGCGATGCCGCCGCTCCACCCCTCGGCACGCAGCCACAGGTAGGCGAGGCCCTTGGCGCCCATGCCGCGCACCAGGTCGGTCAGCTCACCCTCGAGCTCGCCCCGGGTCAGCTCGGCGCCGCCCTCCACACGAATCCCCTTGACCTGGCCGCCGGCGGCGACGACGCTGCTGAAGACCTTGAACTGGGAGCCGCGCACTGCCTCGGTCAGGTCCTGCAGCTCCATGCCAAAGCGGGTGTCCGGTTTGTCCACCCCATACCGAGCCATCGCGTCCTCCCAGCTCAGCCTCGGAAAGGGGGTGCGGATCGCCCCGCGAAAGCCCGCCGCTGTCCAGGCCGAGGCGATCGTGGTCTCCAGCGCGCCGTACACGTCCTCCTCATCGACGAAGGACATTTCGATGTCGAGTTGGGTGAACTCGGGCTGCCGGTCCGCGCGGAGGTCCTCGTCGCGGAAACAGCGGGCGACCTGGAAGTAGCGGTCGAGGCCGGCGACCATGCAGAGCTGCTTGTACAGCTGCGGCGACTGGGGCAGGGCGTAGAAGCTGCCCGGGGTCACCCGGCTCGGCACCAGGTAGTCGCGCGCGCCCTCCGGCGTCGCGCGGATCAGGTTGGGGGTCTCGATCTCGATGAAGCCCTGGTCGTTCATCGCCGTGCGCAGCGCATTGATGAACACCGAGCGCACCCGCAGGTTGCGCTGCAGGCTGGGCCGACGCAGGTCCAGATAGCGGTAGCGCAGGCGCAGCTTCTCCTCCACCTCGGCGTCGTCGTTGACCTGAAACGGTGGGGTGCGCGCCGCGCTGAGCACGGTGCACTCGGTGGCCTGGAGCTCGACCTCACCGGTCGGCCGGCGCGGGTTGACGTTCTCCGGCGCCCTCCGGCGTAGCTCTCCGGTCACCTTGAGCACCCACTCGAGGCGGACCTCCTGCGCCTGGGCGTGGGCCGCGGGCGCGGTTGCGGGGTTGATCACCACCTGGACCACGCCGCTGCGGTCGCGCAGGTCGAGAAAGATCAGGCCGCCATGGTCACGGCGACGGTCCACCCAGCCGTAGACGGTCAGCGTGGCTCCGGTCCTGTCCGTGCGCGGCGTGCCGCACAAAGTGCGCTGGGTGCTCATTGGAGCGCGCCGATGGGTGCCAGTGCCGCCCGCACCGCGGCGACCAGGTCGATGCGCGACAGCGAGGTCTGAGTGTGGCTGCGCAGGTCGCGCAGGGCGACCCCGTCGACCGCCGCCTCATCCTCGCCAACGATGCAGCAGAGCGACGCGCCCAGCCGGTCGGCACTGCGCAGCTTGCGCTCCAGCTTGCGCTCAGCGGTGTCCAGGACGACGGTCAGGCCGCCGCCACGAAGCTCCCTGGCAACGACAGCCGCCGCTCCCGCCTGGCCGGCGCCGACGCTGGCGACCACGACCGTTGCTGTGCTGTCAGGGCCCGGGGTGAGCCCCTGCTCTTGGGCGACGAGCAGGATGCGCTCGGTGCCCAGCGCGTAGCCCACTCCCGGGGTAGGGGGGAAACCGAGCATTTCGGCCAGCCCGTCATAGCGGCCGCCGCCACCGAGCGCGTTCTGCGCGCCCTGCAGCGACGTGTGCCAGAACTCGAAGGTGGTGTGCGCGTAGTAGTCGAGGCCGCGCACCAGTCGCGCGTTCACCGTGTGTTGCACACCGGCCGCGGTCAGGCCGTCGAGGACCCGCCGGAAGTAGGCGCGCGTGTCGTCGCTGAGCGAGGCGGCGATCTCCGGCGCGGCGGCGACCAACCCGGCGTCGCGCTTGCAGTCGAGCAAGCGCAGCGGGTTGATGGTGAGCCGCCGGCGGCAGTCCTCGCAGAGCTGCTCGCGCAGCGGTGTGTAGTACGCGACCAGGGCCGCCCGGTAGCGGCGGCGGTCGTCGAGGTCGCCGAGGGAGTTGACCTGGAGGTTCACGCCGGCCAGGCCCAGGGTGGTGAACAGGGCCCAGCCCACCTCGATCACCTCCACGTCGAGCTCGGGGCTGCCCTCGCCGATGCACTCGATCCCCAGCTGATGGAATTCGCGGTACCGGCCCGCCTGGGGACGGTCGTAGCGGAACATCGGGCCGGCGTAGCGCAGCCGGACCGGCCTGTGGTCCTGCTCGAGGTGGGCGGAGAGTGCCGCCCTCAGGACAGCCGGGGTGCCTTCGGGCCGCAGCGTGAGTGAGCGGCCGCCGCGGTCGCTGAAGGTGTACATCTCCTTGTCGACGACGTCGGTGCCCGCTCCGATGCCGCGCTCGAACAGCTCGGTGGCCTCGAACATCGGGGTCTCCACCAGTCGGTATCCGTGGGCACCGGCCACCCGGACGTGGGCGCTGTGCAGCCACTCCCACGCCGGCTCGTCAGCGGGCAGCAGATCACGCGTACCGCGCGGCGCGGAGATCACAGACACCGAACCGAGTCTACGGGCCGTCCGGAGGTGGCTGCCTTGGAGGCCCGGTCAGGGCTGGCTCAGCTGGCCTCGCGGGCCACCGTGTGGACGTCGCGAATCGCCTCCAGCCGCTCCAGCAGGCGGCTGAGCTGGGTCAGGTTCTGGATTTCCACGACCGTGGAGATCACCGCGGTCTTGTCGTCGTACACCTGCACGTCTGCGCCGCTGAGGTTGATCTTTGACTCGGCGATGACCGCGGCGATGTCGCGGAGCAGGCCGGTCCGGTCCCACGCCTCGATCTTGATGCCCACCGGGTACACCTGGCGGCCGCCGCGCTCCCACTCCACCTCGCAGATCCGGTCGATGTCGTTGGCGTTGAGCATGTTCACGCAGTTGGCGCGGTGGACGGTCACCCCCTTGCCGCGGGTGATATAGCCCCGGATGGCCTCGCCGACCACCGGTTTGCAGCAGGTGGCCAGGCTGGTGAGCACGTCGCCGACGCCGCG
>JBHEMT010000080.1:0-4371 GCA_046262435.1 Candidatus Dormibacteria bacterium | reverse complement strand
GCGGGTCGGGCGGCTGGCGGGGGTGGGCTTGCCGCGCCGCCCGGTGGCGCTGGCATCCGCGGCTGCCCTGGCGCTGGGGGCAGGAGTCGCCGGCGGAGCGCTGGGGCTGCGCGGCGGTCCCAGCGCGCTGTTCGGCGCCGGCGCGGCGGCGTCTCCGTCCAACCGCTTCAGCGCCGCGATGGCGTTCGACGGGACGGGGGTCGTCCTCTTCGGGGGGAACGACGGCCGGAGGTCACTCGGGGACACGTGGCGCTGGGACGGGACCCGTTGGGCGCAGCTGCACCCGGCGCATGCGCCGACCCCTCGCGACCACGCCCTTGCGGTCTACGACCAGGCAACACAGCGTGTCCTCCTGATCGGCGGCTGGTCGATGCTGCCCGGTTCGGGGCCCGCGGCCGGACCTGGCGGTCCCGCGTTGGGGAGGCCCTGCTTCGCGGGAACGCTGCAGGGCGGCAATGGGCAGGGCGGCAGCGTGAAGGTGCTTCCGACGCAGTCGGGCGGCCTGCTGCCCATCGGTGGCGGTAACTGCCCGACGATCTCCCGGCACGCGGCGGAGGTGTGGAGCTGGGACGGAAGCGACTGGAGCCGGCGCGCCGCGCTTCCCCTGCTCGGAGATGGCAGCGTTGTCGGCGCCACCACCGACCGGACCGGCAGGGTGGTCATCGACGAGCTGGCCTTTGACGTTCAGGGTCCGCAGGGCGCCGCGCGCTGCCCAGTGCCGGCGCCGGCCGAGGGCCAGGGGAGGGGCACCGCTTCGGTCGGGGACACGGGCACGGCCACGAGCTCCACTGCCCCACGGCTGGTGGGAGCGCCGACGGCTCCGGGGGGATACGTCGTCGAACCTGCGGCTGTGTTCCCGTGCTCCTTCGCGGTCCCGGCGCCCCGGCATCGGATCCTCACCGGCGACGGAAACGGGTGGCGGATCACCCAGTCGGCGGGGCCTCTGCTTGCGTCCGTCCCCGGCGCGTCAATCACCTACGACTCGGCATCCGGCGAGGTGGTCGCCTTCGCGAACAACGGCGTGTGCAGGGGGCCGCTCGGTCTCGACACGGTCGATGGTCGTGCCCCTGCCCAGCCGGGAGTAGTGACCGCCTCGCCAGCGGCGTCATCGCGCGGCTCCCAGGCCGTCCGCTGTTTGGCGGTGGGGAGGCCCGCGGCCGCAGCGACCTGCTGCTCGAGTACTGAGTACGCCATACGCGGGGGAGCCTGGGCCGAGCTGGCCGGCGTGGAGGTGCCGCCGTTGTACGCCATTCTCAGCGATCCGGGACGCGGCCTGGTGGGCCTCGGCCAAGCTGCGTATCAGAGGGGGGGGCGCCCGGATTCGGCCACCTTCGAGTGGGACGGCCACCGCTGGAGCCAGCGCCCCCACGCCAACCCGCCGCCGGCCCGGTTCGACTTCGCCAGCGCGGCAGACGGCCGCGGACACGTGCTCCTGTTCGGTGGCGAGAGCAGGGACGAGGGCGGGATCCATCAACTTGGCGACCTCTGGAGCTGGGATGGCTCGGCGTGGACGAGGCTCGCGGGCAGTCCGCCGGTGCCGGCTCCGCCGCCGTCCGAGCCGCCCTGCCCCGTGTCCGGGCCGCTCCTCGGCGGCACGGTGGCAGGGACTCCGACGGCCGCTCCTGGGAATGCCGGCTCACCGGCGAACCCGCAGACGCCCACGCAGGTGGCTCCAGGGATCGCCGGCCAGACATCGAACGGCCAGCCGGTTGCGCCGGTGGCCGTTCCGCCTCCACCGCACGCGATCTGCGGACCTGGGCTGATGCAGCCCCTGGTCGGCCCCGCCCCCTCGTCGACCGGCGGCAGCGTGTCTACCCCGTAGACCCGTACCGGGCCGTACGTGGTTGCATGCGCGCGTGCCCGCTGACCAGCCGCAATATCGCATCGAGCCGCTGGTCGACGAGGACGACGCCGCGGTTCGCGCGCTTCTCGTCGATCTTGCCCACACCGAGCAGGACCACTACGACCATCCGCGGCAGTCGCACGACCAGATCGACGCGGGCATGCCGCCGGTGCGTCGCCGTTTCGCCGGCGAGAACCACCTGCTGGTCGCTCGCGACCTCGGTGGCGAGGCACTCGGTGTGTGCTGGTGCGTGCTCTTCGACCCGGGGACGGGGCTCGAGGCCGAGGTTGCCGAGCTGGTCGTTCGGCACGACGCCCGCGGGCGTGGACTGGCCTCGGCGTTGCTCGAGCGGGCCGCGCAGCTCTTTCGCGACCGCCAGGTGACCTTCGCCTGCGTGTGGACGCGCGACGACAACCCTGCCGCTCTCGCCGCTTACCGACGTGCAGGTTTCGCACCCACCCGGCAGGCGGTACTCACCTGGCTTCCACTCAACGGCGACGAGCCGCGCGAGCGGGGCCCTTCCAGCGCCTGATCGCGCTACGCTGACCCGGCGATGAGCCTCACCGACGATGACGTGCGCCATGTCGCGACCCTGGCCCGGCTCGGGCTGGACGATGCCGAGCGCACGCAGCTCGCCGGGCAGCTCGACGCCATCCTCGACCACATCTCCCGGCTCAACCAGGTGGACACCAGCTCCCTCGCCGAGACCGCGCAGGTGAGCGGGCTCGTCAATGTGTGGCGCGACGACGTCCGTGCCGAGTCGCTGCCGGTGGCGGCCGCCCTGGCCAACGCACCGCTGCGCCAGGGCAACCACTTCCAGGTGGGGGCGATCCAGGAGTGAACCACCCCCTGGACACCGTCGCGGGCGCCGCTGCGGCGCTGCGCGCCGGTGAGATGAGCGCGCGCGAGTTGCTCGACGCCGCGCTGGCCCGTATCGACGCCACCGATGCGCGGGTGGGCGCTTTTCTGACCCGGACCGAGGCCCTGGCCGTGACCCAGGCGGAGGCCGCCGACCGCCGGCTGCGCACCGAGCGCGACACCGCATCGCCGCTGTGCGGAGTTCCGGTGGCATTGAAGGACGTCCTCATCCTCGAGGGAGTCCAGGCAACAGCCGGTTCACAGATCCTGCGCGGTTTTGTGCCTCCCTATACCGGCACTGCGGTGCAGCGCCTGCTCGACGCGGGTGCGGTGGTGGTGGGCAAGACCAACTGCGACGAGTTCGCGATGGGCTCCTCCAACGAGAACTCGTCATTCGGTCCGGTGCACAATCCCTGGGACCTCGGCCGTGCGCCGGGGGGTAGCAGCGGCGGCTCGGCCTCCGCGGTGGCCGCGGGTCAGGTGCCCTACAGCCTGGGCACCGATACCGGCGGTTCCATCCGTCAGCCGGCCGCGCTCACCGGCACCGTCGGCTTCAAGCCGACCTACGGGCGGGTGTCGCGCTACGGGGTGATCGCCTTTGCGTCGTCGCTCGACCAGGTTGGCTCGTTCAGTCACACGGTGGAGGACTGCGCGCTCATCTATCGCACCATTGCAGGACACGACCCGCGCGACAGCACCTCGGCTCCGGACGCGCTCGACGACCCGATGGCGGGGTTGACTCAGGGCGTCGCGGGTATGCGGCTCGGGGTGCCTCGCGAGTACTTCGGCGAGGGCCTCGAGCCCGGCGTCCGCAACGCGGTGGAGGAGGCGCTGCGGGTGTACGAGAGCATGGGCGCGACCCTCGAGGAGGTGTCGTTGCCCACCACCGAGGCGGGGCTGTCCACCTACTACATCATCGCCCCGGCGGAGTGCTCCTCGAACCTCGCCCGCTATGACGGCGTGCGCTTCGGACTGCGTGAGGAACGTGCCTCGCTCACCCAGACCTACCTCGACACCCGTGACCACGGCTTCGGTCCTGAGGTGAAGCGGCGGGTGATGCTCGGCACCTACGCGCTCTCCAGCGGGTACTACGACGCGTACTACCGCAAGGCGCAGAAGGTTCGCACCCTGATCGCCGCGGAGTTCGCCGCCGCCTTCGACAAGGTGGACGCGCTGGTGTGCGCCACGTCGCCGATTGTGGCCTTTCCGCTGGGGGCTCGCTCTGACCCGCTGTCGATGTACCTCTGTGACGCGCTGACCATCCCTGTCAACCTCGCCGGGCTGCCGGGTATCTCCGTTCCCTGCGGCGAGGTGGGTGGCCTGCCGGTTGGACTTCAGGTGATCGGTCCCCGCTTCGCCGACGCCCGGGTGATGCGCGTGGCCCACGCCTACGAGCAGGCCACGGAATGGCACCGGCGTCGCGCACCGCTCGCCGAGGCCGCGGCATGAGTGGGGCGGTCGGGCAGGCACCCCCCGCTCCGGTGACCACCGACTACGAGGCGGTGATCGGCCTCGAGGTCCATGCCCAGCTGCTGACCCAGAGCAAGATGTTCTGCTCCTGCAGCGCCGAGTACGTGGGCAGCCCGCCCAATGCCAACACCTGTCCCGTGTGCCTTGGGCTCCCCGGTGTGCTGCCGGTGATCAACCGGCAGGCGGTGGAGTACACGGTG
>JBHEMT010000079.1:0-19134 GCA_046262435.1 Candidatus Dormibacteria bacterium | reverse complement strand
TCGCGTTGCGGGGCCAGCTTGATCGCCTGGAACATCTCCAGCGGCAGCCCCTCGCCCTCGGCGGCGAGATGGTCGAGGAAGTGCGGGATCACGCCGGTGGGGGTGAGTGCGCCGAGCACTTTCCCTTCGTCGTCGATGCCGGTCTGTTTGAAGGTGAAGATCTCCTGGAGTTTGACCTCCCCGGTCTCGATCCCGATGACCTCGGTGATCGAGACAATCTTGCGCGACCCGTCGCGCAGCCGCGACTGCTGCACGATGACGTGCACCGCGGACGCGATCTGCTCGCGGATCGCTCGCGATGGCAGATCGGCACCGGCCATGAGCACCAGGGTCTCAAGGCGTCCGATGCTCTCCTTGGGGCTGTTGGCGTGGAGGGTCGTCAGCGAGCCGTCGTGACCGGTATTCATCGCCTGAAGCATGTCCAGGGCCTCCCCGCCGCGACACTCACCGATGACAATGCGGTCAGGCCGCATGCGCAGTGAGTTGATCACCAGCTCGCGAATGTGGATTGCGCCTTTGCCCTCCACATTTGAGGGCCGGGTTTCAAGGGTGACCACATGCTCCTGGCGGAGCTGAAGCTCGGCGGCGTCCTCAATGGTGACGATCCGCTCGTCTTCAGGGATGAACGAGCTGAGGATGTTGAGGGTGGTCGTCTTTCCTGAGCCGGTACCTCCCGAGACGACGACGTTCAACCGGCCGCGCACGGCCGCGCGCAGGAAGCCGAGCATGTCAGCCGTGGCGGAGCCGTACTTGACCAGGTCCTCGGTCTGCAGGGCATCGCGGCTGAACTTCCGGATTGTCACCGTCGGCCCACGCAACGCCAGCGGGGGGATGATCACGTTGACCCGCGAGCCGTCCTTGAGACGAGCATCCACCATCGGCGACGACTCGTCGACGCGGCGCCCGATGCTCGACACGATCCGGTCGATCACCTGCATCAGCTGCTCATTGCTGTCGAACTGAACCGAGCTCAGGGTGAGCCGGCCCTTCTGCTCGACGTAGACCTGCTTGGGCCCGTTGATCATGATTTCGGAAATCGCCTCGTCGTTGAGCAGCGCCTCGAGCGGGCCGAGACCGAGCACGTCGTGAACCACCGTTTCGGCAACCCGCTGGCGGTCCTGGCGGGTCATCGTCAGCCCCTGCTCACCGACCACATCGTTGACCAGCTCTGCGATCCGCGTTCGCACCGTCTCGTCAGGCTGCGCGTCGGACGACGCCAGCTCCTCAACCAGGCGCGCGTGCACGCGATGCTTCAGCGCGAGGTAGGCGGCGTTGGTCTGGGTGCCGGGGCGGACCATTCCCGGCCGCTGCATCGCGGTGCGGTTGAGCAGCGCGGAGGTGGCGGGTCCGCCCCCCGGCCGAGCGCTCTCGGGCGCGGGCAGGACGGGCCGGGGCGGGGCGGAGGGTGGGCCCGCCGGTGCTACCGGCGGAGCCGCCTCACGCGGCTGGTAGGGAGCACCGCCCGGGCCCTCCTCGGCCTTGCGCTGCACCCGGTCGAGAAGCGACATTCGTGACATCTCCGCCGTGTGGTCCGCAGCGTGAGAACGCCGCGACCGCAGGCTACACCGGCCCCGTGAGGCGCCCCGACACAAGCTGCAACGATTCTGTGGAGAGGCCGGCGCACAGCGGCGGTGGACAACGGCTGCAACGCCGGGATGACGCGGTGGTCACGGGACACCTGATAGCGCTGCGGCGGTGCCTATAGTCGGCCCGTGAAGCCAACCGTCATGTCGCCGCGCGTCGCGGACCCCGGCGACGTTTCCCGCGATGCCGCGTGGGCGCGGCTGCAGGCGACCGCCGCCGTGCTGCGCGCCGGAGCCGCCCAGTCCGCTGTGACGCGCACGCGTCGGCCGGGCCGGGTGGCCGTCACCGGGTGTGTTCTCGGCGCTGCGGCCTGCGCAGGGCTTGCCGGCGGTGGCGGCCGCGAGGTGGCCGCGAGCTCCGCTGCCAACGCCGATCTCTTCGCCCTGACCAACCAGGACCGCAGCAGCAACGGCGTCGGCTCACTGCAGGGAAGCGCAACCCTGGCGGGTATCGGCGAGGGGACGCCATACCACGGCTGCGGCTTCACCGTGTACGGACGCTCGCAGGACATGATCAGCCGCAACTACTTTGCCCATCCCATCCTCGGGTGCGGCCAGCTGGTTTTCGCGATGATGCAGGCGAACAACGTCCACTACGTATCAGCCGGCGAGAACATCGGCTGGGACAGCGGACCAACCGATCCGGGAGCAGCCGCGCAGTTCATCAACACCGAGTTCATGAACAGTCCCGAGCATCGGTCCAACATCCTGAACCGCAGCTACACCCACCTCGGGGTCGGCACCGCGCAGTCGAACAGCTGGAGCGGAGTTGGCGGTGGACCCTACGGCAACGTGTGGATGTTCAGCGAGGAGTTCGCCCAATTGGGGGGCAGCCCGCCACCCGCTTCCCCGGTGCACGCGGCCACCGGCCCGACGGCCGTCCTCGCGCCGGTGCGCAACGACCCCGCCCCGCCGCCCCCGGCACAGCCGCCCCTGGTCGCCTCGCCCGCGGCCGCGCCGCCTGTGGCCACCCCCGTGGCCGCCCCGGCACCGAGAACGGTTCCCGTCCTCGACGTCGCACCCACTGACGCACTGGCACCGCCACCCACCCAGGGGGGCGGAGGCTACCTCGCCGATTCGGTCGAGGCAGTGCTCGAGGCCTATCTCGTCGACTGACACCTGACTCCCTGACAACCCGGCCGAGAGCGAAGCTCCGGCATCGGAGACCTCCTGTGATCACCGTCACCGATCGGCTGCCGGCCCCCCCCGAGCAGGCGCCGGACGTCCTCGTCGCCGAGGGCTTGCACAAGACCTACAGCATCAGCCGGCCGCCGCGCGAGGTGCTCCACGGCGTCGACCTCAGCATCGCGCGCGGCGAGTTCGTGGCCCTGATGGGGCCGAGCGGTTGCGGGAAGAGCACCCTGCTCCACTGTCTCGGCGGCCTCGAGCCCCCCGACAGCGGCAGCGTGCGGGTCGAGGGGGAAAGCCTGTACGCCCTGCGTGACGCTGCCCTCGCGGCCTTCCGTCGCGACCACATCGGGTTCGTCTTTCAGTTCTTCAACCTCCTGCCAACCCTGTCGGCGGCCGAGAACATCGCCCTACCGCTCCGGCTCCGCGAGCAGGGTGGGCTGTTTCGCCGCGGCGACCGCTCCGGGCGCCAGGCGATCACCAACCGGGTGGCGGCGCTCATGGACCAGTTGAACCTGCACGGCCTCCAGGGCCACGGACCGGAGGAGATCTCCGGCGGCGAGCAGCAACGGGTCGCCATCGCCCGCGCCCTGGCGGCAGCACCGGCATTGCTGCTTGCCGACGAGCCCACCGGCAACCTCGACTGGACCACAGGACACGAGGTGATGGCGCTGCTGGCGCGGCTCTGCCGTCGCGAGCAGCAGACCACCGTGCTGGTGACCCACGACGCGCGGGTCGCGGCCTACGCCGACCGGGTGATGGTGATGCGCGACGGGGCCATCGTCGAGGAGGTCCGGCTGGAACGCCGAGAGCAGGATGGGGTCATCCTGCCCAACACCGGTCCACTGGTGGCCCGGCTCAACGAGCTCAGCCTGTGACGTCGCCGGGAGATCGGGACAGCCGATGAGCGCCCTGTGGCCGCTGGCCTGGCGGGCGCTGCGAGCCAGGCCGCTGCGCTCCCTGCTGACCCTGGCGGCGGTGGCCCTCGGGGTCGCGGTGATCATCGGCGTGCAGGCTGCCCTCGCCGGGCTGGACCAGCAGGCGCGCGACGCCCAGGCGCTCCGCGCGGGGGCCGCGGAGCTCGACGTGCGAACCACTGCCGGCCGGGCCCTGACGCCGGCTCAGCTCGCTGCCATCGGCAGCGCCGCCGGGGTGCGTGAGGCTGCGCCCCTGCTGGAGAAGCGCGTGGCCACCCGCGCCGACATCTCAGGAGACGCGCTTGAGGCCCTCCTGGTGGGCGTGAGCCGGAACGGGCTGGTGGCGCTGCGCACCGTTGACCTGCGCAGCGGCCGGCTGCCCCGGGTCGACGCAACCAACGAGGTCGCCGTCGACGCCGGACTGGCGGCCGCCCTCGGGGACGGGTCCACCAAGCTCCGCAGGGCAGTACGGGTGGGTGACTCGATCCTGCTCACCACCGGTACCGGACCCGACCGCTTCCGCGTGGTGGGCCTGACCGCGGGAACCAGTGGAGGCGCCGCCTTCACCCACTCCGCGGTGTTCGCGGGTGCGGCCACGGTGGAACGCGCCTTCGGCCTCGGGCTGCACAGTCCGCTGGTGGCCGTCCGGTTGGCGCCGGGGGCCTCCGCGGGGACGGTGGCCCAGGCGATCCGGCGCGACCTGCACGGCGCGGTCAGTGTGGTCGACCCGCGTGCCGGCGGTGCCGAGCCGCTCCACGACCTGCGTCCCCTCCTCCTCCTGGTCACCGCCCTGAGCATCGTCATCGGAGCCGGGGTGACCGCCAACAGCGTGTCCCTGGGGATCTACGAGCGCCGCCGCGAGATCGGCCTGCTCCGCGCAGCGGGCGCCAGCGCGTCCCAGGTGATCCGGCTGCTGGCCATCGAGGTGGCGCTCTGCGCCCTCGCGGGTGGGGTGGCGGGAGTCGGCCTCGGATACCTGGCCGGAGGTGCCCTGGTGCGCGCCTACTCGGCGGCGGACCTGCCGGCTCCGCGGGCCGGCGTATCGGCCACCCTCGCGGTGGCGGCGGCGCTCATCGGCGTCGTCGTCGCGGTGGCCGGCGGCCTGCTGCCGGCCGTCGCCGCCGGGAGGATTCCCCCGCTCGCCGCCGTCCGCCCTGCGGCCAACGCGGGCCGGGAACCGCTGCGTCGGCCGGTGATCGTCGCCGCGGCGATGCTCGGTGTTGCGGGGACGGTGCTGCTGCTCTCCGGGAGCGGGGTCCTCGTCGCCGTGGGCGCTGCCCTGCTGCTCGGCGCCGTGGCCGCGGCGATGCCGCTGCTCGCCCCCCCGGTGGTGCGCCTTCTCGGCCTGGTGGCCTCCCCACTCAGCTGGCAGGCCCCGATGGCTGCGGCGGGGCTCGCCCGGCGACGCAACCGGACCGCGCTCACCACCGCGGGGCTGATGACCGCCACCGCGGTCGCCGTGGCGGTCAGCGCCCTGACCGCGGGGGCCCTCTCGGAGAGCGACCACTGGATCAGCCGCATCCTGGTGGGCGATGCCGTCATTCACAGCGGGGTGACCCAGCGCGATGATCTGGCCAAAAACTTCCAGAACCAGCGAGGAGTTCGCCTGGTCAGCTCGATCCGGTTCTTCGCCGAGACTGTCGACGGCGGTCCTGTCGGTTTCGCAGCCATCGACCCGGCCATCTACGCCGACCGTGAGGGGCTGGACATCGTCGGCGACCGCACCACTGCCCTGGTCACCCTGGCGGCCCAGCCGAGCGTGTTGGTGCCCAGGCAGATGGCCGACGCGGAGCATCTGCACCGCGGCAGCCACCTGCGAGCCGGCACCGGCCCCGCGGCCGTCGAGCTCAGCGTTGCCGGCGTGGTGGAACACTCCCTGCCGGGCGGCGACGGTCGCGAGACGCTGATGATCGACCGGCGCCTCGCGGTGGCCAGCTTCGGTGACCAGGCTCGCGGCTTCGACGACCTCCAGGTGGTGACCGACGGCGACCTCCTGCCCACCCTGCAGGGGGTCGCGGCGCGCTACGGGATGCAGGCGGTCTCCATCGACGCGGTGCGCGGCAGCGCCCAGCAGGCGATCGAACACTCGGTGGGGCTGCTGCTCGCGCTCTCCGGGGTCGCCGTGCTGATCGCCATGCTGGCGGTCGTCAACACCCTGCTGGTCAACGTGCGCCAGGCGGCGCGTGAGCTGAGCCTGCTCCGCGCAGTGGGCATGGCCAGGCAGCGGGCACTCCGGCTGATCCTCGCCGAGGCGGCGCTGCTGGCCGCCACCGGTGCCGCGGTCGGGGTGGCCGCCGGGTGCCTGGTGGCGGCGCCGATGCTCCGGGTCAGCGCGGTCCCCGGGTTCACCCCGGGCTTCGTCTTCCCGGTGTCGACCGCGGCGACGGTCGTGGCCGCGGTGGTCGGCGGGGCGATCCTGGCAACCGTCGTTCCCGCGATCAGGGCAGTCCGGGCGAGCATCGTGGCCGGAATCCGCTACGAGTGATCCGTCGCCTCGGCTGCCCCAGAAATGGTGGTCCGCAGGTCGCCGGGGCGATCGCTCTCCTGCTGGCCCTGACCGCCTGCTCCGGCGGAGTCACCCCACCGGCCGCGATCGAGGTCAGCTGCCCCCGGGCCCTGCTCGGGCTCGACCAGTTGAGCGGCCCCGGCTTCGAGGCCACAGAGCCGAGCCACCTGGTCGGTTCCGACGGCGACCCGGGCAGCGTGTCCGCATCGGCTGGGACCCCCCGACCACGGACGGTCGCCGAGGTGCGTTACTTCCGCCGCGTCCGCGACCTCGCCACCGCCAACGGGCCGGTCGACATCACCGCCCGAGCGAGCTGCTATCCCGACACGGGTTCGGCCTCACGGGCGCTGGAGATCGCTGCGCGGGCCCGCGACCGTCTGCCAGGCGAGTTGCCGGTTGCGGCGGGTCCGCTTGGCGACGAGGCGCACGCAGACCTGCGTCAGGCCACCAGCGCGGCCGGCACTGAGCTTGACCAGGTGACCCTGGAATGGCGCTTGTCCACGGTGGTCAACCGGCTGGTCGTCCGCGGACGCGCGGGCGCCTTCGGGCTCAGCGATGTGCTCGCCCTCGCCGCCCGCCAGGATGAGAACGAACTGGCCCTCCCCATGCTGACGCCCCAGCCCTCCAGCCCCGACTCGAGCCGGACGCCGCCTGGGTGACCGGGCCGCGGGCATAACGGGTCAACTGCGCGGCGCCTCCCAGCGAAAACCGCGGAGGGCCACCAGGAGGGCCACGCCGCCCCACGCCAGCAGCACCAGCAGATCGCCGCCCGGCAGTCCCGCCCCTCCCTGCGGGTTGTAGACGGCGACCACGGCGCGGGTGAAGTGGCGGATCGGGAAGACGTCGGCGATCGTCCGCAGGAATGCCGGCGCCCCCTCTACCGGGAAGAAGGTGCCGGAGATCATCACCAGCGGAAGGAAGACGCCGTTGACGACCGCCGGTGCCGCGTCTGCGTTGGGAACCAGACAGGTGAGGGCAATGCCGAGGGCCGAGAAGCACCCCGCTCCCACGGCGAGCACCAGCCCGGTCTGAAGGTAGTGCCCGGAGAAGTGCAGCCCGTAGAAGAGCACACCCACGGCGGTGGTGAGCACCACCATGAGCAGCGCCACCAGGATGGCCGAGCCGATCAGCCCGGCGAAGAACACCCACCGGGGCAGGGGGGTGGCGCGGAGCCGCTTCAGGCCGCCCGAGTCGCGGCGGAGACTGATGGTGATCGCCAGGTTGGTGAACGTGGCCCCCATCACCCCGAATGCGGCGAGCGCGGGGACGTAGTACTGGTCGAAGGGGATGTTGCCCAGCTGGGAGACGCGGCTGTTGCGAAAGAGGCTGGCGAAGATCACCAGGAAGACCAGCGGCAGGACCAGGGTGAAGAAGGCGGACGCCGGGTTGCGCCAGAGGCTGCGCTGTTCGGAGCGCACCTGGCGAAGGAGCAGCGCGGCGTCATTCATTGCTTGTCAGCTCCAGGTACACGTCCTCCAGCGACTGCCCCGTGACGCTGAGCGCCTCTACCTCGACGCCGCATCGCAGCGCCCAGCCGGTCAGCTGGTGGAGAACGGCCACCGGTGCGGTCGTGTCGAAACTGACCATCCCGGAGGTGCTGGCCGACCCAGCGGGAATTGAGTCCGGCGGGGCCACACCCTTGGGCAGCCGGAAGGTGATCCGGGACGCGCTCCGGTCCCTGCCGCCCAGGCTGCTGGGGTCGCCGGCCGCCACCACCCGGCCGGCGACCATCACCGCGACCCGGTCGGCAAGCTGCTGGGCCTCGTCCATGTAGTGGGTGGTGAGCAGCACCGTGGTCCCACCCTGACGCATCCCCCGGACGATCTCCCAGGCCGCGCGCCGCGCACTTGGGTCGAACCCCGTGGTTGGCTCGTCAAGGAACACCACGCGAGGCCTGCCGACCAGGGCAAGGCCGAGGTCGAGGCGGCGCTGCTGGCCCCCCGACAGGGTGCGAACCCGCGCTCCCGCCTTGTCGGTCAGCCCCACCGCGGCCAGCACCTCTGCTGGATCGCGAGGCGTCGGGTAGTACCCCGCGTACAACTCCACCACCTCGGCCACGCGGAGGTAGGGAGGCACGGCGCACTCCTGAAGAACGATGCCCATCCGCTCGCGCAGCGAGCGGGAGGCGCGGGCGGGGTCCTCGCCAAGGACGCGCACCTCGCCGGAGTCGGCCCGCCGGTACCCCTCGAGAATCTCCACGACGCTGGTCTTTCCCGCTCCGTTTTGGCCAAGGAGGGCGAAAACCTCGCCCTCGCCCACCTCGAAGCTGACCCCGCGAACCGCCTCGGTGGCGCCGTAGGCCTTGCGCATGTCGCGCACCTCGATCACCGCCGCTGCCACGCAACCCTCCTCACCGCCCGCAGCGTAGCCCCTGCCGCGGGTCACGGCGGCGCCTGCTCGGCGGCAGCCGGGCGAGCCCGCGGTTGTTGCGCTGCCGAGAACCAGACCTCAGCCGGCGGTCGGGGGCGCGGGTGGGTCCTCGGGGGGCGCGGGCTCCGCTGCCGCCGCGTCCACCGGGTGGCCGCAGGCGGCGCAGAACTTGGCTCCCGGCAGGAGCTCGGAGTTGCACTGCGTGCAGTGGGTCACCGCGGGGGCCAGAGCTGTGCCGCATGTGGCACAGAACCTCGCCCCGGCGGGGTTGCCCGTACCGCACGAGGGGCACCTGGTGGCCGCGTTCGGCTGATATCCCGCCGCCCCACCCCCGGCAAAGCCCGGCGGCGGCGGCGGCGTGGGCCCGGGCTGCGCCGGCTGGGCGGCCTGCTGGCCCAGGCCAAGGCCGGCGGCGACGAAGGCACCGCCGGTTGCTCCGCCTCCGCCTCGAGACATTCCCTCCCCCGCCCCGAGCTGCATCTCCCCCGCGGCGTACTGACCGAACGACCCGGCGAGACGCGAGTAGGCCGTGTCCTTGGCCAGCCCCTTGAGGGTCTGCTCGTCCTCGTCGGAGAGGGAGATGGTGAAGTTGCCGAGCCGGGCAATGCGCAGCCCGTAGGTCTCCAGCTGGCTCTCGGCGAGTTGGATGACCGAGGCCTCGATCTCCGGCACGTAGGCGGCGAGGCCGAGGATGGGCCACCCGTTGCGAGTGATGTGGGCGGTGACATCGGTGCGCAGTACCTTGAGCAGCTGCTCGGCTACCCAGTCCGTGATCTGGCTGTTGTCCTGGACGTCCACGGTGCCGGTCAAGCGGGTGATCAGCGGGACCGGGTCACTCACCGCGAGCGAGTACTCGCCGTAGACGCGCAGACCCACCACCAGTCCGGTGACCGGGTCCTGGACATCGTCGATACGGCCGCCGAAGCGCTGGTCGGGATGCTCGCGGGTGGACACGAAGTAGAGCTCGGTCCGGTAGGCGTTGTTTCCGGTGAGGATGTCCTTGAACATGCCGAGGAAGGGCAGTTCGGTGGCGTCCACCTCGTGCCTGCCGGGAGGCAGCGTGCCGATCACCTGCCCCTGGTAGAGGAATGCGGCGACCTCGTCCGGAGCCACGATCGCCTTGGTGAACCGGCGGATCTGCTGGTCCGGCCACTTGAAAACGATCTGGCCCTTGCGCTCGTCCGGGACGGCGATGTTCTCGCGGGCAAAGAACGCCACGACAGTCTCCTCAGTGGCCGCCCGGGTGGTGGCGTGTCTCCATTATTGGGAAAGGTCAGCGGCGCCGTTGCGCGCCCGGATCGCTGCGGTCGCGGATTGCGTCACCGGGGGGCCGGGGCCAGTGAGGCGGACGCATGCCGGGAGCGTCGCAACGCGGTCGCGGTGGCGAACAGATCCTCAGATGCCGCGTAGATTGAGCGCCCTCTGTCAAGCCTGGAGGCCAATGTGATCACGGCAACCGATGAGCAGGTCGCGGTTATCCGGCGTGGCTGGATGGGGACTGCCATCGCGGTGCACCCTGAGGTGGCTGGGCTGACCGACTTCGTGGAGAGCCGGCTGGTCGACCTGGAGTCCCGCGGGGAGCTGGCCGAGCAAGACCTGCTCGCGGTGGTCGAGGCGGCCGCGCAGATGGTGCTCGCGGCCGGAACGCCTGACCAGGCCAGGGACACCAGCCGACGGATGCGCAGGACCGTGTACGAGTTCCTGCTGGCTCTCGACGCCTCGTCGCCGACCGAGCAGCCCGCTGACGAACCCGAGCGACGGCGGGGTGGATTCGGGACCCTGGAGAGCCAGGCGAGATCCGAGCACGTGGTCCCGCTGCAACCTGCGCCGAACGTGGCGCTGATGCAGCCGGCGGAGCTCGAGGTCAGCCCGACCGCGGCAGTGCCGGCGCCGGCACCTTCGGCCGCCGATGACCACCCGGCGATTGCCGATGACCAGGCGGAGGACGAGCAGCCAGACGGCGCCGGCAGCGCCGCCGCGGAGGGTTTCCACTCTGGGAACCGGTGGGCCGGCGCCGGATCCGACCCGGACCTCGCGTCCGAGGCGACACCTCTGGCGCCGCCCCCCGCCGACCTGGCGCCAACTGTGGTGGCCCCGAGGGCCGGCTTTCACCTGACCGACCCCGTCGACATGCTCCCCGAGGGACCCGTCGCCGAGGAGGTATCACCCAGCTTCAGCCCTCTCGAGGATGAGGCGATGCTCCGCGATGCCCCCGCCGCTGCGCCGCCTGAGCCGAACGGACACGAGCCGGCCTTCGAGCTGATGCCCGCGCCTGCGGAGCCGGAGCCGCCTGCCCGTGACGCGGCCACGGGGACGGAGAGCGAGTCGACTGCGGCCAGCGATGGGGCCGCGGATTTCATCGACCTGGTCACCCCGCCCGATGCGACCCCGGCACGTCCGCCCGCCCTCCAGACGCCCGCCCCGTGGACAGCAAAGTTCACCGAGATCGCGCGGCCCGCGCAAGCCCGGCACGAACCCTCACTTGTCCCCGACGTCTGGGCGGACGATGAGGGACTTGGCGAGCCAGAAGGCGACCACGACGGGCCGGAGGCCGGCGCGGTCCCTGCCTCCGGAGTGAGCTGGCGCGTGCGCAAACCGGAGCTCGCCGGCGAGGGCGCCCGGCGGGCCTCCTCCGGCGACCTCCCTGCGGACAGCTGGCAGCCGGCCGATCAGGAGGAAGAGTCGCAGCCCGACCTGAGCACGCCGCGTCGTGGCATCGAAGACCTGCTGCGCCGCAAGAAGTACGACCAGACCGGCGCCATCCTGCAGCAGCTCGCCCAGGACAACGCCTGCCGCGCGGTAGCCGAACTGGCTCTCGATACCGGTGACCGGTGCCGGGCGATGGGCAAGCGCATGGCAGCGACATCGTGCTACCTGGCGGCGTCGCGCGCCGACCCGGTGTTCGAGGAGCCGCTGACCCGGCTCGCCGACGTGTGCATCGACGACCGAGATGTCGACCTGGCGGTCTCCTACCTGGAGCGTGTCGCCCGGCTCACCCGAGCGCGCGGCGACGTCAAGGGCGCACTGCGCATCTACCGCAAGATCCATGCCATTGCCCCCTATCGCAATGACATTCTCGACGTGTTGATGCGCGCCCAGACGACCGGTCGCCTCGACCCCTGACCCGGCCCGGATCGTTGCCCTGCAATGCTTTGGCCGGCTGCGACCCAGGCGTGGGAACGCCTCACCCGTTCGCATTGCGCTTGTTACCGTACGGCGACATAAAACCGCCGCGGGTGAATCACACTCGCTGAGCCCTGCCCCCCAAGGGTTGTGCAGTCAGCATCACCGGTGATTCGAGACCGGCGGATGCGGAGTACACAACGGTGGTCGGGGGACACACTCACAACGCGCCGTGCGCTATTCGGAGAAATCCCCCGTGGCAGCTGAGGTCAAACCCCGTAGCAACCGTCTCTTCGTTCTCATCGGCATTGTGCTCGCCGTGGCCGCGTTCGGCCTGAGCCTGTATGTGTCGCGCAGCGGCAGCGGCGGCGGCGGCTCGGCAACGCAGTCGGTCGTGGTGGCCAAGGCGGACATCGCCGCCGGCACCGCGCTCACCCCCGACCTGGTGACCACGGCCAACGTGGCCCTCGCGCCTCGTGATGCGGTGCTCGACCCCCGGGCGGTCTCCGGTCAGGTTGCGGCGCTTCCGATTACCGCGAACACGCCGATCACCCAGTCGCTGCTGAGCTCGCCGAATGCTCCCTCCAAGGCGCTGAGCGCCGGCCTGCAGATCCAGAAGGGCTATGTCGCGCTGGCGATTCCGGCCAAGGAGGCGTCTGACCCCAACCGCAGCCCTGAGCTGTACTCGGTGGGCCAGTACATCCAGGCCGACGACCACATCGACATTCTCATTGAGCTGAGCAACGGCACGGTCCGCTACGGCTTCCAGGACGTCCATGTTCTCCGCGCCGGTGTCAACCCCGGCAGCGTCGCTGCCCCGGCGAGTGGCCAACCTGCCACCACCGGTCCGTCGGGCGCAGGTGCCGGCGTGTACATCATCGAGCTGCCGCGTTCGCAGGCCGAGCTGATGACCGCTCTGCTGGCACGCTCCAACCCCGCCGCGCTCGAGGCGATCAACAACCCCAAGCCGAACAGCAACGGCCAGATCGACCTCAACGCGCAGGCCAAGTTGCTCTCCCCCGGCGGCCAGGTGCTCAAGTACGTCCTCCGCTCGCGCCAGGACTACAACTCCGGCTACCAGGACAGCAAGCCCGTCGATCTGCCCCAGAAGAACGACCCCGGCAGCGGCGCCGACGACCTGACCCGGCTCTTCGGAAAGTAGCCGGACCGGTCGAGAAATGACCCGCAAGGTGGAGCTCGTCCCGTGACCACAATCCAACTCATTGCCGCCTCCCTTCTGGCCGGCGCCGTGGCCCTCGTGGTCTACGGTCTCGCCCGGGGACGACAGGAGGATGAGCTCGCCACCCGGCTCAACCGTTACGGAGCTGGGGCGGGCTGGGCAGAGGCGCACACGCCGAACGCCGGTCCGCGCTCACCGCGCGACGCCATCCGCGGCCTCACCGACGCCCTCAACCCGCTGCTTGATCGCACGGCGACCAGCGGCAAGCTGGCCGAGGAGCTGGCCCGGGCCGACCTCAAGCTGAAGTCGTCCGAGTGGGTCCTTGCGGTCGCCGGATCGGGGGTCCTGCTCGGGCTGCTGCTGGCACTGCGCTTCGGCAACCCGCTGGTCTTCCTGGTGGGGCCGCCGGTGGCCTGGTTTGCCAGCGGATTTATCCTGCGCTTCCTGCAGAACCGGCGCGCACGCCTGTTCAACCGTCAGCTCGGCGACACCATCATCCTGCTGTCCAATGCGCTGAAGGCCGGCTTCTCCTTTGCCCAGGCCCTGGCGACCGTGGCCAAGAACGCCAGCTCGCCTATCGCCGAGGAGTTCTCGCGGGCCACCCGTGAGATTCAGCTGGGCATCAACGTCGACGACGCGCTGACCCACATGGTCGAACGGAACAAGTCAGAGGACTTCGACCTGATGGTCACCGCCGTGCAGATTCAGCGGGTGGTCGGCGGCAACCTCGCCGAGATCCTCGACACAATCTCGCACACGATCAGGGAGCGGGTGCGCATCCATGGCGAGATTCGAACCCTCACCGCCCAGGCGCGCGCCTCGGGTTGGATCATCCTCGTGCTGCCGATCGCTCTCGCCGGCATCCTGTCGGTGATCTCGCCGACGTACTTCCGGCCGATGTTCAGCGAGACGATTGGTCAGGTGATGCTGGCCACCGGCGTGGTGATGATGGCGATCGGGTACGCAATCGTCCAGAAGATCACCAAGATCGAGGTCTGACACCGTGATTCTCAGCCTGCTCCTCGCCCTCTTCGGCGCCGCCGGGGTCTTCATCGCGGTGCGCGGGCTGGCGCCCGGGGCGCCGGCGGTCGACATGCTCGAGGCGCGTTTGCGCGCCTTCGGCGAGTCGGGCCGGCAGATCAGCCTGGCCGAGGCGGAGATGAGCCTGCCGCTCGCCGACCGCTTCTTCCGTCCCGTGTTCGACAGACTCGGCCGCAAGCTCAGCGCGAGGGTGACCCTGGACCGCCAGCAGGCGCTGCAGGAGAAGATCAACCTTGCCGGACGGCCCGGTGGCCTATCGGTGGGCTCCTTCCTGGTGATGCGGTACGTGGCCCTGGTGGTGGGTGGGCTGGTCGGCTACCTGCTCGGCGTGGTGCTCTCGTTGAGCAGCCCGCTGAACCTCGTCGGCCCCGTGGCGGCCGCCGCTGTGGGTTTCAGCCTCCCCAAGATCATGCTGGACCGCAAGGTCAAGGCGCGGCAGAAGGAGATCCTGCTCGGCCTCCCCAGCGCCCTCGACCTGCTCACCATCAGCGTGGAGGCGGGGCTCGGTTTCGACGCGGCATTGGCCCGGGTCACCGAGAAGTACAAGAACGCGCTGTCCTCCGAGTTCAGCCAGGTCCTTGCCGAGGTCCGTCTCGGCCGTCAGCGGATGGAGGCCCTCGAGGATCTCGGCCGCCGCTGCAGGGTGGAGGAACTCAACAACTTCGTGCAGGCGATTGTGCAGAGTGAGCAACTCGGCGTGGGGATCGCCAATGTGCTTCGTATCCAGTCTGAGGAGATCCGCCGGCGTCGCCGCCAGCGGGCCGAGGAGCTGGGTCAGAAAGCGCCGCTCAAGATGCTCTTCCCGATGGTCGGATGCATCTTCCCCACCCTGTTCATCGTTCTGCTCGGCCCGGCGGTCATCCAGGTCGGCAAAACCTTCTCCCACTGAGGGACGCGCCGGGTATTCGTCGTGTCGGCACCGCCGGTGCAGGCGGTGGACGGCGCGGCGCGGCCCCGTCGAGGTGGGCCCGTCAGCCGCCCTCGAAGGCGGCCACCGCGGTCTCGAGCTGGCGCAGGAAGCGCGCCCTCCAGCGATCGCGCAGCACCGAGTTGTGGCTGTACACGGCGGGGGCCAGTTCGGGGTCCGCGGTGAGGCTGGCGCGGATCTCGGTGATGTCGTCGCGTAGCTCATCGAGCTGGAGCGTGCCCGCGAGTTCCACGGCAACGCTCATCCTCGCCTGCTCATCCGAGGCCAGCCAGTCCCGGAGAGCGGCAACCAACCCCTCCCGGCTCTCGTCGACCACCGCGCCCGCGTAGTCACGCATGTCGCGGGCGAGCGCCTCGATTCGGCTCTCGAAGGAACGCTCGAACACTGCAAGGACGGCGTCCTTGGCTCCCTGGTGGGCCATCACCGCGGCGAGCCCGGGTGCGGTTCGCGTAAGCAGCAGCCGCTCGAAGGGCGCAAGCTCGATGTAGCCGAGCCGCTGGGCGGCCACAGAAACCATCCATGGCGTGCCGTCGGAGCGCAGTAGGCACAGGTCGCTTGGCCGGTCCGGCGCACGCCAGTCGTAGAGGCCAACGGCGAGCTGCTTGAGTACCGGTACTGACTCGCGGGTGAAGTGGAAGCGACGGATTCCGCCGCCCGGTGCGGAGGGCTGCGCGGCAAAAGGCTCGAGACGGGCCAGCGCCGCGACTGCCTCGGCAGTGGGCTGCGCGGTGATCCCAAGCACCGCGCTGTCGCAGTGGGGCAGCGCCACATCGAGCAGCGAGCGATAGTCACCGCCCACCGGCTCGTCGATCAGATCGTAGGTCTTCCGGGCGGAGACGTCCGCCGAGCTTCGCATCATGGATCGCATGGCAGGCCGAGGTCTCCTCTGGACTCGAGGCAGCGATCGTACCCCGGACGAGCACCAAAGCTGAGGATGGTTACAAAGCGACGAGCGTGCCGGCGGTGCGCACTGACCCGTGGTACGGTCGCCCCGTGGCTCACCCAGCCCTGGCGGGGCTCGAGTTTCACCTCGACCGCACACCGCAGCAGTTTGCCTACGACCTCGCCATTGTCGCGGTGGTGCTCGCCAACGTACTTGCCGGCGCGCGCCATGGCCTCATCCGCCGCGTTGTCGGCCTCGCCGGCGTCTACGGCGGTGCGGCCGCTGCCACCTACGTCGGACGCAGCCTGGTCAGGACCGCGACCGGTGACAACACGCTGTATGCCGACGCCTGGGGCTTCGTGATCATCTTCGCCGGAGTGGTCGGGCTGGTCGAGTTGCTCGGGCTGCTCTACAGGGACCAGATCTCCAAGAGCTCCGCCCTGGCCTTCGACCGAATCGCCGGTGCCCTCGCCGGGATCGTGGTCGGAGTGGCGGAGGTGGCCGTGCTTGTGCTGGTTGTCCTCGCCGTCGGCAACGCCCAGCCGCGGGTCGGTCGGGACGTGCCGCTGACCCACAGCCAGCTCAGCAACGACGTGCGCACCTCGACGCTCGGTGGGCTGTTTGCGCAGGCATCACCGGGCCTGTCGACCGTACTGTCGCCGGTGCTGCCGAGCGACTTCAGCGACCACCTGAGCACGCGCTAGCAGGGAACCACCCGGAAGGACTTGGTCAGACCGCTACCGGGTTCTCCGTCCCGAAGAACGACTTGACCACCGAGCCGAGTCCGACGAGGTTGAAGGGCTTGGTGATCAGATGGGTCGCGCCTGCGAGCCGCGCGCGCTCGACGTCGTCGTCGCCCGAGAGGGCGCTGAACATCAGCACGGGGATGTGCGCGGTCTCGGGGTTGGCGCGAATCCGCCGGCACGCCTCGACACCATCCATGCCGGGCATCATGATGTCGAGAATCACGAGCTCAGGCTTGTGGTCGTCGACCCGTTGGAGGCCCTCCTCGCCATTGGATGCCGAGGCCACATCGTAGCCCTCGATACCGAGATACATGGCCACGATGTGGAGCAGCCGCGGGTCGTCGTCGACGACCAGAATGCGATGGCGGCTCACGATGCGCTGGCCGGGACGGGAAGGGTCGCCACCCCACGCAGTATAGGGGCGCCCAGACAGGCCGGGACCCGCACCCCCGCTCTCACGCTGGCCTGAGTAAGGAGACTCAGGACGACAGCCGGATCGGGCCGCCGAAGCGCGAGGCGGCGCGGTCAAGAGCTGCCTCGTGCTGCAGGGCCGGGGTGATCACCGCGACGATCTGGTCGTTGAACTGCTGCCGGCGTTCGGCGTCAATCTCGGCCGACACGGGAAGGCGGGCCTGGCGCTGTGCGATCCAGGGCGGAGTCAACCGGTCGATGAGGTTGGAGCCCACCCTGATGCTGATCGCTGCGTTGTCGTCCTCCTCCACCTGCAGCGCAACTCGCAGGGTGGTGCCACGGTGGTCCACCAGCTTCCATGAGCGTTCCCAGGCTCGCTTGCGATCGCGGCCTACGAAGATCAAGAAGACAGGGTCGACGATCAGCTGCGCGGATACCTCGCCATCGGCCAGCGAGAGCAGCAGCTGACGGATCTCCGCGTCCACCTCGCGCGCAACCCAGCTCACCAGGGATGGAGCTCGGTTGTCGAGGTCGGGCAACGGGGACCCGGCGAGCGGTCCGCCGGGGAGGGCGCTCACCGTACCGGCGTGGCGACGGCAGAAGACCCGCGAATCCACAACGATGCGATGGGCCGGGCACCACGCGGTGTCGCAGCGCAGCGAGCGCCGGTCGATGTACTCGCATGGCACCGCAGTGGCCTGCTCACATCCACCCGCGGAACAGCGCGCGGTGCCGAGTTGCTCGGCGACCATGGCGGAGAGGCTGGCGGGCTGCACGGGCTCCAGCGGGCCGTCACGGTCGCGGCGTCGGCCAAACATCGGGCTCACCACAATCCGGGGAGCAGTCGCGCGGTGCCGGCGGCGTAGGCACGGTACTCGGGAAACACCGAGGCGAGAAGACGCTCCTCGTATCGGGCGCGCAGCAGCTGCAGGCCGATGAAGACCACCAGGATGCCGATGGTGAGCACGGCCGCCTCGTCGAGGGTGCGACCCACCGCGGCCGCGATCTCGGCAACGTACAGAGGATGGCGCACCAGCGCGTAGGGCCCCCCGGTCACCAGGCCCCGCGCCTCGGGAATCAGGCTCAGGTTGCGACGCAGGTAGAGCAGGCCGTAGACCGCCAGTCCGAAGGCGGCAAGTTCCAAGGGGAGGCCCACCGCGACGCTCCGAAAGAGGACCGGGCCGGCGCTGATGTGCATGACGTTGCTGACCAGAACTCCCACGAGGAGCTGGATGGTGGTGCCACCAAAGGCCGCGATTCGGGGCAGGGCGCGGCCATCGCGGGCGCGCGGCATCGGCCGGGTCAAGTAGATCCCGACCGGGATCGCGATGAACAAGAGGTACAGCGCCCCAGACACGAAGGCGGCGACATCGACGACGCCCGACAGGCTGCCCCAGGTGGCGAAGAGACGGACCCCCTGCAGGTAGGCGAGGGTGCCGAACAGGGCGGCGGGAACCGCCCTGCCGAAGGTCAGGTACCGAAGTCTCTCGACGCGGGACGTCGGGCTCGCAACCGGTGACGGCGCCTCGGGCATGGTCACCCTCAGAGCCGTGCGCGTGGCTGCGGCTCGGCTTTCGTAGGCGGCCACGAGTTGGAGTGTACGGGAGGCTGTTTGGCCTCGCGGGCCGTCATCAAACGCCCTTTGTTTCGTTACAGATTCGCGGTTCGCGGGATCAGGACCTATGCCATTGTTTCGGCCATAGCAGTCGAACACTGCAGGCCAACAGGCCAATCCCAACCACAAGGAGGTGAACCGGAATGCTGAGCAATCTCTATCTGCGACTTCGTGAGGCCATCGTATCTGCCAAGGATCGCGAGGAGAGCGACGAGGAAGGCCAGGGCATGGTCGAGTACGCGCTGATCCTCGTCCTCATCGCTGTTGTCGTCATCGTCATCCTTACCGTCGTCGGCAAGCAGGTGAACAACGTGTTCTCCAACGTGAGCAACGGCCTCTCGGGCTAGGCTCCACAAAAGCCTACCGCTATAGAGGGCGGGGAGCCATCGGGCTCCCCGCCCTTTGCTTTTGCCCGGGGTGGCTGCCTGACATGGCTCACACGGTCTGCAAATGACCGCCATCGGCGCCGCTGTGGACGTACCATGGCGCCGATGCCTGGGCGCGAGCACTCATGACCCGCGTACTGCTGGGCGACGACATCGTTCGCGCGGCCGCAGTGCTGGAGACCCTCGTGGGCTCAGAGTCGAGCGTCGAGGTCTGCGGGATCGCGCGTACGCCGGCCACGCTGCTCAACGACCTGCGCGCGCTGATGCCCGACGTGGTACTGATCCGCGAGCGTTTCGGAGGCGTTGACGCCCGGGCC
>JBHEMT010000078.1:0-9487 GCA_046262435.1 Candidatus Dormibacteria bacterium | reverse complement strand
ACGCCGCGGCAGCCGCCGCCTGGCTTGGGCAGCATCCTGAGCTTCTCGCCGCACCGGGCAGCTGACTACGGGGGCCGAGACTCCTGCTCGCTTTTCCCGTCCGCTCGCGGATGAGCGGTGGCAGCGCCGACCACGGCGCCCTCACGCGGCCCCAGCCCGAACAGCGCGACCAGCCCACCGACGGCGCAGAGCCCGGCACCAATCACCATGGCGCGGGTGAATGACCCGGCGGGCAGCGGGCTCCGGCCGCCACCTGCCGTGGAGAGGCCCGACAGCAATGGGATCAGTGCGACTGCGAGCAGGCCGGCAACTCTGGCCACCCCGTTGTTGATTCCCGACGCGGCGCCGGCCCGCGCCGTGTCCACCGCCCCCAGCACGGTGGCGGTGAGCGGGGCGACGGTGAGGGAAAGACCGACACCGAAGACAATGACCGCGGGGAGCACCGAACCGACGTATGTGGCACCGGGTTGCACCCTGGTCATCAGCAGCAGGCCCGCGGCAGCGAGCAGTGGGCCTGCGCTCATCGGCAAGCGCGGCCCCACCCGTGCTGCCAGGGCGCCGGTTCGGGACGAGAGGGTGAGGAGCAGCGCGGTGATCGGCAGCAGGGCAACTCCCGACCCGAGGGCGGAATAGCCAAGGCTTCGCTGCAGCTGCAGCACCACGATGAAGAGGGCTCCGCCGAGCGCTGCGTAGACGCTGACGGTCGTGAGGTTGGTCACGCTGAAGTCGCGGCTGCGAAAGAGGCCCAGCGGCACCATCGGATGTCGGGCACGCATTTCCACCGGGATGAAGGTCCCGAGCAGCAGGGTACCGACCACCAAACTGACGAGCAGCGCGGGGGTGAGGCCCCCCGCCCGGGGGCCCTCGATCAGCGGGTAGACGACCAGGCCGAGCCCGGCCGCGGCGAACACCGCGCCGCGGATGTCGAGACGTGCCAGGGGTGGCAGCCCGGCCATGTCCGGGTCCCGGCTCTCCGGAACGTGACGCAAGACGATGACCAGGGTTCCTGCCACCAACGGCAGGTTGATGAAGAACACCCAGCGCCACGACACGGCGTCAACGAGGTAGCCCCCCAGGATGGGACCGATCGCCGCCGCGACACCGCCGAGCCCCGACCAGGCGCCGACGGCCCGGCCGCGGTCCTCGTCCCGGAACCCGGCCGACAGGATTGCCAGGCTCCCGGGGACGAGCAGCGCCGCAAAGAGCCCTTGGACGCCGCGCGCCCCGATCAGGACAGCCGGCGACGGAGCCAGGCCGCACGCCGCGGAGGCCAGGCCGAAACCGGCCATGCCGACGACGAAGACCAGCCGACGGCCAAAGAGGTCACCGAGACTGCCCCCGAGGAGAACAAAGGAGCTGAGCAGAAGAAGGTAGGCGTCGAGCACCCACTCCAGATCCGTGAAGCTCGCGTGGAGGTCAGCCCCGAGAGCCGGCAACGCCACATTCACCACTGTGGAGTCGAGGAAGGCAATCCCCGAGCCGAGAACGGTGGCGAGCAGGACCCAGCGGCCGGCAGCGGTTCCCATAGCGAGCCCGCCGGCAGCGGTCTGCTCAAGCCGGGGGGAGGGAGGTGCCGCCGCGGACATCGCCGCACTCTAAGGTTCACCCAACCGCGTTCGAGCGCCGGAAGCGCGCGAGACGGAGCGCGAGGACCAGGGGGCGCGGCGCGCGCAAACGACGGTGACGCGGCGCACACGGCGGGGGAGCGCACGCTGGGCGGGGCGCGCCCTCGGGGCAAACCCCCTGCGTACAATCTCGCCTCGATGCTCTCCCGGATTCGCTTCGCCAAACGCCTGGTGCGTGACCTGCCCCAGTACGGCAAGCTGGCCTACTGCCTGGTGCGGGACGACCGCGTGCCGGCGCGCAACAAGGCTGTCTTGGGAGCCGCGCTGATGGTCGGGCTCAACCCGTTCATCAACTTCCCCGAGTTCATCCCGGTCGTGGGTGAGCTCGATGTGCTGGCGATCACCCTGCTCGCCCTGCGGCTGTTCATCGCCTCCTGCCCGGCACCGTACGTCGAGGAGCACAAGCAGCTGCTGGTCGAGCAGCGGTCGCGGTTCGACGAGGATCTGCGCGGCGGGGAGAGCACTGCCACCCGGTTCTTCGACCGCCTGCGCCGCAACGCGCCGGAAGGCCCAGGCTCCGCCGGGGCGACGGTTGTCGACGTCACCCCCTCGCCGCAGCCAGCGGCCGAGCCCGCGTCCCCGCATGCAAGGGGGGCGGGATGAAGGTTCTCTTCCTCAAAGACGTCAGCGGCACGGCCAAGAGCGGCGAGGTCAAGGAGGTGTCGCCGGGCTACGCGCGCAACTTCCTGTTCCCCAGCCGGACCGCAGTGGTGGCCGACGACCGCGTGGTCGAGCAGATCAAGCAGCGGGAGGAGGCCAGCCGACGGCGCACGGAACGCGCCCTCGCGGATGCACGCGACATCGAGGGTCGGCTGAAGCGGATCACGGTGACCCTGTACGCCAAGACAGGTGAGGGCGGCCGGCTCTTCGGGTCGATCACCAACGCCGAGATCGCCCAGCAGCTCAAGCGCGAGGGTATCGAGCTGGACAAGCGCAAGATCGAGGTCGACCCTCCGATCAAGTCGCTGGGACCACACGAGGTGGAGATCCGCCTCCATCCAGAGGTGGTCGCACCGCTGCGGGTTGTCGTCACGGCGCAGTGATCACCCCGCCGCACTCGGTGGCGGAGATGACGACGGCCTATGCCGGGGCCGATGCCCGGCAGGCCCCGCACGACCTCGAGGCCGAGCAGGCCCTGCTCGGGGCGCTGATGCTTGACAAGGACGCGCTCTCCGCGGTGCGCGATCAGGTCGAGTCCGGTGACTTCTACGCCGACAAGCACGGCCACATCTACACCGCGGCCTGCGCCCTGTACGAGCGGGGGGACCCCATCGAGCCGCTCACCCTGCGGGCCGAACTGGAACGCCTCGGCGTGCTCAGCAGGTCGGGCGGCGTCGGCTACCTGTCCGACCTGCCGGGGCACACCCCCAGCGCGGTGAGCGTCAAGTACTACGCCGACACGGTGGTCGCCCACTCACTGCGCCGCCGCCTCATCCGGGCGGGTGCCGAGGTGGCCCAGCTTGGCTACGACCCGGCGCTGCCCGTCGACGAGGCGCTCGACCAGGCGGAGCAGCGTGTGTTCGGTCTGGGTAACCAGCGGCGGACCACGGATGCCCAGCACATCGCCCCAATCCTTCAGCAGACCTGGGCCGACCTGGAGGAGCGGCTGCAGAAGAAGCAGATCGTCAATGGAGTGCGCACCAACTTCACCAGCCTGGACCGGGTCACCCAGGGGCTTCAGCCCGGTGAGCTGGTGATCCTGGCGGCGCGGCCCTCGGTGGGCAAGACCGCCTTCGCGCTGAACATCACCCGCAACGCCGCGGTGCTCAAGGGCAGCGAGGTGCCGGTCGCCTTCTTCTCCCTGGAGATGACCGCTGACTCGCTGGTGCAGCGGATGATCTGCAGCGAGGCAGGGGTTGACTCCTATCTGCTGCGCACCGGCCAGGCGGCCTCACGCGACTACGAGAGCATCGCCCGGGCGATGGACCGGCTCAGCCGGGCCGACATCTATATCGACGACACGCCGGCGCTGACCATCAGCGCGCTGCGCGCCCGGGCACGACGGATGCGTTCCCAGCACAACATCGGCTTGATCGTTGTCGACTACCTGCAGATCATGCACGGGGGCCGCCAGGAAAGCCGGGTTCAGGAGGTCTCGGACATCTCCGCGGGCCTGAAGTCAATTGCCAAGGAGCTGCGCATCCCAGTCCTGGCCCTCTCCCAGCTCTCGCGCGAGTCGGAGCGTCGCGAGAACCGGCGCCCTCAGCTCAGCGACCTGCGCGACAGTGGCTCGATCGAGCAGGATGCCGACGTGGTGCTCTTCCTCTACCGGCCGGGCATGCGCGACCAGGAGGTGGACAAGTCGACCACCGAGCTGATCGTGGCCAAGAACCGGACCGGCCCCACCGGCGACTTCCCACTCCACTTCGTGGCCGAGACCACCACCTTCAAGGAGCCGTACCCCGGGGATCTCTGATTCCGGCCGAGGGTGGGCTCCACGCTCAGGATCGGAAGTGCACGGCAACTCGCCGGACACGTTGCCGTGACGGAACTGGTTCCGCCGAGATCGGCTGAGCGGGGCTCTCGTATGCTCGCTCGACGATGAGTGCTGGACTCGGTGGCTTCATCGCGGCCCATGCGCCGCGAACTCGCGAACTGTTCGCGACCGAGCTCCGCCTGGGACGTCCATCGGGCACCGGGCTGAACGGGCACGCGCCTCCAGATGCGCTCCTTGACTCGGTCCTGGTCGCCCTCGAGGACGACAACATCGACCCCCTGGTGACCGTGTGCGGACTGGGCAACCGGCCCCGCGCCGCCGCCGAGCGCCTAGACACCTCGTTGCGCAGCCTCGACGCTCTCGGCCGGGCGGTGGGCTGCGTCGCCGCTGAGGAGCAGCTTCCCGAGCCCGAGCGGCTCGCCCTGAACCGGGAGATCTCCGACGGGTTTGGAGGGGTCAGTCGCCGCCTGGCAACCTGGGTGGCGGGTGACCTCGCCGAGCAGCTGGGCGCGCAGACCGCCGCGGCGCGGGGCCCATCGCTCTCCATCACCATGCACGAGCTTCGCCGGCCGCTGACCATCCTGAGCTCGTACGGTCAGCTGCTCGCCGCCGGCGTGCTGGGCGAGATGCCCGAGGGCGCCCAGGTGGCCATCGAGGGCATCACAGCGAGCACCGAGATGATGGTGCGGATGGTCAACGCTCTGGCCGAGGTCTCGCGACTGGAGGACCCCGACGACACCCTTGCCCTGGAGGAGATGGCTGCTGACGAGCTGGTCTCCGCGGCGATCGAGCACGTTGGTATGGAGGCCCAGCTGCGCCGGGTGAGCCTGCGCCGCCAGGTGACCGGCGACAAGCTGCTGGAGGGCGACCGGCGGCGTCTCGCGCTGGCGCTGACCAACATCATTAGCAACGCCGTCAAGCACAGTCCCGACGACGGTGAGGTGACCATTTTGGTGCGGGTGCAGGCCGAGCGGGTGCACTTCGTGGTCCGCGACCATGGCCCCGGCTTTCCTCCCGAGGACGCCCCCCACCTGTTCGACAAGTACTTCCGCTCCGTCGCCGAGCGGCAGCGCAAGGTGCCCGGAAGCGGACTCGGCCTGTTCATCGTCCGCACCATCGCTGAACGACATCGCGGCGAGGTTGTCGCCCGCATCGCAACCGGCGGCGGTGCCGAGTTCGAGCTCACCATCCCACTGCGCCAGCGCGGCTGAGGCGGCGCCTCGCGTCCGGGACGCCCGGCTGGGGAGCGGACAATGCCCGGGTGGGCAGCGCTGCCGGACCAAGCGACGAGGTGGTGGTCCGGCGGACCGACCCCGAGGGAGAGCGCGGCGCTCGCGCCGAGGTGATGCGCCAGAGCTGGGAGGTCGCCTACCGCAACATCTTCACCGGGACCGAAATCGGGCGCATCTTCGACGGCTCGCTGCGCCTGGCCGGGGACTGGACAGCGCGCCGGACCGCAGCTGCGGAGACGCTGGTGGCGGTGCGCGGCGAGCGCCTGGTCGGCCTCGCCGGTCTGGGCATTTTGGAACCCGGCGTCGGCGAAGTGGCCGCTTTCTACGTGCATCCCGAACACCAGCGGCGCGGAGTGGGTCTGCGTCTCTGGCAGGAAGCGCTCCGCACCCTGTGCGCGCACCGCTGCACCCGGCTTGAGGTGTGGACTCTGGCTCGCGCGGAAGCTCTGCACTTCTACGAAGCCCGCGGGTGCGCAGCGGTGGCCGACGGCATGCTCCGCGTGGGCGACCATGCCGAGCCCGTGATCGGCTACGGGCTTGAGCTGCCGTCGCCACATCCGACTGAGGACGGTGATCGCTAGGCTGTCAGCGAGCAGTTGCGCACCGCCCCGCATCGGAGGCACGACAGGCATGGCAGCGACCGACCCCGCGCTCACCCGCAGGGAGCGCGACTCGTTTGGCGAATTCGAGGTTCCTGCCGATGCCTACTACGGCGCCACCACCATGCGTGCCCGGCTGAACTTCCCGATCAGCGACCTGCGCCTGCCGCGCCCATTCATCGCCGCCCTCGGCCTGGTCAAGCAGCAGGCGGCGCTCACCAACGCGGAACTCGGTCTGCTCGAGCAACGGCTTGCCGATGCCATCGTCGCGGCTGCGGGCGAGGTGGTGGCAGGCCGCTTCGACGACCAGTTTGTGGTCGACGTCTTCCAGACCGGCAGCGGCACCTCGACCAACATGAACGCCAACGAGGTGATCAGCAACCGCGCCAACGAGCTGCTCGGTGGTGAGAAGGGCACCCGCGCCCCGGTGCATCCCAATGACCACATCAACATCTGCCAGTCGAGCAATGACGTCTTTCCGACAGCCATCCATGTCGCCGCAGCCGGGCTGGTCCAAGAGGAGCTGCTTCCCGCCCTGGCAGTTTTGGAGGACTCGCTGCGAGCCAAGAGCCGGGAGGTCTGGCCGGTGGTGAAGACCGGACGCACCCACCTCCAGGACGCCACCCCGATCCGGCTCGGCCAAGAGCTCCTCGGCCACGCCGGCCAGGTCGAGCGAGCCCGGCACCGGGCCACCGCCGCCCTGGGCGAGCTCTGCGAGCTGGCCCTCGGTGGCACCGCGGTCGGCACCGGAGTGAACGCCCACCCGGAGTTCGCCGGACGCACCATCGCCCGCCTCGCGGAGCTGACCGGGGTCGCCTTCCTGGAGAGCGACAACCACTTCCAGGCACAGGGGTCGCTCGACAACGTGGTCGCCTCCAGCGGCGCCCTGCGGGCCATTGCGGTGTCGCTGTACAAGGTGGCGTCGGATATCCGGCTGCTCGGGTGCGGGCCGCGTGCGGGGATTGCCGAGCTGGACATTCCGGCGGTCCAGCCGGGGTCGTCGATCATGCCCGGCAAGGTCAACCCGGTGATTGCCGAGTCGCTGACCATGGTCACCGCGCGGGTGGTCGGCAACGACGCCACCGTTGCCTTCGCCGGAGCGGCCGGCTCTCTGCTCGAGCTCAACGTGATGATGCCGGTGGCGGCCTACGCGCTGATCGAGTCGGTCCGCATTCTCGCCAGCGGTGCGCGCAACCTCGCCGCCCAGTGCGTCGACGGCCTGCGCGCCACGGAGCGCGGGCCCGAGCTTGTGGAGCGGGGCCTGATGACCTGCACCGCGCTGGCACCGCGGCTCGGCTACGACGCCGCGGCGGCCGTTGCCAAGGCTGCGTACGCCAGCGGCCGCACCGTGCGCGAGGTAGCCAGGGAGACCACCGACCTCACCGACGCCGAGCTGACCGAGCTGCTCGACCCGGAGACGATGACTGCTCCAGGGCTCGGCTCCGCCAAGTGAGTGACCGCGGCGCGGAGGCCGTGTGCGTGGTCGGGGCCGGCACGATGGGGGTGCAGATCGCTTTGCTCGCCGCTCTGGCGGGCCACAGGGTGGAGCTGGTGAGCCGGTCCGCCGACCGGCTCGACCAGGCGATCGCCGCGGGGAGCGCCCTGCTCGACCGCCGGGTGACCAGGGGCAGGCTGAGCCCGGCTGCCCGTGACGCGGCGATGGCCCTCATGCACTCGGGGACCGACCTGGCCGGGGCGGCGGGCGGGGCGGACATCGTGATCGAGAGCGTGGTGGAGGACCGGGATGCGAAGTGCCGTCTCTTCACCGAGCTGGGCCTCCGGGCACAGAGCAGCGCCCTGCTGACCACCAACTCCTCGACCCTGGGCTCGTCGCTCGTGGCCGGCTGCGTCCCCCACCCGGAGCGGCTGCTCAACCTGCACTTCTTCAACCCGCCGCTGGTGATGGCGCTGGTCGAGGTGGTGCGCGGCCCACACACCGGCGACGCGGCGATGGACCGGGCCGTGGGCTTTGCCAAAGGCCTGGGCAAGACCCCGGTGGTGGTGGAGCGAGAGGCGTACGGCTTCCTCGCCAACCGGATGCTCTTCATCGCCATGCTCGAGGCGTTCCGCATCGTCGAGGCCGGACACGTGGCGATGGACGAGTGCGACCACGCCGTGAGTGCTGCGCTGGGCTGGCCGTTGGGACCCTTTCGGCTCGCTGACCTGGTGGGTCTCGACGTCGTCGAGGCGATCCTGCGGGAGGGTCAGCTGCAGACCGGCGAGGCGCGGTGGGCCCCCCCCGCGATCCTCCTCGAGCGGGTCGAGCGCGGCGAGTTGGGACAGAAGACGGGCAAGGGGTTCTACGTGCACGGCTCGGCCGCCTGAGGGGGGAGCGCCGGCCCGTGCACGGCCGGCCACTGCGGATCCCCCGCGGAGGTTGTGGTCCACAGAGTGCAGCCCGAGGTCGGCGAGGGCAGCTCCAATCAGGGTGTGGGGAAGACCGCTGCGATCACGGCGGCAACGCCCCCGCCCCGGGGCGGCGCACACAGCGCGTCGGCGGCGGCCAGCACGTCGGGCTGCGCGCCCGCGACGGCGACGGCGAAGCCGGCCGCGCTGAGCATGTCGGTGTCGTTGGCGGCGTCGCCCACGGCAAGCGTGGCGGTGAGGTCGATCTCCAGGTGCCGGCAGAGGGCGCTGAGGGCCTGGCCTTTCGAGGCCCTGGTACTGGTGACCTCCACGAAGGGCGGCAGTGAGCGGGTCACCCTGGCCCCCTCGCCAACCAGCGCCCGCAGCGCGCTCTCCGCCCGGGCCGTCTCGCCAGGGTCGTCGATGACGCAGACAATCTTCGTGCTGCCCAGCTCCACCGCGGCCAGAAGGTCTGGCACGAAGGTGATCGGCACCTGGGCGATCCGTGCGTACAGGTGGGCCTCGGCGCGGTCCTCCTCGCAGAGCAGCTGCTCATCCCGATACGCCTGCCGGTGCCATCCCTCAGTCCGGGCGGCGCTCACCACCCGCCCGGCGACCTCGCCGGACAGCGGCTCCTCGCCGAGCAGCTCGCCCAGCGGCACGCCGTCGAGCAGTGGCGCGGCGGCGCCCGGCAGAGCGCGGGTGACCGCCCCCTGATAGCAGATGAGCGGGTCGCGGATTCCCAGGCGGCTCGCCCAGGGAAGCGCAGACCGGTACATGCGCCCGGTTGCCAGAACCACGTGGACTCCGTCCCCGGCCAGCCGGCGCACCGCGCGCTCAGTTCGCGGGTCGAGCACCTGGTGCTCGTCGAGGCACGTCCCGTCCAGGTCCAGGGCGACCAGGCGCGGCCGGGCCGCGGGGCGTGGGGCTCCCGGCGAGTCGATCGCCGGCGGATTCACCGCCGCGCCCGGACCGCCTCGGCGTTGACGCAGTTGGGCGGCGGCACTTCGCCGGCCAGGGCCGCCAGTGCACTGCGCGCGGAGAGCTCGGCCATTGCCGCCCGGGTGTGCACCGTGGCGCTGCCCAGGTGGGGTGCGAGGACTGCGGTGCGGCACTCAGCGAGCCCCGGCGCCATGCGAGGTTCGTCCTCGTACACGTCAAGGCCGGCCGCGGCGATCCAGCCCTCGCGCAGGGCCCGAACCAGGGCGGCCTCGTCGACCACCGGCCCGCGCGAGGTGTTGACCAGCA
>JBHEMT010000077.1:0-5531 GCA_046262435.1 Candidatus Dormibacteria bacterium | reverse complement strand
AACGGCATCGCCGTCCGCAAGGCCGACACCGGCAAGTACGGCAGCACGCTGACCGCTTTCACCAAGTACGTCACCGACCATCCCGACACCAAGGTGTGCATCCGCAGCGAGTTCCGCACCCGGGCCGACGGCATCATCGGCCTGAACCGCGTCTACGGCCATTGGGACTTCCCTGGCCTCACCGACATCCAGGGGAATGCCGAGAAGGTGATCGCCGACGGCTCATGCGCGGCCGGAGAGGTGTTCACCACCGACTCGGGCATCAACGCCAAGGACCTGGTGGCGCTGACCGACGACAAGAAGCTCTTCCCGCCCGATAACGTGGGGTTGATCGTCAACAGCGCGGTGCTCCAGGCACACCCCGACATCCAGGCCATCCTGGCGCCGCTGGCGAGCAAGATCACCTCGGACGTGATCACCGGGCTGAACAAGCAGGTCGAGATCGACGGCAAGCCCTTCGACGCCGTCGCCAAGGACTACCTGCAGAGCAACGGACTGCTCTAGGGACGGCCTTGAGGGCGCGGGCGCAGCGAGCGCCCGCGCCCTCAAGGCCCTTGGGCGCGATCTGTCCCGTCTGACCGCGCCCGCACGCTGACCGGGCCGGTGGCCCGATGCGACGTCGTCAGGCCGCGCTGCCCCTGCGTTTGGCGTAGTCGACCAGCACGTAGTCGCCGAGGCGGTCGGGGCTGATGAAAAAGGTGCGGCCGCCATTCAGCTTGGACATCGCGTTGACGAACTGGACCAGGCGGTGGTTGCTCTCCAGCATGAAGGTGTTGATGGTGATTCCGTCGCGGGTGCAGCGCTGCACCTCGAGCAAAGTCTTCTGAAAGGTCTCCGGCAGCGGCGGGTAGAAGAACACCGCGTGCGAGCCCTCCATGTGCGCGGTGGGCTCGCCGTCACTGATCACGATGATCTGCCGGTTGGCGCTGCGGTCGCGGCCGAGCAGACGGCGGGCGAGAATCAGCCCGTGCTGCAGGTTGGTGCCGTACACGTACTCGTTGACTGAGAGCTGCGGCAGCGCACTCGGGGAGATCAGCCGGGCGTAGTCGCTGAAGCCGATGATGTGCAGCTGGTCGCGCGGATACTGGCTGCGGATCAGCGCGTCAAGCGCCATAGCCACCTTCTTGGCGGCGTAGAAGTAGCCGCGTAGCGGCATCGATCGGCTCATGTCGAGCATCAGCACCGTGGATGAGCGGGTGAGCGACTCGTTGCGGTGCACCGCAAAGTCGTCGGCCATCAGGCGGGGCGGACCGGTGCGCGCACGCGGCCGTTGGGCACCATCAGCGGTCTCGCGGCGGAGTGCATTCATCACCGTGCCCTGGACGTCGAGGTCGAAGGCATCGCCGAACTCGTACGGCTTGGTCTGGTCAGAGCGCTCACCGCCCTGGCCGTCGCGGGGCAGGGCGTGGTTGCCGAAGCGGTCGCGCTTCAGCCGGTCGAACAGGTCGCCCAGCGCCTTCTGCCCGATCCGCCGCATCCCCCGCGCGGTCAGCTCCATGCCTCGGTCACCCCGCTGGATGAGGCCGCGCTGCTCGAGCTGTCGGCTCATCTCGCTCATCGCCTCCAGGCTGCGCGCGGCATCGTCACCGAGCAGCTCCCGCACCTGGGCACGGATCTCGTCGTTGAGCTCACCGCCGCGGTAGACCTCGCGGAGGGCCGACTCCAGCTCCTCTGAGCTCTGCAGGCTCGACATCACATTCATCGCCTCATCCAACGGCAGCGACTCACCGCCGATGAACGAGTAGCGCTGGCCGAGCTCGCCCGTGGGTGAGAGCAGCCCCAGCGCGGCGGCGAGGTCCTGCAGCTCCGACTGCAGCTCGGGATCGCCGAAGGCGGAGTCCATCAGCTCCTCAAGCTGCTGGCGCATCTCCGGGGAGAGCGACTGCATCAGTGAGTCCATCTGGGCCATCTGCTTGCGCAGCTGGTCCATGAACTCAGGGAAGGTGTCAGGCGCGTCGGGGAACATGTGCCCCCACTTCGCCTTGAAACCGTCGTAGTCGCGCTGCACCTGCTCCTCGGGGGGCTGCGACATCGCCGAGGCCATCAGCGAGTTGAGGTCCTTGAGCATGTCGCGCAGCTGCGAGACATCCTGTTGCGAGAGGTTCTCCATGGTCTGCGACATCTGCTTGAAGTAGGTGTCCACCACGCCCTTCTTCAGCTCATCGAGCAGGGCGTCGAACCCCGCCTGCGCACGCCGGTCGAGAAACTCGTACTCGCGGAGCCGCTTGATCGCCCCGCCCGGCTCGGCGGGAAGGCTGTCCAGGGTCTCACGCCGGGATCGGGCGATCCGCTCCAGGACGCGCTGGGCGCTCTCGTCCGCTGCCCCGGCGATCCGCTCCTCGATGCCGCGCCGCTCCTGACGGAGCACCGCATCGAGCTTCTCCGAAATGTCCTTGAAGACATCGTCGAGGCTGAACCGCTGGAGCTGCTGCTGACGCTGCCGGCGCAGCTTCTCCATCATCTGCTCAAGACCCATCTGCCGCCGGCCACTCTGGCCGCGCATCCCCTGCGCCATCAGCCGGCGCATGGCGGTCTCGAAGTCCCAGCCGTGGAAGACCTCCTCGCTGAGCCGGTTGAAGACCTCGTCGGCGTCGAGTCCCAAGGGATTCTGGGAACCATCCCAGGCAGCAAAGCGGCCGCCACCGAGCGGGATGTCCCGGTCGCCGCGGGGCGGTCCCGCCTGGTCAGCCACCGTAGATGGCGCTGCCGTCCACGGCGGTCTTGTTGAGCCGCTTGGCGAGGTGCAGGCCCTCCAGGACGAACTCGAGCACCGCCGCCTCCGAACCGGGGGTGCGCGGCTCGTCCAGCTTCTGGAGGGCGCGGTCGATGCCTGGCAGCTCGCGGGCGAGGTCGGCGTATGCCGCGGTGGGGGTGCGCTCGCCCACCTCGACAGTGAACGAGCCGCGGTCGAAACGCTGCACCAGCGGCGCCCACTCCTGGACGTTGAAATGGCGGCGGAACACGGTCGCGCAGGCCTGGCGCACCAGCTTGTCGAGCACCTGCACCTCCTCGCCGTCCTCGAACGTCTCGAACTCGAGCTTGCCCGCGGTGGAGGGAATCAGGGCGGGAAGGTCACTGACGCGCACCGTGGCGTCGGCCTCGCCCAGGGTGACCGCACGCCGAAGAGCGTTGCTCACCAGGTTCTCGTAGTTGGCGATGGTCACCCGCACCGACACGCCGCTGCGCTGGTTGACCTGCGGGCTGCGGCGCGCGGCGTGCGTCACCTCCGCGAGGATCTCCTTCATGAACTGAGGCATCCGCACCGGCACCGGCGAGTCGCTGAAGGACATCGCCTCCTGCTCGACGATCGAGATCTCGTGGGCGATGGTGCGGGGGTAGTGGGTGCGCAGCTGGGTGCCGAAGCGGTCCTTGAGCGGGGTGATGATCCGGCCGCGGTTGGTGTAGTCCTCAGGGTTCGCGGTGGCCACCACGTAGACGTCGAGAGGTAGGCGGATCCGGTAGCCGCGGATCTGGACGTCGCGCTCTTCGATGATGTTGAGCAGACCCACCTGAATTCGCTCGGCGAGGTCGGGCAGCTCGTTGATGGCGAAGATGCCGCGGTTGGTGCGCGGCACCAGGCCGTAGTGGATGGTCAGCTCATCGGACAGATAGCGGCCCTCGGCAACCCGCACCGGGTCCACTTCCCCGATCAGGTCGCTGATGCTGGTGTCGGGGGTGGCCAGCTTTTCGCTGTAGCGGTCGTCGCGATGCCACCAGCTCACCGGCGTGTCGTCGCCGCGCTCGGCGACGAGGTCGCGGCAGCGCTTGCACACCGGCGCGTAGGGGTCGTCGTTGATCTCGCAGCCGTCGATCACCGGCACGAACTCGTCGAGCAGCTGGGTGAGCGAGCGCACCAGCCGCGACTTCGCCTGGCCGCGCTCGCCGAGGAGCACGACGTCCTGGCCCGCCAGGATGGCGTTCTCCAGCTGCGGGATCACGCTCTCCTCGTAGCCGAGGATGGTGCGGAACAGCGGCTCACCAGAGGCGAGCCGGCGGAGCAGGTTGCGACGCAGCTCGCTCTTCACCGAGTCGACCCGGTACTCGGACTGGCGCAGCGCACCGACGGAGGCGGGGCGGGCGGGCGTGGTCACCCGTATGAGCCTACACCGCGGTATCGCGGGGGCCTGGCGCAGGCGGTGGTCGCGGGGACCCTGGGGCCGGCCGCGGATGGCGGCAGCAGGGGACCGGTGCGGCCAGTGGGGCTAGCGGGTGGGGATGAGGGAGCGCCGGCGAAGGCGGGCGGATTCCATGGAGGCGACGAATGCGCCGGCGAGGTCGGTGGACTGGCCGAAGTGGAGGTGGACGAGAGAGGCGAGGAGGGTGTCGCGGGTCCAGCCCTCGGCGCCGAGGGGTTCACCCTCTGCGTCGTGCATGGTGTAGGCGGCGTCGAGGCCGCGGGCGACGGCCTCGACCTTCGCGAAATGGAATTCGAAGCCGCGCAGGAGGGTGCCCACCGGCGCCAGTGGAGTGTCGCGGGTGACGCGAAGGTTGCGGTAGCCCTTCTGCACCCGGTCGCCGGTCGAGGTGAGGCGTACGGGGAGGAGACCGGCGAGGTTGTGGGTCGTGCCGTCCGGCGTGCGGATCGACTGCGCACAGAGGACGGCGCCGCCACACTCGGCGTAGATCGGCATGCCGTGCTCGTGGGCGCGACGCAGGCTGTCGAGCAGCGCACGGTTGCGGGCGAGCGCCGGAAGGTGCGGGTCGCGCAGGCCCCCTCCGAGGTAGAGCCCGTCGAGGCCGGCGGGCAGCGAGCGGTCCTCCAGTGGGGAGAACGGGACGATCTCGGCCCCCGCAGCCTCAAGCAGTTCCAGGTTCTCCGAGTAGTAGAACGAGAAGGCGTCGTCGAAGGCAACCCCGACCCGGACCGGCCTGGCGCCCTCAACGCCTCGCGGACGAACCGCGGTCGCGGCGAGGTGCAGCTCACCGGCACCACGGCTCAGCCGCTCCATGAGGTCGAGGTTGCAGTGGCGCTCCACGGCGTCCGCGAGAGAGGCGAGATGAGCATCGGCCTCCGGGCTCTCGGCGAGCGGCACCAGCGAGGCGGGCAGCGTGGGGAGCTCCGCCTGAGGTATGTGCGGAAGCGACCCGAGCACCGGGAGGCGCGCGTAGCGCCACACCGCATCCTCGACGGTGCGCGCCCGGTGCTCGTTGGGCACGTTGTTGAGCACCACGCCGACCAGTCGCAGGCCCGGATCCAGCTGCTTGATCCCCAGTGCCGCCGCGGCCGCCGTCTCGGCCATCGACCCCACGTCCAGCACCAGCACCACCGGTGCTTCCACCAGGTGGCCAACCTCGGCAGTGCTTCCCGGAAACGGGTGCTCCGCATCCAGCGCAAGCCCGTGCCCGTCGAACAGGCCGCCGGCGCCCACGATCACCGCCATATCCGCGTCGCTCAGTCCGCCCGCAAGCGACCGCCGCACCCCGTCATCGCCGAGCATCCACGAGTCCAGGTTGCGCGTCGGCCGCCCGCTGACATGCGACAGGTACCCGCAGTCGATGACGTCAGGGCCGACCTTGAAGGTCTGCACCCG
>JBHEMT010000076.1:0-8935 GCA_046262435.1 Candidatus Dormibacteria bacterium | reverse complement strand
AGGCGAGCCGGGCTCACGCCTGCCGCCCGTGCGCCGAGCGCGATGAGCAGGGGCGTCAGGATCACCAGGTCGTGGCCGAGCAGATGCGGAGCGGCAGCCAGGGACAGACACAACGCACCTCCCAGCCCCGCCTCGAGTGCGTGCGGCGCCTCTCGCCATCGCCCCGCGAACCAGGCAGCCGCACCCAGGGCGACGATCGACAGGCCGAGGCCCGTGGTGTGTGCCGCCGTGTTCTCGCCGAGCAAGGAGGCGGGGATGGCGGGCAGCCCGAGGAACCAGTGCGAGGGCCACGCGGTCGAACTGGACAGCGCAACCCGGGCGAACCCGGCCAGCCCTGCCGGGCCCACCGCCCCGAGGGACACGACGACGGCCAGCAGCGCACCTACGGCTGCGCCGCCGAGTAGGCGCAGGTCGCGGCGCACCCCGATGAGGACGACGACCCCGAGCAGAAGGTGCGGCTTGGTTCCCCCTGCCACGAACGCCAGAATTGCTCCGCCAAGTACCGACCGGTGGCGCCGCACCGCAAAGTATGCGGCGCCCACCGCCAGGGCGATGACCCCGTCGTCCTGGCCTTGGAGCAGCAGGGGGAGGGTGCCTGCCCCGGCAAGGGCGGCGATCAGCACGCCCACTTTGAGCAGGCGCGGCGAGCCCGGCGGCCAGGGCGCCGCGCGTAGTGCGAGCAGGCAACCGGCTACGAGAAAGAGCGCCTGCAAGGCGCCGAACGCGTGGTAGGCCCAGACCAGAGGCAGCCGACTGGTCGGGGCGTAGAGGAGGGCGGAGAGCGGGGCGTGGTTGAAGGGAAGAAAACCGCTGTGGGTGCCCTGGATCACGGCGCGATACACCTGCGCCTGGCTGGCGGGGTCGTACACCTGGGCGCGCGCTCCCCGGGTCACCAGGTACCCACCAGCCGCCAGGGCAGGGAAGTCACTGCGTGCCATTTCGTCGCTGCCGATGGTCGCCCAGCGCGCCAGGTCAAGACCGACCAAGGCCGCCGCCGCGGCGGTCACCAGGAAGAGCCGGCGGCGGAGGCGCGGACGGCGCCAGGTGGCCATCCTGTGATTGTGGGTTCGCTGCGGGCGAAGACCCCCCGCGTCACCGGCTCGCGACCCGACGGTGCCCGGTGGAACGGCTGGCGACATCGGCTTGGCGGGTGCGCGGCCGGCGGCTGTTGGGGGAGGGATGGCCGGTGGCACCTGCGCCAGTTGGTGCGATACCCCGCGGACTGGAGCCCAAGGAGGGAATTGAACCCTCGGCCTACGCCTTACCAAGGCGTTGCTCTACCACTGAGCTACTTGGGCGTCGCGTCCGCCGCCCGGCGGCTGGCGGAATGGTAGCAAGGGCCGTCCTTGCGACCCGCTCTGCGGCGTGGTCGTTGCCGAGGCCTCTGCTACAATTCCCGATGACCTGGTGCCGCCGGGTCTTTTTTAGTTGAGGCGAACACAGTGGCAGCGACCAAGGGCGGGGCGGCGATCATCACCCTGCAGTGTCCGGAGTGCAAGGAACGGAACTACACCACCTCCAAGAACAAGCGCAACGATCCCGACCGGATCGAACTCAAAAAGTTCTGTGGCAGGTGCCGCACCCACACTCTGCATCGAGAAACCAAGTAGGCGTTGGGCGCGGGCTGCGCCCGTTTCAAGGTTGTTGTGAGCACAGGGGCGTAGCTCAGGTGGTAGAGCAGCGGTCTCCAAAACCGCGGGTCGCGAGTTCGAGTCTTGCCGCCCCTGCCATCACCACATTGTTCCGGCCCATCGGCGGCCGGTAGGAGGTTGACCACAGCGGTGGCCAAGGCGGTTCGAACCACACCGGCGAAGGGACGTCCCGCGCCCGCCCCGAGGGGACGGGGAGCGGTACCGGCTCCGTCGTCAGAGCGCGACACCAACTACTTCGCGGGCGTCATCAGCGAGCTCCGCAAGGTTTCCTGGCCGGCCCCGGACGAACTCTGGCGGATGACCAGCGTGGTGATTGCCACGGTGATCATCTTCGCCGCGATCATCGGCCTCGCCGACTACCTGCTCGGGCTGCTCCTGGCCCACATCTACACCGCTCCCGTCCACACCACCCCCATCCACCGATAGGACACCGTCAGACCATGAGTGAGATCGCAACCGACGCCAAGTGGTACGTCATCCACGCCTACTCCGGGCACGAGGACAAGGTCAAGGCCAACCTTCTCAAGCGCGTCGAGTCGATGGACATGTCCGACAAGATCTATGACGTCCTGGTGCCCACCGAGGAGGTCATAGAGATCAAGGATGGGCAGCGCCGCAAGGTGAACAAGCGCATCTATCCGGGCTACATCCTGGTCAACATGGTGATGAGCGACGAGTCCTGGTATGTGGTGCGCAATACGCCCGGGGTCACCTCCTTCGTGGGCTCGGGCAACAAGCCCGTGCCCCTCCAGGAGCACGAGATCCGCGGCATCCAGAAGACGGTCAAGGCCGAGGCGCCGAGCAAGGTCTCCGTCGAGTACGCGGTCGATGAGAACGTGCGGGTGACCGACGGACCCTTCACCGACTTCCACGGCAAGGTGACCGAGATCAACCAGGAGAAGGGCAAGCTCAAGGTCCTGGTCAACATGTTCGGGCGCGAGACGCCCGTCGAGCTCGACCTGCTCCAGGTCGAGCGGCTGCGCTAGGAGTTCGGCGATGAGCAAGAAGAAGATCAAGACAGTCATCCGCCTGCAGATCCCCGCGGGGAAGGCCACCCCGGCGCCCCCGGTGGGCACCGCGCTTGGCCCGCACGGCCTGAACATCATGGAGTTCTGCAAGGCATACAACGAGCGCACCGCCCAGCAGGCGGGCACCGTGATTCCCGCGGAGATCACGGTTTATGAGGACCGCACCTTCACCTTCGTCACCAAGACGGCGCCCGCCTACGACATGCTCAAGAAGGCCGCCGGGGTTGACAAGGGGTCGCCCACACCCAACAAGGCCAAGGTCGGCCAGGTGAGCCGCGCCCAGGTGAAGGAGATTGCCGAGGCCAAGATGCAGGACCTCAACGCCTTCGATATTGACCAGGCGATGCGGGTCATCGAGGGCACCGCACGCTCCATGGGCCTGACCGTCAGCGAGAACTAGACCTCCGGGCCCAGACCAAGCCACAGCAACAGTGGGAGGGGCGCCCGCCCCGCTTGCACCACAGGAGAAACCCATGCCCCACACCTACGGCAAGAAGTACCAGGAAGCGGTCAAGACGCTCGAGCATGGGCGGCTGTACCCGCCCGACGACGCCGTCAAGCTGGCGATGGAGACCTCGACCGCGCGGTTCGACGCAACCGTCGAGGCGCACGTTCGGCTCGGCGTCGATCCCCGCCACGCCGACCAGATGGTTCGTTCCAGCGTGACCCTTCCCCACGGAACCGGCAAGACTGTGCGCATCGCCGTCTTCGCCCAGGGCGAGAAGGCCAAGGAGGCTCTCGACGCCGGTGCCGACATCGTCGGGGCCGAGGACCTGGTGAAGAAGGTCCAGGCGGGGGAGATCGACTTTGATGTCGCCCTCTCCACGCCGGACCTGATGGGCATGGTCGGCCGTCTCGGCAAGGTGCTCGGTCCCCGCGGCCTGATGCCCAACCCCAAGTCGGGAACGGTCACCTTCGACATCGCCAAGGGCGTCCGCGACGTGCAGAGTGGCCGGGTCGAGTTCCGCGTCGACCGTTTCGGAATCGTCCATGCCCCGGTGGGCAAGGTCTCCTTCGAGGAGACCAAGCTGCGGGAGAACTTCGCCGCCCTGATGGAGGCGATAGTTCGCGCCAAGCCGACGGCGGCCAAGGGCACGTACGTCAAGACGGTCACCGTGGCGTCGACCATGGGGCCCGGCGTACATGTCGACCCGGCTGCCGCCGCCAAGCTGACGCTCGGCTGATCACCGCCCGGTAACAGCCCCGGGTCAATGGCCGCGGATGGGGTGGGATCGGGGCACAATTGGTCCCGCAGTCCCCTTATGGCGCTCTGGCGCCGCCACCCACGCACACCGCAGAGGCTGAATGATCCGCGTCCTCCTCGTTGATGACATCTCGAGCACGCTTGCCAACCTGCAGAAGCTCCTCTCCTTTGAGGACGACATCGAGGTCTGCGGCACCGCGAGTGACGGCTCCCAGGCGGTGGAGGAAGCCCGGCGGCTGACCCCGGACATCGTCCTCATGGACGTGAACATGCCGGTGCTGGACGGCATCGGCGCCACCGAACAACTTGCCCAGGAGATGCCCGGCTGCCCGGTGATCATCATGTCGGTCCAGGGCGAGCGGGACTACCTGCGCCGGGCGATGCAGGCCGGCGCGCGCGAGTTCCTGATCAAGCCGTTCAGCGGCGACGAACTCATCGCCGCCCTGCGCCGGGTGCACCAGCTGGAGCAGAAGAAAGGCTCCTATCTGAGCAAGCAGGAGCCGGCGGGAACCGCCCCCGCGGAGCCCGTCAGGGCCGCCAGTGCTCAGGTGTTCACCGTCTTCAGTGGCAAGGGAGGTGTGGGCAAGTCGATCGTCGCCGCCAACCTCGCGGTGGCCCTCGCTCAGGAAACCGGCGGACGGGTGGCTCTGGTCGACCTCGACCTGCAGTTTGGCGATATCGGGGTGCTGCTCAACCTCGACTACAGCCGCTCGATCACCGACCTTGTGGAGACCGCGGACAACCTCGACGCCGACGCCCTCAACGACGTCCTGGCCTCAGGCCCGGGTGGCGTCAGGGTGCTGCTCGCGCCGATCAGCCCGGAGCTTGCCGACCTGGTCAACGCCGACCTGGTCCGCAGCGTGATGGCCGAGTTGCGCCGCAGTTATGACTTCGTGGTCGTCGACACCAGCGCCCACCTCGGGGAGGTCACCCTCGAGGTGATCGAGAGCGCGCAGCGGGTGATCGTGGTCACCGCCCTGACAATCCCGGCGATCAAGGATGCCAAGCTGACCCTCAAGGTCCTCGAGTCGCTCAACGTGGACTCGGAGTCCGTGGTCCTGGTGGTCAACCGCAACGACGCCCACAGTGACGTCACCCGGGAGCGGATTGAGCAGAACCTCCGCTGCCCGATCGCCGCCCAGCTGCCCTTCGACCCCAAGGTGCTCAGCGATGCGGTCAACCGGGGCACCCCGTTCGTTACTGCCCAGCCTGAGTCGGAGATCTCACAGGCGGTCCGCGAGCTGGTCAGCAAGCTGGTCCCAGCGGGCGCGGCTGCCGGGGCCGGGGCACCCGCGCCCGAGCGCAAGAAGTCTCGCCGCTTCGGGTTCGGCGGCCGCTGAGCGAGAGCCGTTCCGGCTGATCCACAAGGCCGTCACAGGGCCGCCGCCGAGGGCAGCGCGCTGGAAAAGCGTCCTCAGAATGGGGCAACGTGCCCATGCCGGAATCCAGCGCAGGCCAGTTCGCCCGAGTTCGGCCGGAGCCCTTCGTCGGGGTCGCCGTCGTGCTCTCGTGGCTGCTCGCCTCGGGGGGTGTGGCGCTGGTCGCGGTCGGCCAGGACGACGCACAGGCGGCCGGCCTCTACGCCCAAGCGCCGACCTGCGCCGCAGGTACCCGGCAGCCCACCGCTGGCACGGAGCCCGCCAACGCGGCCCAGGCGACCGCTCTGGAGTGCAAGCAGCAGGTCACCGTCACCCTGCGCGAGACGTCCGCACCCGCGCTATTGCCTGACCATGTGACCGTGGCAATCGGGCCGGAACTGCTCAGGGTGGACCCGGCAAGCCCGCGTGATGCGCAGCTCCTCGCGTCGGTGCCGGCCGGGACGCAGCTCGCCGCGGTTCGCTGGCGAGGCCGGCTGACCGAGCTGGACACTCCCTTCGGCACCGCCCGCGCTGCCGATGACCCGGCCGCCGCCGCGGCGGCCGACCGGCTCGCGGTGGCTGCCCTCTTCGCCCTGGCTGCGGTGCTGGCTCTGGTGGGGCTCGGCCCCGCCCTTGCCCGGCTCGGTCGAGGCCTCCGCCGCCTTGTCCGGCGCCCGGTGGTGAAGCCGCGGGTGGTGATCACCCCCCCGGCTGCCGCGGATCCCCAAGCGCTCCCATTCCGACGGGTCAGTTAGCCGCCGGTCAGTGCGTGGGCAGTGGGGGAGGCCCCGATGCCCCGGGAGCGAGCGGTGGCAGGAAGGCCGCGGGGTCAACCGGCTGGCCGCTGACCCGGACCTCGAAGTGGGTGTGCGAGCCTGTGGAGTTGCCAGTCGAGCCCATCAGGGCAATCAGCTGGCCGGCGTGAACCGTGTCCCCTGGCTTGACCAACATCGTCTCGAGGTGGCCGTACAGGGTGAAGGTCAGGGTGTCGTGGGCCAGGATCAGATGGTTCCCATAGCCGACGCTGCTGCTGTCTGCGACGACGACCACGCCGTCGCCCGCCGCGTAGATCGGGGTGCCCATCGGGCCGGCCATATCCAGGCCAGTGTGAAAGTGGGGGAAGCCGAAGGCGGCCGGCTCGAACGGGTAGGCCGAGGGCCCGAAGGCCTGGGTGATCAGGGTGCCGGGGGCCGGCCAGACGAAGCGGACGCCGGGGTGCGCCGCCGCCCCGGAGAGCACGGGAACGCTGCCCAGGTGATGCTCCAGGTAGTACTGCGCGGCCTTCCAGTCGGCGTCAGAGGCCTGGGCGATGGAGGAATCCAGCTCCTCAATGCGGAGCTGAGCGATCTGCTGGACGAGGCCAAGGCCCTGCCCGTTTGCGGCCTGGATCTCGCGGGCGGCGGCCTGCGCCTGGGCGTCAAGCTGGCCGATCAGGTCGTTCTCGTGGGCGGTCTGCTGCTCCAGCTGGGCCTGCTGCTCGAGCAGGCGCGCGGCCTCCGCCTGGGCGGTGGCAGCATCCTTCTGAGCGGCGGCTTCAGCGGCGTCGGCGGCGGCAATGTCGGCCTTGAGCCGGCTGAGCAGCTGCTCCCCGCCGTCGACGACCTTGTTCATCGACGCCGCACGGGCGAAGGCGGAGGAGAGGTCGCTGCTGCTCAGGACGTAGGTCAGCATGCCGCTGTTGTCGGTGTACCTGGCCCGGGTGTAGAGGGCCAGCAGGGCGCGATCCTCATCGGCGTGACGGCGGGCGGCCTCGGCGCTGGCGTGCTCCGCCGCCGCCCGGGTCTGCGCGGTCTGCAGCTGCTGCTCGGCCACCGCCGCCTGGGCCACGGTGGTGTCGATTGCCTGCTGGCCGGTGGCCACCAGGCTGCGGAGGTTGGCCTGCTGGTCGTGCGCCGCCTGCACCTGACCGGCCAGCGCCGACTTGGCCGCCTCGAGCTGCGCCTGCTGGGCAAGGGCGGCCTGGAGCTGCTGGGCGAGCGGGTCGACAGCCGGACTCGGCGCCGCCGAGGGGGAGGCTCCGGGAGTCGGGTGGGCGGTGCCAGCGGCGGACACGGGCACCGCGACGGTGAGCAGGCCAACGACGAGCATGGCGATACCGGGGATACGCACGTGCGTCAGGCTAGGTGCCCGCGCGCCTGGGCCACCAGCACATCACAGGCCCGTGGCGAGGCGTGGCAGAGCTATCAGAGGGTGTCGGCCAAACGTGACAGCGCGCGGCGGGCCGGGGGCCTGGGTCCCCGGTCGCCTCGTGGCCCGGTCAGCCCGAGCGGCGAGATTGGTGTGGGCTGGTCAGGTGCTCCGGCCGAGGCTGAAACGGCGGCCCTTGGGCTTCGCCTTGGCCTTGCCCTTGATCGGCCGCCCGTCGGCGTCCAGCTCCTCCTCCAGGGGGACCAGGTAGTCCACCAGGGCGCGGAACTGGCGCGTGATCTCCGAACGGGGCTCGGTGAGCACGAATGGCTTGCCGTGGTCGACGGCCTCGTCGACGATCCGGGGGTCGAAGGGCAGCTGGGTCACGATCCGGAAGCGGAGGCTGTCCTCCACCTCCTCCCGGGTGAAGTTGGTCTTCGCCCGGGTCTGGTTGAGGATCACGGCGATCTTCTCCCGGTCGATCCCGAGGGACTGGAGCAGCTTGAGGGTGATCTTGGTGTCCTTCACCGCGGTGACGTTGAAGGCGGTGACCACCACGATGTGGTCGGCCATCTCGATCACCTCCAGCGTGCGCTCCTCGAGGTGTGCGGCGGCATCGATGACGATGTAGTCGTAGGACTTGCTGAGCTCGCGGATGATTGCCCGCAGGGTGCCGGCGGTGACCAGGTCGGCGAGCTCAGGTGAGGTGGGGGCGAGCAGCACCCTGACCCCCTCCGGCCCGGTCCCGAGGATCTCCTCAAGGAACTCGGTCTCCATCTGGTCGCCCAGCGGCACCAGCTCCTCGATGGTGTGCGGGTGCTCGACCCCGAGCATCACTCCAACGTCGCCGAACTGCAGGTCGAGGTCGATGATCGCCACCCGCGCTCCGTCCTTGGCCAGGGCGGCCGAGAGGTTTGTGGAGACCACCGACTTTCCCACCCCGCCCTTGCCGGCGAAGACCACGAACAGCTCGGACGCCCTGCGCCCGGAACGCCGACCCGGGCGGCGCGGAACCACCTCCTGGATGGGCTCGGCGTCGGGCCCGGGGGCGATCGGGGAGAGGGGGACGGACCCGGCCACGGGCGCAGCCACCAGCTCGGGCCGGTCAAGCAACGGACCCGGCGACAGCGCCTCGGCGGTGTCCCAGGCGGGCTCGCTCGGGGACATCTCCGCGGCCCAGTCGGAAGCCACCAGCTCGGCTCCGTCGGGGGCGGCCCAGTCCGGCTGGCCGTTGTCACCGCTCGGAGCGAACATCGGGTCATAGCTGCCGTCCAGGGCGGCGAGCAGCTCGGCGGCGCTGGGGTGGGCGGGAAGCTGAAACTCGACGCCCATGGGCAGGGCCGGGAAGGGCGGGCGAGCATCGGCGTCATCGGTGAGCAAGACCACCCGCGTGCCCGGCGAGAGGTCGGGAACGTCCTCGGCCAAGGCCCGGGCGTCAACGCCTCCGAAACGCTCGCGGATCAGTACCACGTCGGGCATCAGCGCGCGCAGGTCGTTGAGCAGCGTGGCCGGCGTACGCGCGATCCCGCAGACCTCGACGCTCGACTCTGAGCCCACGAGGGTCTC
>JBHEMT010000075.1:0-3183 GCA_046262435.1 Candidatus Dormibacteria bacterium | reverse complement strand
GACGGTGACCGTCCCCACCGCCGGGCTGGCCGGCAGCCTGGAGCGGGGCACCTGGTTCGATGGCTCCTCGGTCGAGTCCTTCGCCCGGACCGCGGAGAGCGACATGTACCTGGTGCCCGACCCCGGTACCTTCCGGCTCCTCGCCGCCGATGCCAGCCCAGGGACGCCCACCGCGCGTCTGATCTGCGAGGCGCGGATGCCGGACGGCGAGCCCTACCCCGGGGACCCGCGCGGCGCGTTGCGGCGGGCCACCGACACCGCCCGCCGGCTCGGCTACGAGTACCGGGTGGGCCCGGAGATCGAGTTCTTTCTGCTGGAGCGTGATGCCGCCGGCGCGGCACACCCCCTGCGCGGCGACCGTGGCGGCTACTTCGACTACTCGACCGACCGGAGCACGGCGGTGCGCCAGGCCATGGTGGCTGCGCTGGGCCGGCTGGGCATCGCGGTCAACGCCGTGCATCACGAGGTCGAGGCCGGGCAGCACGAGATTGACCTGGCTGCCACTTCCGCGCTGGCCGCGGCTGACGACGTGGTCACCCTGCGCTACACCCTGCGCGCCGTTGCCCAGGCGGAGGGGCTTGTCGCCTCCTTCATGCCCAAGCCCTTCACCGGCCGACACGGCAGTGGGATGCATGTGCACCAGAGCCTGGCGGCGACCGAGGACGCCGCCAACAGCTTCGCCGACTCCCGGGACGAGTACGGCATCAGCGAGACGGCGCGGCACTTCATCGCCGGCCAGCTGCACCACGCAGCGGGGATGAGCCTGGTGCTGGCGCCCCTGGTCAACTCCTACAAGCGGCTGGTTCGCGGCTTCGAGGCACCGGTCTTCGTGTCGTGGGCCCGAACCAACCGTGGCGCCCTGATCCGGGTGCCGCACACCGCCCGCGCCGACGCAACCCGCGTCGAGCTGCGGGCCCCCGACCCGTCCTGCAACCCCTACCTCGCCTTCGCGGTGATGCTCGCCTGCGGCGTCGACGGCATCACCCGGCGGCTGCCATTGCCCGCCCCGGTGGAGGAGTCACTCTGGGGCTTCGACGACGCCGAACTGGAACGGCGCAACGTGGCCGTGCTCCCCGACAACCTTCGCGACGCCATCGCCGCGTTCGAGGCGGACGGGGTGGTGCGTGACGCCCTGGGAGATCACCTGGCGGAACGGCTGCTCGACGCCAAACGGCTGGAATGGGACGAGTACCGCCGCCAGGTGACTCCGTGGGAGCTGGCCACGTACCTGGAGGGCGGGTGAGCGCGGCATGAACCGGTGAGCAGGCGGTGATCACCGTCGCCGACGTCTGGCATGGAGCTCTTCCCGAGGGCACCGAGCTGGTGGCCGGCGGCCAGGGGCTGGGCCAGACCGTGGAGTGGGCCACCGCACTGCGCTCCCGGCCGCCCGCCTTCGAGGCGATCAAGGGCGGCGAGCTGGCCTTCATCCCGGTGGCCTCGCTCCGCCTGCTCGACGAGCGGCTCACCCTGGCCGCGGTGATGGCCTCGCTGGCGGAGCGTGGTGGGGTGGCCGTGGCCGTGCTCGGCGAGGTCGGCCCCGACGGGGAAGCGCTTGCGGCAGACATCGGCATGCCGCTGCTCCGCCTTCCGCCCTCGGCGCAGGTCACCGAGGCACACGCGGGCGTGGTCCGCTTCATTCTCGACCGGCGGACGCGGCTGCACGAGAACCGCCAGCTGTTCCACTCCGAGCTGACCGGGCTGGCCATGGCCGGCGCCGGGGCGGCCGGGATCGTCGACCGGTTGGCCGCGCTGACCGGCGGCCGGGCGATGTGGCTTGATCCCTCGGGAGTGGTTCGCCACAGCACCCGGCCCTGGCCTGGTGGCGGCCTCGCCGAGGACGCGGCCGCCGTACTCCGCTGGGCCGACACCGTGCCCCTGCTCGCCGCCGACCCGCCGGTGCGCGAGCTGGCCGGCGACGGCGCCGGACTGGTGGCGCCAATCCCTGGCCGGGATGGCGTCGGTGGCTTCGTGCTCCTCGAGGGGGCCGGGCCCGATCTCCAGCTGGGCCGGGTGGCCGTCTCGCGCGCCGCCGCCGCGTGCGCCATCGACCTGGACCGGGAGCGTGCGGTGCTGCGCACCCGCGAAGAGCTTGAGGGGGGCCTGCTCGACTCGCTGCTCTCCGGAGCCCACGCCTCACCGGAGTGGGTGACCGAGCGCCTGGCGCGGCTCCGCTCCACGGTCGCCGACAACTCATTCGTGCTCTGCGCACAGGTCGACGGCCACAGCGGCCCGGGCGCGGCCGAGAACCTGCTCCGCTCGGTGCGCGGCTGGCTCTCGCGCCGCGCTCCCGGCGCCCTCGTGGTCGGCCGCCACGGCGAGGTGGTGGTCCTGGGAAGCGCCCCCGACGACGCTCGCGCCCTGCGCGAGGCTGGCGAGCTGCACGCCGCGGTCGCCTCAGCTGCGGCTCCGCGGACGGTGTCGGTGGGTGTCGGTGGGGCGCGGCGCGGCGTGGGCGGGGTGCCCGCCTCGTACCGCGAGGCCCGCCGTGCCCTGCAGCTGGGCGGCCGGCTGTTCGGCCCCGGCCGGGTCACCGCCTACGGCGCACTCGGCTTGCACCGCCTCCTCATCGCGCTCAGCGGAGAACCTGAGCTCGAGGAGTTCTACAGGACCAGCGTCGGCCGGCTGGTGGACTACGACCTGCGTACGAGCGCCGAGCTGATGAGCACACTGGATGCCTTCTTCGCGTGCCACGGTTCGCCCACCGACATGGCGGTGCGCCTCGGCCTGCACCGCAACACAGTGCTCTACCGGCTGCGCCGCATCGCCGAGGTTGGCGGCGTGGATTTGGCCAACCCGGACACCCGGCTCAGCCTGCACCTGTGTCTGCGGATCCGTGAGGTGCTGACCGCCGACACCGGCGCCCTCGCCGGCTGAGGATGCGCCTGGTGGAGACGTGCACACGAACTGGGGACAGAAGGAGCCTTTGCTAGACTCCATCCGTTCGCACTAACGGTCCGCTGCCCCCGCCGGACCCGCCACTCCAGCATTTGAGCCCGCGGAGACCCGCGCTTCATGACCTACGTCATCACCGAGGCCTGCATCGATGAGAAGGATCTCTCCTGCATCGAGGTCTGCCCGGTCGACTGCATCATCACCGCCGATGAGGACCGGATGGTCTACATCGACCCCGACGAGTGCATCGACTGCGGCGCCTGTGTCGACCCGTGTCCTGTCGATGCGATC
>JBHEMT010000074.1:0-19529 GCA_046262435.1 Candidatus Dormibacteria bacterium | reverse complement strand
GCGCGGTGCCGGCCAACCGGTAGTCCACCGCCGCGAAGGCAAAGCCGCGTTCCAGCAGGGCTGGCCGGAGCACCTCGAGAAGGTCGCCGGAGCGGCGACTGCCGTACGCCCACGAGCCACCGTGAACGAAGACGACCACCGGTGACCGGCGACGCTGCCAGCCGCGCGGGGTGCTGAGATCAAGCTGCAGCGGCTGGCGTTGCGGCGTGCAGTACGTCAGGGTGGTGCTGTGCACCGCCGGGCCGGGGCTCGCCGCGGCCACCCTGGCGAGCGGCACCACGCCGGCAGCCAGTGGGGCGGCGAGGAGAGCGGCGAGCAGCAGGCGGAGCGGCCAGGGCGATGCGGCCGGCCGTCGGCCCGGGCTCACCATCGCGCTCGTCCCCCTGCCACCTCGCCCCGACTCTATGCCTTCGGGCCCGGCATGGGGACAGGTCTGGGTCAGCCCGCGCTGCACACCGCGCGCAATCCCGCGCGGTGGCCGACCAGGCTAGGAACTGGACTTCTGCGGCGGGTACGGGACGCTCTCCGCCCCTTCGCCAGTGCGCAGTGCCGACCGGAACACCTTGAAATCAGCGTCGCTGAACAGCGCAAAGCAGATCTCGGTCAGTGGCGTCCCGGGGTGCCTCAGGGCCAGACGAGCCTCCTGCAGCGCTATCGGAGCAGCGCGGTCGATGGGAAAACCATAGATCCCGGTGCTGATCGAGGGAGTCGCAACGGTGGCGCACCCCGCCTCCGCTGCCAGCCGGAACGCTGACCGGTACGCCGAGCGCAGGAGCTCGGGCTCTCCGTGCTCGCCGTCGCGCCAGCGCGGTCCCACCGCATGGATCACATGGCGGGCCCGCAGCCGCCCGGCGCCGGTGATCACCGCTGAACCCGTCGGACAGCGCTCGTACCGCTGACTCAGCTCGCGCATCAACTCGGGGCCGGCCGCCCGATGAATGGCGCCATCAACGCCGCCACCACCCGCCAGGGACTGGTTGGCCGCGTTGACGATGGCGTCCGCCACCAGGCTGGTGACGTCCGCGCGACGCAGCTCCAGGCGGCCGCCGGCCGGGGCGGCCTCGCCGGCGCCGGCCGGGTCTCTGGCCAATCCCTCAGGCCTCGACCTGTGCGAGCGCCAGACAGGCGTTGTGCCCACCGAAGCCGAACGACGTGGAGATTGCCAGGTGCACCGGCTGAGACCTGCCGGTGCCTGGGACGTAGTCGAGGTCGCACTCGGGGTCGGCAACCTCGAGGTTGATGGTGGGGGGCACGAAGGAATCGCGGATGGCCAGGGTGGTGATGATCGCCTCGACGGCGCCGGCCGCTCCCAGGAGATGGCCGACCATCGACTTGGTCGAGGACATCGGCACCGACCCCGCCGATGCACCAAAGACCGCCTTGATGGCGCGTGTCTCCGTCGAGTCGTTGAGCTGCGTCGAGGTGCCGTGCGCGTTGATGTAGTCCACCTCGTCCGGGGAGCGCTCGGCGCGCTGCAGCGCCCGGGCCACACAGCGCCGGGCACCGTCGCCACTTTCCTCCGGCTGAGTGATGTGGGATGCGTCGGCGGTGTTGCCGTACCCGACCACCTCGGCGTAGATCTGTGCGCCCCGGCTGCGGGCGTGCTCGTACTCCTCCAGGACGACGATACCGGCCCCCTCGCCCATGACAAAGCCGTCGCGGTCCCTGTCGAACGGCCGCGAGGCGCGGCCGGGGTCGTCGTTGCGGGTGGAGAGGGCCTGCATGGCGGCGAACGACGCCACGGCGACCGGAGTCACCGCCGCCTCGGTCCCACCGGCGAGCACCGCCACAGCGTCACCCCGCCGGATCCACTCGGCCGCCTCGCCGATGGCATGGGTACCCGAAGCGCATGCGCTGACCACCGCGAAGTTCGGTCCCTTCGCTCCATGGTCCATGGAGACCATCCCCGCAGCCATGTCGGCGATCATCGCCGGCACCGTGAAGGGCGACACTCGACGATGACCACGCTCCTGCAGGGTGATCGTTGCGTTCTCCAGCACCTCGATGCCGCCGATCCCGGAGGCGATGCACACGCCCGCGTCGGGTCCCAGGGCACGGATGTCAAGCCCGCTGTCGGCGACCGCCTCCCGGGCCGCCACCAGCGCGAACTGGATGTTACGCGCGGTGCGCCGCGCCTCCTTGCGACCGACCAGGGCGTCGGCATCGAAGTCGCGCACCTCTGCGGCAATGCGCACCGGCAGCGCAGAGGCATCAAAGCCGGTGATCGGGCCAACCCCGCCGACACCCTCCCGGATCGACGCCCACATCGCGGCCACGTCGTTGCCCACCGGGGAAACGACGCCCATGCCGGTGATGACCACCCGCACCCGTCCGTGTGCCGCGTGCCCGTTGCCCTGGTTCATCAGCGGCTCATTCCCCCCCGGCACTGAGCGGCCGGGCAGGGGCTCCCTGCGAGTGAAAGCCGCCGTCAACGTGGACGACCTCGCCGCTGATACCGCGCGCCATCGAGCTGAGCAGGAACACGGCGGCGTCGGCCACGGGTCCGTTGTCGGCCGTGTCCCAGCCCAGCGGCGCGCCCTCGGTCCAAAGCCGCTTCAACCCGGCAAAGCCCGGGATCGACTTGGCAGCCACGGTGTCGAGCGGACCCGCGGACAGCGAGTTCACCCGGATGCCTCGCGGCCCGAGGTCGCGGGCGAGGTACCTGACCACGCTTTCAAGGGCCGCCTTGGCCGGCCCCATCCAGTCATATAACGGCCACGCCAGCGAGGCGTCGAAGGTGAGGGTGAGGAGCGCCCCGCCACGCTCCGGCATGAGGGGCGCGCAGGCGGCGGCAAGCGCCTTCATCGAGTAGGTGCTGACCTGCATCGCCGTCGCCACCGACTCCCACGGAGTCTCCAGAAAACGGCCGCCGAGGCAGTCCTCGGGGGCGAAACCAATCGCGTGGACGGCTCCGTCGAGTCCTCCCATCCGCCGGTGCGCCTCACCTACCGCCGTGGTCACCTGCTCCGGTTTGGTGATGTCCATCTCCAGCACCGGTGGTCCGCCGGGGAGGCGCCGCGCGCTGCGCTCGGTCAGCGACATCGCCCTGCCGAAGGAGGTCAGCACCAGCTCGGCGCCAGCTGCGGCACACGCCTCCGCGATGCCATAGGCGATGGACCGGGGGGTGAGCACCCCGGTCACAAGGATGCGGTGTCCGGCGAGCACGCCTGTTGCCGGCCCGGACGCCTCCGACGGCGCGGTGGGAGGATCAGCGATGTCGGTCACGGCGTCTACCGTAGTGCAGGGCGCAGCGGGCGGGTTACGCGGGGTCGGAGGTTTCGACCGCATAGCGCAGCAGAAGATGCTGGTCGGCACGGCGCAGCGACCGCAGCCGCAGGCGAGGGGTGGCATCGGGCGCGAACCAGGCATCGCCGAGCAGTCCGAGCCGGCCGTCGGCGCCGAGCCCGGCAAGCTGCGGCGCCAGGGTGAGGAACAGCTCGTCCACAGCTCCCGTCGCGAGCAGCTGGCTGAACAGCGACGGTCCGGCCTCGGTGAGCACGGTGGCGGCGCCAAGCTCGCCAGCCACGGCCTCGAGGATTCGGCGGGGGTCGAGAGGCGGCTCCGCCCCGGCCACCACGGCCCGGGCCCCGGCACCGAGCACCGGGAGGCGGGGCCGCCCGGAACTGGTGGTGACGACCAGTACCTCGGTCTGTGGCCGGCTGAGCGCGGGGTGCTCGGCGGGGAGTTCGCCGCGACCGGTCACGATCACCAGCGGAGCCGGTGTCACCTCGCCGGTGATCTCCCGCCGGAGGTCGGCCAGTTGGTCCGCGAGGGTCGGAAAGACGGTGGCGGCGGTCCACTGATGGTGCGGGTCGCGACGCAGTGTCGCGGCCCCGATGAGCAGGGCGTCACTGGCCGACCGAAGCAGGGCCATCACGAAACGGTCGGCAGCCGAGCCCAGGCTCACGGCACCGGCCCCCGCTCCGGCCCGGGGGCCGAAGGAGATCACTCCGTCGAGGGTGGCGACGAAGTTGGCCACCACCCGCCGGCCGCCGCCGCGGATGCGCAGCGGACCTCCGTAGGCCGCCAGCAGTGCGTGCCCTGGCGCCTCCCCCAGTTCGTCGTCCTCGAGGACGGTAAACGCGGGGATCACCCGCGGATCCCGGCGCCGAGCACCATGTCGAGCATTCGCTCATGCCACTCGGGCGCTCCGGCGAGCACGTCTCCGGTGGCGTAGATCGCGCGCGCGTCGCCGCTCCAGTCGGTGACCACCCCCCCGGCCTCGAGCACCAGCAGACCCCCTGCGGCGACATCCCAGGGGGAGAGCCCGAGCTCGAAGTAGCCGTCGAACACTCCGGCGGCAGAGAAGGCGAGGTCGAGCGATGCCGCGCCGGCGCGGCGCAGGTCCTCGAACTCGGTGAGTGACCGGTCGAGGACCGGCCGGTAGCGAGCCAGGTTGTCGGGACGGCGGAAGGGAAAGCCGGTGGCCACGACCCCCGCGCCCTGAGCGGGGCGGACCCGCAGCCGCCGGCCGTCACGGTCGTGAGCGCCCTGGCCGCGTGCCGCGCTCCACAGCCTGCCCAGCTCTGGGGCCGCCACCGCTCCGGCCACCGGCATGCCCTCCTCGAGCAGGCCGACGCTGACCCCGACGATGGGGAAGCCGCGTAGGAAGTTGGTGGTGCCGTCGACCGGGTCCACCACCCACACGCGATCGCCGCTGACCCCGCCCGACTCCTCGGCGAGCACGGCGATGTCGGGCGTGGCCTCGGCGAGCACCGCCAGCACCGCCGCCTCAGCCTCACGGTCCGCGGCGGTGACGTAGTCGCCGATCCCCTTAGACTCGACATCCAGCGCTGCCGCCCTCGCCCGGAAGTCGAGAACGGCGGCGACACCCGCCTCCGCCGCGCGGATGGCGACGGTGCGCAGGTCGGCCGGGCTCATCAACCCAGGGTAGCCAAGCCGGCAATCGACCGCTCTACCGGCCGCCGAACGCGCCGACGGAACGTCGCGTAGGGTTGGCCCATGCCCGCACCGATCCTCATCGGCACCTCCAACTGGGCTGACCACAAGAACTTCTACCCGCCTGAACTGGAGCGAGGCGGCCGTCAGAAAGAGAAGCTCTCGTACTACTCGCGCTTCTTCCCGATGGTCGAGGTCGACACGACCTTCTATGGCATTCCCAAACCTCCGGTGGTTGAGGGCTGGCTGGAGCGCACCCCGGAGAGCTTTCGTTTCAACGTCAAGGCCTACCGTTCGTTGACCCGCCACGAGCGCGAGGGAGGCCGGCCGCGACCGCCCACGCCCGAGGAGGAGCGCGACTTTCTCGGCGCGATCGCGCCGCTCCGCGCAGCCGGCAGGCTCCTCGCCATCCACTACCAGTTTCCCCCGTGGTTCAAGGACAACTCCGCCAACCGCGAGATCCTCATGGAGGCGCGCGACCGACATCCCGACGACATCGTCGCCATCGAGTTCCGGCACCGCTCCTGGTTCGATGCGGATGCTCTGCCCCGAACCGAGGAACTGCTCCGTGAGCTGGACGCCACCATGGTCGGCGTGGACGCACCGCAGATCGGCGATGCCACCGCACCGGCCCACCTGGCGATCACCTCGCCACGCCTTGCCCTGGTCCGTTTTCATGGCCGCAACCGGCGCACCTGGTACATCAGGGATGCAACCAGCAGCACGGAACGTTTCGACTACCTCTACGCGCCCGCGCAGCTGGCTGAGTGGGCCGCACCGATCCGCGCCGCGGCGGCGCGCGCAGTCCCGGTGCACGTGCTGATGAACAACAACCGCGACAACTACGCCGTGGTCAACGCGTTCGACATGGCGCGGCTGCTCGACGTCGCTCTGCCCGAACCGCCCCCACCGATCGCCGAACGGATGCGCGAGCGCGACGCCGGGGCCGTCGGGTCGTCCCCGCACCGTGGCGCTGCCGCGCCCGGTCAGGCCTCACTGCCCCTCGGGGGAGAGGAGGCCGGCCCCTCCCGATGAGGACGGCTGGTGACAGGGCCGGATTTCCCTGTTCCCTCAAGCGCTCCGATCGGCGACAATGAGGGCGAGACGGGGTGGGCCGTCCGCCGGCCGACGGCGTGCAGGACAGCGGCAGGCCGCCCGGCGTTGAACAATTCGCGCTCTTCTCGACCCCAGCGCCCCAGCGACTGTCGAACCCATTCAGGAGGTATCGCAATGGCCATGGCGTCCCCCCGACGCCCGGAGCGCCCCCGGCGCCCGGCTCCGAGCGGTCTCATCCTGCGCAACGACAACGAGTCGCACGAGGTGGAGGTGGCCAAGGCCCTCAACCAATGGGCGGTGACCGTCACCGCGCTGGCAGACAACCGCACCATCTGCCAGGACTTCTTCGCCCGGCGCTGGGAAGCGGTGGCCCGCGCGGAGGATTTCGTGCGGCTGCTCAACCGGACCGAGCCGCCGCCCGGTTGGTGATCTCGCCGGATCGCAGCGGTCGGCACGCGCCCGCGCTCCTGGGCTCGCGCGCACTCCCGGCGGCCCGTGTCATGCACCGGGTCTAGACTGACGATATGGGCCAGGGGGCGATGCGCTTCTGCTACGAGGATGTGATCCACGCGCCCATGGGCAGCGTGGCGATGGCACTCGACGCCAGGGTGGGCTCGGCCCATGAGTGCGAGGGGCTGCGTATCGACCCCTTGACCTATGAGTTCGCGACGCTGCGGAGAGGGCGCCTGCGCATCACCATCCGGCCGGTGTCGGGGACGTCGACCACCCGGGTCCTGATCGAAGAGGCCGGAGGGGCCGGCTGGCTGGCCCGCGTGCGTCGCCGGCTTCAGTGTCGGGCGCTGGTTGCTGAGCTGAGCCTGAGCGCCCGCGGGATCCACCGCTCGGGGCCACCGCGGGGGCCACAGGGCGGTGTGCCGGTCGCGGCCGAGCGCCACCGGCGGCTTGGCCTGATACCGATCGCGACGTGGGAGGAGCGGGGGCCCCACCAGGGCCGCTGACCCACAGGCGGCGGGCTGGCGCGGCCGGCGTCGACGCGTACACTTGTTCGCATGGCCTGCAGCTGTCCGCCCGCCCGTCTCCTCCACGCGGCAGCCGACGGCAGTCTGCACCACCCGGATGGCCGGAGCTGCGCATGGGTGGTGGACACCTGGGCCTACGACGAGGCAGGTCCCGGCTGCGCGGTGTGTGGCCACCGGGCGGTGATCCGCTATCGCTGCGACGGTTGCCGAAGCGACTTTTGTCGCGCCTGCTTCGAGTCCATCACCCAGGTGGTCGTCTGCAGCTGCGCTGACCGTGGGGCTGGCGCGATTGGGCGCAGCGAGGCGATAAGGGTTCCGGCCTGAACGGCCGGCTGCTGGTCAGGAGCCGGCATTCCCCGGAGGGACGGCGCCCGGGGGCGGAGCGCCTCCCTGGTCCGCCGGGCGGATGGCCGCAGGGAATACCACGTCCACCACGCGGGCGGTGCCATCGCGGCTGACGGTGAGGACCATGGTATCGCCCGGCCTGCGGGCGGCCACCGCGGTGGCGAACTGATCCCTGCCGCCGGTGAGGGTGTACGGGCCGATCGCTGAGACCACGTCTCCGGCGACGATTCCCGCCAGGTCCGCGGCCGAGCCCGGATGCACTGGTCCAACCTCAACGCCGAAGGCAGCGGCGAGGCCGGCCGCGCGAGCCACCTCGGGGGTCGCGGTGCGCACCCCCGCTCCAAAAGTCACCGGCTCGGACTCGGCGGCCTGCTGGGGCAGCAACCTGGCCAGCTGGAGCGGGTCGAAGCCGGGCACCATGACGTCGCCCACCTGGGTCACCGGCCTCACCACCCGGCCAAACCGCCCGAAGAGGATCGCCTGCGCCGAGGGGTCAGCGTCCACATCGCGCCGTGTATAGGTGACCGCGCGGCCGTCCAAATATCGGGTTAGGGCAAGGCTGGCAGGGTCGGAGTCGCTGACGAAGACGGTGACCGGCGCGGCCATGAGGTGCTCAGCCCTCGGTGCCCGTCGCCGGGGGACCGCTGACCGAGGGGGGTGGTGGAGCGATACCCGGCTCCCCGGGCAGGGCGGTGAACGGCGGCCGCCCGCCCCGGCGCCGACGGCGGCGAGGACGCCGCGGACCTCCGGACGGGTCGCCTGGGACGCCGGCGGGAGAGGGCGTCTGGTCCCCTCCGTCGGCGGCCGTCCCGCCGGCGCCAGCGGCGATGCCGGGGGCAGCAGCTCCCCTGCCCCCCCGGCGCCGACGGCGACGCCGCCGCTGCCCGTCGCCGGGACGACCGTCTATGCCCGGACCTGCCGACCCCGGCAGGGGCTCGCCGTCCGGGCCGAGCGCCACCGGGCGGGGCAGCGGTGGTCCATAGAGCGGGTCCTTGCGCCGGCCGCGGCGCCGCTTGCGCTTCTTGGCGGTGTCGGCGTCGGCTGGTTCGAGCGGTCTGCCGTCGTCGCCGATCCTGACGTGGGACTGACCCGGCCCCACGCCCTTGCCCCGCTTGCGCTTGGGTGGAGCAACGATCTCCATCGCGCTGAGCCAGCCCCCGCTGCGTCGTGCCGCCTCCACCAGCTCGCCGTACATCGACTCCTCGCCGTGGCGCAGGGTCGCGCTGTCGCCGATGCAGGCGACCAGCCGCTTTGCCCGCGATATCGCGACGTTGAGCCGGTTGGGGACACGCAGGAAGCCGATGCGACCCCGCTCGTTGGAGCGGACCAGCGAGATGACCACGATGTCCTCCTCGCGGCCTTCGAATGAGTCGACAGTGTCGATCTTCACCGGACGCTTGAAGCGACGTCGCCCGAGGGCCTGGCGGAGGCGCTCCACCTGCTCGGCGTACATCGCGATCACAGCCATGCTCAGCTCGGCAGGGGCGCGCTCGTCGAGCAGGCGCACCACCTGGGCGGCGACGCGCACCTCGGCCTCGTTGCGCAACGCACCGCCGGGACCGCGCCGTTCTCGGCCGCCGCGCATCCCCTCGGTGTCGACGAAGTGGAGGGCCACGGGGAAGGGCTTGCGGGTGATGAACGGGTACTTCTCGACCTCGGGCGCGTCGGAGAGCTTGCCCTCGTACGAGGCCGCGCTGACGTAGGCGGCGATGTCCGGGTGCATCCGGTGCTGGATGGTCAGCAGGCAGCGCGCCTGCTCCGGCAACCCCCCCTCCCAGCACTGCTCAAAGAGCGAGCGGTTGACCAGGTCCTCGAGGTGGGGGTCGGTCTCCACGATGCCGTAGAGAGCGTCGTCCTCCACCGGAGGCAGCTGCTTGTGGTCCCCGACCAAGGCCAGTGCCGAGCCGAGCCGGAGCGCGGGCAATGCCTCGTCGACGCGCGCCTTGTTGGCCTCGTCGAGGATGACCACGTCGAAGTTCATGTCGGTGATCGACGACGTCGCCGCGGTGGCGCAGGTCGCGAAGTAGCAGTTGGCCTCGAGCAGGCGCGGGTCGTCCTCGTCGTCGCAGCGGAAGCGGTCGACGCTGGGGTGCACCCGTTCCGCACGGGCGACACGCACCGCGCGCAGGTTGGGGGTGTCGGCAAGCCGCTCCAGCGCATTGTCGACGGCCAGGTTGGAGTGCGAGGTGACCAGAATGCGTTCGTCGGGATTGTCAGCCAGGCGGCGCTTGATCGCCTCGACGATGACCGTGGTCTTACCGGTTCCCGGTGGCCCCTGGATGAAGACCGCCTCGCCGGCACCGAGGCTGGCGAGCAACCCCACAGCGCGGTCCTGGGGCGGGTTGGGGAGCATGCCGCGGGTCAGCCAGCCGCCGTCGGTCGGAGTGCCCTCGGCGCCGGGACGCACGGTCAGCCGGGGGACGGCGATGGTGTCCGGACTGGCGATCAGTTGGGCGAGCAGCCCGACGCCGAAGTCGCGGGTGGCGATGGCGGCGAGCACGCTGCGCTTCGCCTGGTACAGCGAGCGGTTGAAGGACGGCGTGATGGTGCCTTCGCTGCCCGCGTGCTCGAAGGTGCGACAGACCACCTCCACGACTCGGTTGCGTTGGTCGATCCGGCCCACCCGGCCCACGAAGTTCGGCTCGTCCTCGGGCTCGACCAGCACCGCAGCATCGGCGGACAGGGTGATCGGCTCCCCCTCCGGGACGTGAAACTCGACCTTGCCGACCTCGGGATGGCGACGGTCGGGCTCGCCAAAGACCCGCCCGCACGAGGGGCACTTCTCGTGGCGCTCCGGCGTCCAGAAGGCGCGGCAGGTCTTGCAGCGCCAGAACTCCCTGGCCGAGTCGAACTTGGTGCGCTGCGTCTGTGCCCGGCCCTTCTCGGCGTTCTCCAGGCGGTCGACCAGCTTGAGCGCCCCATAGAGCTGTCCCGAGGAGGCGGCCAGCTTGCTGGCGGTGCGCCAGTCGAGCAGGCGATGGGTGTCGCTCTCCACCCCGTTTGCCGCGCTGACCACCGGCTCGCGGGTCGTGATGGTCAGGACCTTGGCCCCGTCGGGGTGATCGATCACCGGACGGATCGCCTCCACCCGCAGGCCGATGTGACTGCGATCACCGTCCCATTCCTGGGGGGCGCACTGCAGGGTGAGGTCGGGCAGGTCGAGCTGGACCAGGGGTGGCTCGGCGTCGCTGAAGGAGACGGTCAGGTGGCCGAGCTCGGCGAGCCGTTCGGCGAAAACCGCGCGGGGGTCGGCACCCTCGCCGGCGAGGGTGTCGAGCACGACCATTGCCGGACTGCCGTCGGGCACGATCAGGTGCAACCGCTCGAGTGCGAGGTCAGGGGCGACGATCAGGGGGAAACCCACCTCGGGGACACCGGCATGAGCTGCCGGCCGCATGGAACCACGGAGCGTCTCGGGCATACCGCCGCAGCGACGGTGACACTGGGCGAGCCGGTCGCGGCTGCCGTGGGGTGCCCGATGGGCTCCTCCTGCGACGGACTATAGCGGACCGTGCCGTTCCCGCAATAGGGGGCGCGAGCGAACTCGCGACAAACTCGTCGCACCCGGGTGTCCGCCACACCACCGGGGACTGGATACGGTGGCCTCCCGGTGAACCGGTGGTGCGCCCCGGTCGCTCCTGACCAGCCTCCTCCGGCGGGAACGCCAACCGCCGCGTCCGCGCGGCCGACGGAGAGCTGCCCTGAGCGCGATTGCCGCGGCCGAGGCGTCCGCACCCGCCACGGGTGGCGTGCACGTCGTCCTGGTGGCGGCTGCTGCCGGCGAAGACGACGCGGTGCTGGCCCGGCTGCGCGGCGACCGGGTGTCCCATCGCCTCACGGTGGTGGCCGACGCGCAGGCGCTCGCATGCGCAGTGACCGCCGGCTGCGACGTCGTCCTCTGCGACGACCGGCAACGCCGCTTCGGCGCCCGCGCGGTGCTCCGGCTCTGCGCCGAGCTTGCCCCAAACCTGCCGGTCGTGGTGGTGTCCTCCGCGTCGGGCGATGATTCGATTGCCGAGCTGCTCAGCATGGGCGCCGCCGACTACGTCTTCAGGGACCGTATGGCGGCACTCTCCCCGGCAGTTGTTCGTGCGGTGCGGGAATGCCGCGAGGCCGCGGAGCGCCGCCGCCGCGACCAGCACACCGACGCGCTTCTGGCCACGAGCTTCGCGGGGTTCTACCGGTCGCTGCCGACCGGTCGCATCGTGCACGCCAACCGGGCCCTGCACCGGATGTTCGGCTACGAGACGCTTGAGGAGTTCCTCGCGGTCGATCTTGCCTCGCTCTACCTCTGTCCGGAACAGAGGCAGCGCATCGTGGACGCGGCGCGGGCTGGGCAGGATACCCACGAGCTGGAGACCCAGATGCGGCGTCGCGATGGCACCCTGTTCTGGGTCTCCATGACGGTGCGCAGCGTGCGCGAGGCCGGGGAGCTGGTCGAGTTCACCGGGGTGCTTATCGACGTCACCGAGCGCCGTGAGGCGGCCGAGCGCCTGAGCCGGCGCGTGGAGCGTCAGGAGGCGCTTCTCGAGCTCAGCCAGGTCGCGGTGGGAATTCGGGGGAGCAGCGAGCTCTTTCAGGCGGCGGCCAGCGCAGCGGCCCGAATGATGAGCGCCCCGCTGGCGACCGTCGCCGACCTCGATCTCGAGCACAACACGCTCGGTCTGCGCGCCACCTCCGGGCTGTTCTGGGACGGGGTGTCCCAGGCGCCGTACGGCGCCCCGGCCTGGGCGCTCGACGGGCGCCGCCGCGTCGCGGCTCTCGAGGACGCCTCCAACCTGGACCAGCCCCTGCCGGACATCCTGGTCCGACATCACGTGCGCAGCTACGTCAGCGTGCCGATCGTCGCCGGTGACCGGCCGCTGGGGGTGCTCAGCGTCCAGGACACCGTGGCGCGGCACTGGGATCTCGAGGAGATCGAGTCGCTGCAGATCGCCGCCGACATGCTGGCGGTCGCACTTGAGCGCCGCCGCTCGGCCAAGGAGCGTCAGTCGCTCTTCGCCCAGTTGGTGCACGCCCAGGAGGAGGAGCGTCGCACCATCGCCGGCGAGATCCACGACGATGCGGTGCAGGTCATGGCGGCCACCAACATCCGTCTCGAGCTGCTCCGCCGCAAGCTGAGTGATCCCAAACAGGTGCACGCGGCCCGCGGCCTGCAGGAGACCATCGAGGCCTCGATCGGCCGGCTACGGTCCCTGCTCTTCAACCTGACGCCGCCTGACATGGAGTCCTACGGGCTGTCGGCCGCGGTCCGCGCCCAACTCGAGCAGCTGGGCCTCGACGAGAACGTGCGCTGGACGCTGGAGGAGGGTGAGCTCGGCGGTGAGCCTGAGGAGGCGGTGCGCATCGTCCTCTTCCGGATTTGCCAGGAGGCGCTGATCAACATCCGCAAGCACGCCCGCGCCCGGCAGGTCACCGTGCGGCTGTTCCGCCACGAGGGCGGCTATGCTGCATCCATCCAGGATGACGGCGACGGGTTCGATCCCGCGGCGGCCAAGCGCCGGCCGGGACACATCGGCCTGGTGTCCATGCGCGAGCGAGCCGCCTCCGCCGGCGGCTGGTGGCGACTCACCAGCAGCCCCGGTAACGGCACGATGGTGGAAACCTGGCTCCCCGAGCGGGCAGCGTCATGAGCAGGCGAGAGCCCGTGAGCCAGGAGCGCAGGGGCAGTTGGAAGCGGGTGATCAGCGTGCTGATCGCCGACGACGAGGACATCCTCCGCGAAGCTCTCCGCGACCTGATCAGCGACGAGTCGGGGTTCGCCGTGGTCGCCGTCGCCGCGGACGCGATGGTGGCGGTCGCCGCCGCCAAGCAGCATCAACCAGATGTGGCCCTGGTGGACGTCCGCATGCCCGGCGGTGGTGCGGAGGCAGCGCGTGGCATCCGCGCGGTCTCGCCGGGCACCCGGGTGCTGGCCCTCTCCGCTGCGGAGAGCCGGGAGACGGTCTTCACCATGCTCAGCGCCGGGGCCGCCGGGTACCTGGTCAAGGGCGCTCCGGTGTCGAGCATTCTCGAGGCGATCCGCAACGTCGCGGCCGGACAGGCTCCGCTGTCGGCCGAGGTGGCGGGTCCGGTGGTCGCCGAGCTCACCGACCGCCTGCTCGAGGACCAACTCGCCTCCGCACAGCGGGCGGAACGGCTGGAGCGGCTGCGCGGGGCGATGGCCGGGGATGCGCTCAGCTTCGTCTACCAACCGATTTTCGACCTTCGCAGCCGCGCCGTGGTCGGGTACGAGGCCCTTGCCCGATTCACCATGGAGCCACAGCGAGCCCCCGACGTCTGGTTCGCCGAGGCACGCGACCTCGGCCTCGAGCGACAGCTGGACGTGTTCGCCATCCGCCGCGCTGTGCTCGGCCTTCGTCAGCTCGGGCCGGACATCTTCCTCTGCGTCAACGTGGCCCCCGACACCATCGCCAGCGGGGCGCTCAATCACCCCGCGCTGGTCGAGCTCGGCGCGCGCCTGGTCTTCGAGGTCACCGAGCACGCACCCGTTGACGACTACGACGCACTGCACCGCGGCTTCGCGGCACTGCGAGCGGCCGGAGCCAGACTCGCCGTGGACGATGCCGGCGCCGGGTACACCAGCCTGCGACACATCCTCCAGCTGGAACCGGAGATCATCAAGCTCGATCGGGTGATCACCGCCGGACTGGCCCACAACCGAACCAGCGAGGCGCTGGCCCAAGCACTGATCTCCTTCGCGGGCCACACCGGCGCCACGGTGCTCGCCGAGGGGATCGAGAGCCCGGTCGAGGAACGGCTGGCCAAGGAGATGGGCGCGGTCTACGGCCAGGGGTACCTGCTCGGGCGCCCCGCCCCCCTCGACCCAGCTGCGGGCCTGCCGATCGCCGGCTGAGACCGGTCCGGAGGTGGCGTGCGACGCGGCGGAGGCGCTGTGCCGCCGCGGTCGGTCGGGGTTCGGAGACCCGGCGGTAGGATGCCCGGCGTGGACAGCCAGGCACCGGACCAGTCGGCGGACCAGCCGCAGGGCATCGACCTCAGCGGTCTGCATCGCGAGCTCGACCTGCTCAAGAGCCGTCTGTGCAGCTGCGGGCACCGCGGAGAGTGCATCGCCTGCAAGGGGTTCGAGGTGCTTCGCGAGCAGTCCCAGACCGTGGTGGCGGCCGCGACCCAGCCCGTGCTGATGCAGGTGGCCCAGGAAGCGGCGATCAAGGATTTGATGGGCCAGCTCGGGGGGGTACAGGGCAAGCTCGCCGACGATCCGCGGCTGCAGGAGCTGATGGGCGAGATGATGCAGCGCGTCCAGGACGACCTCGGTGGCCCGGAGGAGATGGAGCGACTGCTGGGCATGTTCGGGATGCCGGGGATGGCGCCGGACGGCGACGGGCCGCCGGGTGCTCCCGGGGGACGCCGCGGCGCTTCGCCCGATGACGGGCCCGCTCCGCCGCGCGGGCCCAGCCAATCGCCGCCCGGTTTCCGTCCCGGCTAGTACTCGCTCGACCGCGCCTCCGGGCGCCCCATCAGGAGGTCCTGACCGATGCCCGTGCAGCGCCTGCGCCGGTCGGTTCTCGCCTGCCCTGGCAGCAACCCGCGGATGATGGAGAAGGCGGCCGCCTCCGGCGCCGACGAGGTGTTCCTCGACCTCGAGGACGCCTGCGCCCCGCTCGAGAAGCCCGGGGCGCGCGCCAAGATCGTCGAAGCGCTGACCACCCACGACTGGGGCAGCAAGGTGCGCGTGGTCCGCATCAACGACGTCCACACCCCCTGGGCGTTGCGCGACCTGGTCGCTGTGGTCGAAGGCGCAGGTGCGGCGCTCGACTGCGTGATGGTGCCGAAGGTGCAGAACGTCGGCGACGTCGCCTTCGTCGACCGGGCGCTTGAGCAGCTCGAGCAGGAACTGGGGCTGCCGCCGGGCGGCATCGGCATCGAGGCACAGATCGAGGACGCGCTCGGGCTCACCAACGCGGAGGCGATCGCCACCGCGTCCCCGCGGGTGGAGACCCTGATCTTCGGGCCCGCCGACTTCAGCGCCGCCATGCAGCTTCCGTCACTGACCATCGGCGGCCGCAGCGACTACCCCGGCGACATCTTTCACTACGTGCTCTTCAAGCTCGCAGTGGCCGCCAGGGCAGCGGGGATTCAGGTGATCGATGGCCCCTACCTGCAGATCCGCGACCTCGAAGGCTTCGGGGAATGGGCGTCGCGCGCCGCCGCGCTCGGCTACGACGGTAAGTGGGTACTGCATCCAGGGCAGATCGAGCCCTGCAACCGCGCCTTCACTCCCTCTCAGGAGCTCTTCGACAAGTCGATCGCCATTCTCGATGCGTATCGGCGGGCAACGGAGGTGGACCGGCGCGGCGCGGCGATGCTCGGCGACGAGATGATCGACGAGGCGTCGCGCAAGATGGCAACCCAGTTCCGCGTCCGTGGCCTCGCCGCGGGCCTGACTCCCTCCGCGGCCGGCGAGGGCCCGGCGCGTCCGTGACCGGGGCGGCCTCCGAGCCCGCGGGGCTGCCGGCGGCCGAGCAGGGGCCGCGCTGGGGCGATCCGGGGCCCGATGGGCATGCGCGCCGCGACTTCGTGGCCGCCCAGTTCCGCGACTTCGTCCGGCAGACCGAGAGCGACGGCAGCCGTCTCTACGCCCGGCTCAGTGCCGCGGTCGCAGACGACGATGCCTTGCTCGCACTCGCCGACCGGGCGCTCCCCGGCCAACGGCGACCCAACCTCTTCTTTGCCGCGGTGCGCCTGCTGCTGCTCCGCCACCCCGAGGAGCCGCTCGCCGCATTCCATCCGGACATCGCGGGCAGACGCCCGCCAGCGGACGGTCCGGGGAGCGACGACCCGGTGGCTCTGCTGGGGGAGCTGTGCCTGCGGCGCCGTGACGAGCTGCTCGCCGAGATCACCACGCGGCTGGTGCAGACCAATGAGCCCCGGCGGTGTGTCGTGATCCGTCCGGGTCTGCAGGCGATTGCTCAGCGCGAGGGGGTGACCGAGCTCGCGGTATGCGACGTGGGCACCAGCGCGGGCTTCACCCTGCGCATGAATCGGTTCGGCTACGACTACGGCGCGGGTCGGCGCGTCGGAGATCTCGGCGCTGCGTTGCAGTTGGCCTGTGAGCTGCGCGGGCCGCTGATTCCACCCTGCGCCGCGCCGCTGCACCTCGGCTGGCGAACCGGCATCGACCTCGATCCCATCGATGTCGACGATCCCGACTCGCTGAGCTGGCTCGAGGCGCTGATCTGGCCGGGTGATGCCGAGCGGCTCCGCCGCGTCCGCCTGGCCGCGGAGGCCGTTCGTGCCGATCCTCTCCGCATACGCACGGGCAACGCAGCCGGCGCGCTCCCTGCCGCCGCGGCCGACGCGCCTCCCCACCTTCCGTTGGTGGTGATCACCACCTACGCCCTGGCCCATTTCAGCCACGCCGACCGGGAGCTGTTCGGCACCACCATCGCCGGCGTTGCCCGCGACAGGCCGGTGTGGTGGCTCACCACCGCGGGGCGCAACGAGCTGGACCGCAGCGGCGTGGAGCTGCGCGCCCGGCGGCTGCATGCCGGCGCGGTGCGCGAGGACGTGCTCCTCTGCACCCATCACCCGCACGGCGTGTGGCTGGAGTGGATCGACCCAGCGACGGCCGCAGCAGTCGGGCCGCCCTGACCAGGGCGGCGGCGGGGCTACACTCGGCGGCAGGGCCGGCAGACAGTCATCAGGGGCAACGCACGATGCCGGCACGAGGAGACCACCAATGGCGCTGACTGCCTCCCGCCCGACAGCCGGCCTGACCGACGAGCAGCGCCAGGTGGTCGACCTGGTGCGCGACTTCGTCGAGCGGGAGATCATCCCGGTGGCCCAGCGGCTTGAGCACGACGACGAGTTTCCCGAGGACATCGTCGCCAAGATGCGCGAGCTGGGGTTCTTCGGCTTTGCCATCTCCGAGGAGTTCGGCGGCGCCGGGCTCAACTTCGAAACCTACGCCCTGGTGTGCGAGGAGATCGCACGCGGGTGGATGTCGGTGACCGGGATCATCAACACCCACTTCATCGTCTCCTACCTGCTGGAGACCTTTGGCACCGACGAACAGAAGCAGCGTTTCCTGCCCCGGATGGCCAGCGGCGAGGTCCGGGCCGGCTTCTCGATGAGTGAGCCGAACTGCGGCAGCGATGTGCAGGCGATCCAGACTCGTGCCCAGCGAGATGTCGACGACTACGTCATCAACGGCACCAAGATGTGGGTGACCAACGGCGAGCGCGCCGCGCTGGTTGCCACCCTGGTGAAGACCGACCCCGCAGCCTCGCCCGCGCACCGGGGGATGAGCTGCATCCTCGCCGAGAAGCAGTACCCGGGCTTCTCCGCGGGAAAGCACATCGAGAAGCTCGGATACAAGGGCCTCGAGACCACCGAGCTGGTTTTCGAGAACAACCGTCAGCCGGCGACCAACCTGCTGGGAGGCGTGGAAGGCAAGGGATTCGCGCAGATGATGGCGGCCATCGAGGTGGGGAGGATCAACGTCGCCGCCCGAGGCGTCGGAGTGGCGCAGCGTGCTTTCGAACTGGCGATCGAGTACGCCCAGCAACGGCAGACGTTTGGAAAGCCGATTGCGCAGCACCAGGCGATCCAGTTCAAGCTCGCCGACATGGCAACCAAGATTGCCGCCGCTCGCCTGCTCACCCAGATGGCGGCGCGTACCAAGGACGCCGGGGAGCGAGCCGACGTCGAATGCGGGATGGCCAAGCTGTTCGCCAGCGAGACCTGCTTCGAGGTGGTGGGGGAGGCCATGCGGGTGCACGGCGGCTACGGATTCTCGAAGGAGTATCAGATCGAGCGGCTCTACCGCGACGCTCCGCTGCTGATCATCGGCGAGGGCACCAACGAGATCCAGCGGATCATCATCGCCAAAGGTTTGCTCGAGCGCTACGCGGTCAGGGGCTAGGGCTACCGGCGGCCGGCCGATTGCGTCCGCTCACTCCCATGTAGATGGCCCAGGCCACCACCCCGAGGAGCCCGAGCAGAAAACTGATCACGCCCCAGAGGACCGCCATCCCGGTTCCCCGGCGACGTGCGGTAAAGGTACCGACACCCAATCCAAGCAGAACGTCGATGAACCCGATGACCGCGTACTTCACAGTGCTCTCCTTTACCGAGCCCCGCTGACGCCAGGGACCATATCAGTCGCGGACACGCAGTGAACACCTGGGCTACCCGGGCTCCGTCCACAGGGCAAGTGGCGCGGCTGTGACTACCTGGGACAGGCCCAACCTGGTGCGCATCAGGGCCACGGCACTCTCGCTGCTGTCGATGAGGAATGCCCTCCTCCCCAGTTCGCGTGCGGCGACGCCGGTTGTACCGCTGCCGGCGCACCAGTCGACCACCAGGTCACCGGGCCGCGAGGACGCGGCAACGACGCGACGCAGGACGCCGAGCGGCTTCTGCGTGGGGTAGCCGGTGCGCTCCCGGGAGTTTGTGGCCACGATGGTGTGCCACCAGACGTCGGTGGGCAGCTTTCCGGCGGCGGCGCGTTCGGCCGTCTGCAGGCTCGGGGCCAGGTACGGAATGCGCTCCACCGCGGCTGCGTCGAAGTGGTAGCGCCGCCGGTCGCGAACGTACACCAGGATGACGTCGTGTTTGGCGGGCCAGCGACGCCTGCTGCGAGCACCGTAGTCGTATGCCCAGATGACCTCGTTGAGGAAACAGTCCCTCCCGAACACGGTGTCGAGCAGCACCTTGCAGTAGTGCGACTCCCGCGGGTCGAGGTGCAGGTAGAGGGTACCCTCGGGGCTGAGAACGCGACGAGTCTCCTCCAGGAGCGGCCGGAGCCACCCGAGGTAGTCGTCGCTGTTGTCGGCGTACTGCTGGGTGGCTTCGGATGTGCTGTGGTATCGCCGGCCACTGAACCCCGTTCGTTCGCCGTCCGGGCCGCTGTGGGTGCGGACACGCAGCCCCTGCCTGACCATTCCGGTGTTGAAGGGTGGATCGGCATAGGCCAGTGCGGCACATCCGTCGGGAAGCAACTGCAGCGCCGCCAGTGCGTCGGCACAGGCGGCGCTGGCCCCACGAGGGGACCACCACGGCGGAGCGTCGTTAGTTCGAGCGTCACTGGTTGGAGCGTGGCTGGGCAGAACGTCGCTGGGCGGAGGAGGGTCGCTCGGCCCGTCCTCGCTGGCCGAGGACGGGCTGGGTGGCGGCAGTGCCTCCCTCACGGTCCGTCGTTTGGCGCGGGGGTGATCAGGCGCTGCCCGCTCCGCTGATCGCGATCCCGCCAAGGGGAGCCCAGCCCGTCGCCACCCCGGCCGC
>JBHEMT010000073.1:0-7993 GCA_046262435.1 Candidatus Dormibacteria bacterium | reverse complement strand
GTCAGCTCGATCGCGGTGGCCGGACGCTTCCGGGGGCGCTTCACCGAGGAGATGTTCGACGAGGGGCAGGAGCTCGATCACCCCTACTTCAAGACCAAGTTCGAAGCCGAACGGATCGTGCGCGGCGAGGCGCGGGTCCCGATCCGGGTCTACCGCCCGGGAATGGTGATCGGCTCCTCGGAAACCGGCGAGGCAGCCCGGCCCGACGGTCCCTACTACGCGTTCAAAATCATCCAGAGCCTGCGCGACTCGTTTCCGGCGTGGATGCCCTTCGTCGGGCCCGAGGGCAGCGAGATGAACATGGTGCCGGTCGACTTCGTGGCCGCTGCTCTCGACCACATCGCCCACCGCAAGGGGCTGGACGGCCGCACATTCCACCTGGTCGATCCGCAGCCCCTCTCGCTCGGTGACTCGCTGAACACCTTCTGCAGGGCGGCGCACGCACCGGAGTTCGCCCTGCGCTTCGACCGTCGCATGGGCAAGCTGATCCCCGGCGACATGCTCAGCGCCGCCGCCGCACTGCCCGCGATATCGCGCTCCAAGAAGCAGATCCTTGATCGCTTTGGCATTCCCGAGGCAGCGCTCGGCTACATGGACTACCCGGCAAGCTTTGATGCCGCCGGGGCGACCAGTGCCCTGAAGGGCAGCGGAATCGCCTGCCCGCCATTGCAGCGCTATGCCTGGAAGATCTGGGACTACTGGGAGCGGCACCTCGATCCCGATCTGCCCGTCGCCGCCAATATCCGACGGGCCCTCGATGGCAAGGTGGTGGTCATCACCGGCGCATCCAGCGGGATCGGGCGAGCGGTCGCCCGGGCGATTGCTCCCTCCGGGGCCACGATCATTGCCGTGGCCCGCGGTCTCGACAAGCTCGAGGAGATGAAGGCAGAGGTCGAGGAGGCGGGAGGCACGGTGTCCCTCTACCCGACGGACCTCTCCGATCCGGAGGCCTGCCGGACGATGATCGAGTCGGTGATCAGCGATCACGGCCACGTCGATGTTCTGATCAACAACGCAGGGCGGTCGATCCGGCGCGCGGTCACCGCCAGCATCGACCGCTTCCACGACTTCGAGCGCACCATGAAGCTCAACTACTTTGGCGCCGTCGCCTTGATCCTCGCGGCGCTTCCGGGCATGCGCGAGCGTGGTGACGGCCACATCGTCAACGTCTCCAGCATCGGCGCGCAGACATTCCCGCCGCGCTTCGCAGCGTACGTCGCCAGCAAGGCGGCGCTGGACGCTTTCGCCCAGTGCCTCGCGCCGGAGATCACGGCCGAGGGCGTGGCGGTCACCGCGATTCACATGCCCCTGGTGCGCACTCCGATGATCGCCCCCACGTCGATCTACAAGTCGTTTCCCACGATCAGCCCGGACGAAGCGGCAGAGATGGTGCTCAAGGCACTGATCTCCCGTCCGCATGAGGTGTCCACCCGGCTGGGCAAGTTCGGCCAGGTGGTCGCCGCTGTCGCACCGGGGCTCCACCAGCTGGTGATGACCGCCGCGTACGCGGCTCTGCCGGAGAGCGCGCCCAAGCAGGAGCACGAGGAAGGGTCCACGGGCGCGGACAACGGCGAGCACAAGGAGATGACCGCCGAGGCCTATGCCCTGACCATGCTGATGCGCGGCATCCACCTCTAGGGCCGTCGCTCTGGCCGCTCGCTTCGTCCACACCAGCGAGGTGCGCTTCTCGGACACGGACGCCATGGGGCACGTCAACCACGCCCGCTTCCTCAGCTATCTCGAGGACGCGCGCATCGCGTTACTGGCCGCGAGCGCGACGGATGACCGGGGCCTGCAGGTGAGTGGGGTGATCCTCGCGCGGCTGGAGATCGACTACCGGCGGCCGATTCTGCTCGAGCCCGCGCACGTGTCCTGCGAGGTGTGGATCACCGGGATCGGCACGGCCTCGGTCGAGATGGCGTACCGGCTCCGCCAGGGCGCTGAGGTGGCCGCCGAAGCGAGCAGCGTTCTGGTTGCCTATGACTACGCGCAGGCGCGATCGCGTCCGCTCACCGCGGCGGAGCGCGATGGCCTGATGGGACACCTTGTCCCGGCCGCACCCGCCGGCTGACACCGGACCGTCGGGCACGTGCCCGTACCAGCCCGCGCTGCGCGGGCGTTCCTCGAGACGCTAGGCTGGCCGCTCGTCACCCGCTTGCCCGCTGGAGTTACCCATGGCTCATCACAAGCTCGACGTCCTTGCCGACAAGGGGTATGTCGTCCTGCGCGACTACGACGGTCCGCCGATCGCCGAAGCTGAGTGGCTGGGGCTGGAGTACAAGGATTGGAAGAGTGGCGGCGACACCAATTTCGCGCCGATCGCCTCGGCGCGCGGCGAGTTGGAGTGCGCCGGATTCTGGGACCATGGAAAGCCCGACAAGGACGGCATCTGGACAACCAACCGCGCCATCTGCCCCACCCTGGTGGACTACGTGGAGAGCGTGGGTGCCAACTTTGGTCGCGTCAGGGTGATCAGGCTCAACCCCAGCGACGATCAGACCGCCTTGCGCAACATGCATCTCGACGACAACAACCGGTTGAACCCTGACGGGGAGGGGTGGGTGGTGCGCACCTGGTTGGAGCTCACCGACAGTCCCAACGCCGCCATGGTGCTGCGCGAGGATAAGGACGACCCCGCCACGGAGGGCCGGATCTCGCTGCCCCGCGGCCGCCAGATGGTGATCGACACCGAACGGCTGTGGCACGTGGTGTCGCACCCCGGGCCGCACGTGCGCTACGCCCTGATCACCTCGTTCGAGAGCGGCGACGCCCTGGAGAGCTGGATCAAGCGGCAGAGCCCGGTGCGAGCCGGGGCCAGGTAAAGCGAACCGGCGCGCTGCCTGCTGCTTCTGGGCCGGGTGCCGGCTACCCGCACCTGAACAGTCGCGCGGACCTTCAGAGCACTTCGTCAGGGTCGTTTGACCATGGTTCGGTGAGCTGGCCACCGCATTGCGGGCAGGTTCCATCACCGCGCACGCCGACCGTCTCCTGGCAGATTGGGCAGTGCATGTCAGGCATGGCGAACTCCTTGAAGGCTGGGCGACGAGCGCGCAGCCTGCGCGGCCGCGACGGTCAGCGCACGGACGGTGCTGGGCCGCGTCGCCGTCAGGACGCCCGGTTGGCGGCCGCCCGGCGGTACACCGCCACCGTCCGCTCCGCGACCGTCGTCCAGCTGAAGTGCTGCTCCGCGCGACGGCGGCCGGCCACGCCCATCCGCTCACTGAGCGACGGGTCATCGACGAGCCGGCGGATGCGGTCGGCGAGGCCGTCGACAAGCATGCGTTCGGCGTCGGCGCCCGCCACGTCATAGGGAACCAGGTACCCGGTCACTCCGTCCTCGACAACCTCGGGGATCCCGCCGACCGCAGTGGCGACCACCGGCGCGCCACAGGCCATCGCCTCCAGGTTGACCAGGCCGAATGGCTCGTAGATCGACGGGCACACGAAGGCGCGGGCGTGGCTCAGCAGCTGCGCCAGGTCAGGCTGCGCCACCGTCTCCTCGATCCAGACGATCTCGGCGCCTGCCGTCACCGCCCGATCCCGCACGGCGCGGACCTCCGCGGCGAACTCGGGCGTGTCCGCGGCTCCCACGCAGCACACGAAGACCGCGGCACCTGCGAGCAGCCGCGCCGCTTCGAGAAGGTGGGTGATGCCCTTCTGGCGGGTCATCCGGCCGACGAAAACGACGAGCGGCAGCTCCTGCGGTACGCGGTACCGGCGCAGCGCTTCGTCGGAGAGGTCGCGATGATAGGCATCCAGGTCCACGCCGTTGTGAACAACACTGACCCGCTCGGGAGGGACGTCGGGGTAGGTGGCCAGCACGTCCGCGGCCATCTGCCCGGACACAGCGATCACAGCGTCGGCCGCCTCCACGGCGGTGCGCTCACAGAACCGCGAGAGCGCATACCCCGCGCCCAGTTGCTCCGCCTTCCAGGCGCGCAGCGGCTCGAGGCTGTGCATGGTCATCACGTGCGGGACGCCGTGGAGCTGCTTGGCCAGGTGGCCGCCGAAGTTGGCGTACCAGGTGTGGCTGTGCACCACGTCGCACGACGCCAGCCCGGCGGCCATCGCCAGGTTCACCGAGAGGACGCCGAGCGTGCCCCCGGAGGGATCGTCACCGGAAACCAGCCGGTCCCAGGGACGGTAGGTTCCGGCCACCAGTGGGGAGTCGCGCGGGGCACCAAAGCAGTGGACGGCAACGTCGACGAGGGGTGTGAGCGCGTCGGCGAGATTGGCAACGTGCACGCCGGCACCGCCGTACACCTCGGGTGGGTACTCGCGGGTCAGCAGCGCGGCCCTCACTCAACCTCGCCTGACGTGGTGATCTGCTCGCGCTTGCCGATCACCACGATCCCCTGCGGCGAGACGGTGAAGCGACGGCGATCCTCGTCGGCGTCGACGCCGATCCGGGTTCCCGGGGGCAGATGCACCCCCTTGTCAATGATTGCCCGCCGCACCACGCTGTTCCGGCCGACGGTGACCCCATCCAGGAGGACCGAGCGCTCCACGGTTGCGTAGGAGTGCACCACCACGTCCGGTGAGATGATCGAGCGGCGCACCTGCGAGCCGGAGATGATTGCGCCCGCACTGACCATCGAGTCGACTGCGTAGCCGCGCCGGCCGTCCTCGTCGAGGACGAACTTGGCGGGCGGGACCGATCGGTGCCCTGAGTGAATCGGCCACTGACGGTTGTAGAGGTTGAAAACCGGATGGGTCGACACCAGGTCCATGTGGGCGTCGAAATACGCGTCGATGCCACCCACGTCGCGCCAGTACCCGTGGTCCCGCCGGGTGGCGCCCGGCACCTGGTTGGTGGCGAAGTCGTAGGCGTGGGCGCGGCCCTGGCCCACCATCCGCGGGACGACGTCGGAACCCAGGTCGTGGGCACTCTCCGGGTCCTCGGCGTCGGCGGTGACGGCCTCGACCAGAGCGTCGGTGGTGAACACGTAGTTGCCCATCGAGGCGAGCACCTCATGGGGCGAGTCGGCAAGCCCCGTAGGAGGGGTGCTGGGCTTCTCCACGAACGAGCGGATCACCCCGCCGGCATCGACCTCGACCACACCGAAGGCCTGGGCGCCGGCGCGGGGGACGCGGATGGTGCCGACGGTCACCCCGGCCCCGGAGGCCACGTGCGCCTCGACCATCTGTTGCGGATCCATCCGGTAGATGTGGTCGGCGCTGAAGACGATCACATTGGCGGGCCGTTCGTCGTAGATCAGGTTGAGGTTCTGGTAGATCGCGTCCGCCGAGCCGGCGAACCACTGCGGACCGTGGCGCATCTGCGCAGGAACGGTGGTGACGTAGTTGCCCAGCAGGGGAGACAGGCGCCAGGTCTGGGCGATGTGCCGGTCCAGGCTGTGGCTCTTGTACTGGGTGAGGACGGCGATCTTTCGCTGTCCGGCGTTGACCAGGTTGGAGAGTGCGAAGTCGATGATCCGGTAGGAGCCCGCGAAGGGAACCGCCGGCTTGGCGCGGTCGGAGGTGAGCGGCATCAGACGCTGCCCGCTGCCGCCGGCGAGCACCAGGGCGAAGGTGTCGCTGTCCTCACGCTCCCTCATCGGACTGAGCTCGCCACGGGCCGGGCGAGGCTGCGCAAGGCTCCATCCAGCGCCGTCTGGGTGAGCTCGAGGTCCGCCTCACTGTGCGCGGTGCTCACGAACATCGAGGTGCGCAGCAGGTCCACGTCCCGCTGGCGCAGCGCGGCCCCGAGACTCGCCTGCGCCGCTGGGTCCTCAAGCTCGGCGTGGATGATCGACTCCAGCCGCCAGACACGTCCGGCCACGCCCGCGGCCGCCAGGCGGTCGCGCCAGATTGCCTCCAGCTCCGCCGCTGTGCGAGCGGCACCAGCCTGAACGGTGCCGTCGCTTACCAGCCGCAGGGTGGTCACCCCGGCGGCAGCGCTGAGCGGGTTGGCGTTGTAGGTGCCCGGGTGGGCGACCCGCGGAGCGGTCGAGCCGGCCGGGCCGTCGCGCGCCTGGAGCATCTCCATGACCTCGCGACGGCCCCCGACAGCTCCTCCCGGGAGCCCTCCGGCGACGATCTTGCCGAAGCTGGAGAGGTCGGGCCGCACCCCGAGCAGCTCCTGCATTCCCCCGGGCGCGACGCGGAACCCGGTCACCACCTCGTCGACGATCAGCAGGGTGCCGGTGGCATCGCAGAGCTCTCGGGCGTGCTCGAGCCAGCCGTCAGGCAGGGGAGAGCGCCCGTAGTGGGCACCGCTGGCCTCCACGATCAGCGCCGCCGCACTGCGATCTGCGAGGGCGCCCTGCAGGGCCCCCTCGGCGGTGGGGTCCACGACCCGGGTGAGCGCGGACACCGAGGGCGGCACTCCGGTGTGCGCCAGCGGGGCACCGTCCACATCGAGATCGACGCTCACCGCATCGTGCCAGCCGTGGAAGTGGTCGTGAAGCTTCACCAGCACTTCGCGGCCGGTGAAGGCACGGGCAAGGCGCACGGCCAGCATGGTGGCCTCGGTCCCCGAGGAGGTAAAGCGGACCTGCTCGACCGACGGGACCAGAGCGCAGATGAGCTCGGCCCACCCGATCTCCAAGGGGTGCCCGGCGCCGTAGTGGGTGCCGGCAGCCATCTGGCGCTGGACGGCCTCCACCACGGCGGGATGGGCGTGGCCGAGCAGGAGTGCTCCGTGTCCCATCGTGTAGTCGACCAGCTCTCTGCCGTCGACCGTCCACTTCCTCGACCCCTCGGCGCGGACCACGAAGAGCGGTGGCGTGTAGGACCGAATGATGTGGGTGGAACCACCCGCGAGGACCACGCCGGCACGGCGTTGGAGGTCGCCCGGTTCGGGCCCACCGCCGCGGGTCATCGTTGCCATCGCACCACGGCGGCAGCCTACCCGCTGAGCCTCAGGCCGGCGCGATCACCCTCGGCCTCCGCGATGGTCGCCGGCGAGGGCGAGCAGGTCCATGAGCACCGCATAGGCTGTCTGCTCCACCCCCGGTGTCGTGCTCACCATGTCGAGACGCCCCCCGAGCGCGGAGTCGATCCGCAACCCCATCGAGGTGCCGTCGATGCGCGCCAGCCCGTCGCTCAGCGGAAGCTCCTCCGGCTGCACGGACAGCTCTGGTGGACCCTCGGGGGAGCACACCCCGCGCGCCACCAGTTTCACCCGGCGGCCGGCGGCCGCCGCCCGTCCCGGCCACGACGGGTCCCACGATGGGTTCGCGGGCTCGATGCCCTGCCGGCCCACCGCCGCGGGCGTGACCGGCGCCGCGAGGTCGAACAGCAGGTTGGCGAGGATGGTCGCCTTGAGGGCGGCATCGTGGCCGCTCAGGTCATGGGCCGGGTCGGCTTCGGCGATGCCCCGCCGCTGCGCATCCAGCAGAGCCCCGGGTCCGTCGTCCCCGGCGGCCATCGCGGTGAGAACGTGGTTGGTCGTGGAGTTGACGACTCCTGCGAAGCCGGTGATCGCGCCCACCGGCACCATCGCACTGCGGATCGCGAGGACCGGCAGGCAGTCCATCACCGCAGCCTCGTAGCGCAGGCGCGAGCCGGCCGCCTCGGCGGCGCGCTGCAGCGCCGCGGCGTGCCAGGCGACCGGGGCCTTGTTCGCAGTGACCGCGTCGCGACCACTGGCCAGTGCCGCCGCGAGGTACCCCGCGGCCGGCTGCCCGTCGTTGGGTGATGCGGTGGTCAGTTCGACCAGGACGTCGTAGGGCGCCGCCGGGTCGGCGAGGAGACGGACCAGGCGCTCGGGAACCGCATCGTCGACCGTCGGCGACGGCTGAGCCGCCTCCAGGTGACGCTGCCACGCGGCCGGGCTGATGCCGCCGCCGGCGACGAGAATCCCCGCCCGTCGGGTGGCCATCAGGGTGCGTCGGAAGCTCACGCCGTGGCGTTCGGAGAGCTCCGGGGCGGTCTGCTCCAGGAGTTGCTCGAGGGCGCGGCCAACCCAGCCGTGGCCGATCAGGGCGAGGCGGATGTCGCGGGCACCGTCAGGACTCATTGCTCTGGGGGTTTACCGGGCAGGTCCATG
>JBHEMT010000072.1:0-5629 GCA_046262435.1 Candidatus Dormibacteria bacterium | reverse complement strand
TCGCCACGCCGGCCGCTATGGGATCCCCAACGGGCTGACCGCGCTGCGTGCGTGGTTCTGCCTCCCCCTGATCCTCGATGCCAGTCTGCGCCTTCCCGGCGAGCTGGCCCTGATCCTGTGGTGCTCGACGGGCTTCGCCGCGGGAATGCTCGACTACGTCGACGGGCTGATCGCCCGTCGAGTCGGGCCGATCACCGAACTTGGCCGGGCCATGGACCCCGCGATGGACTCGCTCTTCTTCTCGATGGCGGCGGTGGGCAATCTCGAACTGGGCATCGTCCCCCCGTGGCTGACCGTGGTGCTCCTGGTCCGCTATCTCGGGCCCTTCCTGCTGACCCCCCTGGTGCTGCTGGCCGGGCGCCGCCCGGAACTGGTGCACACCGCCTGGGGACGGCGCAACACGGCGCTGGTGGGGCTCACTCTGTTCGCGTGCATGTGGACCCGGATCTTCCGCGGCCCTGTCGACCTCGTCGCGCTGGCGGTCGGCCTCCCCCTGGTGGTCCCGACCATGCTGCTCCACTTCATCAACCTGGCCCGGCGCACCGCAGCTTCGCCGAGGGTCACCAGCGGCGCGCTGGCCGAGCTCAACGGACGGAGCTAGGCCCGCTCAGTCGCCATCGACCTCGGGTTGCAGCTCGGCAAGCTCGCCGCGGAGGTCGGTGAGCCAGTCCCGCCAGGGTCGGCGCGGCCGGACCTCGCAGTCGAAGCCCTCACGGAGGAGGCGGTCGAGCTCGGCGTTGTCGTACCCCAGGGTGAGTACCTCGTCAAGCTCGGCCACGGTCGGGCCGACCGCCTCGGAGTCCTCGGTGGCAAAGCGCCGGACGGCAGCCTCCACCGACCCGGCCGAGCGGAACTCAATGCCCATGTAGCCGGCCACCAGTTGGAACAGGTTGGGGAAGCGCTCGTCGACCGAGTCGATGACGGAGTCGAGGTCGGTCACGGGCGGAGCGGCCACCGGCAGAGGTCAGGCATGACCCGAGTGTGGCGGCCGCCGCCGCGCATCCGCAAGGAACGATCGGGGGTCTGGCGTCCCGGCCCGCCTCCGTGTCCATAATCGAGCACGTCGTGCAGGCAGTTCTCAAGGCCCGTCCCGCGCCAGGCTTCGACATCGAGGAGGTCGCCGGCCGCGAGCCCGGTCCGGGAGAGGTACTGCTGCGTGTGGTTGCGGCATCGATCTGCGGAACCGATGTCCACCTCTTCGACTGGAACCCATGGGCGGCGGCCCGGGTGCGGCCCCCCAGGATCGTCGGCCACGAGATGGGCGGCGAGGTGCTGGCCGTGGGGAGCGGTGTCGACGGGCTGACCCAGGGTGACCTGGTCGCTGTCGAGTCTCACGTGGTCTGCGGAGCATGTCCGGAGTGCCGGCGCGGCGACCTCCATGTGTGTCGCAACACCCGGATTCTCGGAGTCGACGTCGACGGGGTGTTCTCCGGAAGCGTGGTGCTGCCCCGCTCGAATCTGCATCCCATCGCCGGTCTGTCCGCCGAGCTGTGCGCCCTGATGGAACCTTTCGGCAACGCTGTCCACGCCTGCTCGACCGGATCAATGCGGGGCGCTGCGGTGGCGGTGCTTGGCTGCGGACCGATCGGCTGTGCCGCGGTGGCCATCGCCAAGGCCGAGGGCGCCCGGGTTATCGTCGCAACTGACCTGAACCCATACCGCCTTGAGCTGGCCGAACGAATGGGAGCGGATCACGTGCTCCGGGCCGGCCCGGACATGGAGGCCGGCCTGCTCCGCGCCGCGGGGGGCCCGCTCGACTGCGTGCTCGAGATGAGCGGGGCGGCGGCGGCGGTCGCCGCGGGCGTCCGTGCGGTCCGTCCGGGAGGGTGGATCTCGCTGCTCGGGATCGGCGACCACGAGGTGCGCCTCGACCTCACCCGCGACGTGGTGATGAAGGGCGTCACCCTGCAGGGAGTGGTGGGGCGGCGCCCGGACACATGGAGGGCGACGCTTGACTTCGTGGCCGGAGGGCGAGTCGACGTCACTCCTCTGCTCACCCATCGCTTCGCCCTCGACGAGGTCGATGGGGCCATCGAGCTGATCAAGTCGGGCCGGTGCGGCAAGGTTGTACTCGTACCCAACGGCGCCTGAGCGGGAGAGACCATGGTTGAGCAGTCGCGCGTCACCTCCGCGGCAGTCGCCGGCCTCGATGCCTCGTTGGAGGCGGACCTTGCAACACTCCGCGAGGAGGGACTGTTCCGTCCGCTGCGGGTCATCGAGTCGGCCAATGAGGCGGAGGTGACCGTCGCCGGACGGCGCCTCATCAACCTCTCATCAAACAACTATCTCGGACTCAACACCCACCCGCGGCTGAAGCAGGCTGCGATCGAGGCCACCGAAATGTGGGGCGCGGGCACCGGTGCGGTGCGCACCATTGCCGGCACCCAGACCCTGCACGAGGAACTGGAACGCCGTCTGGCATTGTTCAAGTGCACCGAGGCGTCACTCTCGTTCCAGAGCGGCTACGCGGTGAACGTGGGCGTCCTCAGTGCCCTGCTCGAGGCGGGTGACGTGGTGGTGTCCGACAAGCTGAACCATGCCTCGATCATCGACGGCATCAGGCTGACCAAAGCCGACCGGCTCCTCTACGAGCACGTCGACCTGGACGATGCCGAACGGGTGCTGCGCCAGGCGCGCGCCAAGGGGTACCGCCGGGTGCTCCTGGTCACCGACGGCGTGTTCTCGATGGATGGCGATATCGCGCCACTACGGGGTCTGGTCGAACTGGCCGAACGCTACGACGCTGCGGTGATGGTCGACGATGCCCACGCGACCGGGGTGCTGGGGAGGAATGGTCGCGGTAGCACTGACCACTTCGGCCTCCATGGCCGGGTGGCCCTCAACATCGGGACGCTGAGCAAGGCGGTCGGTGTGGTGGGCGGATACGTTGCCGCCTCTCAGGTGGTGCGCGACCACCTGATCCACAAGGCGCGCCCCTTTCTCTTCTCCTCATCCCACCCGCCGTCAGTGGCCGCGTCCTGTATCGCTGCGCTCGACGTCCTGGAGAGGGAGCCACAGCTGATCGACCAGCTGTGGGCGAACACCGCGCATTTCAAGAAAGGGCTGCGCGAGCTGGGCTTCGACATCGGCGACTCCGAGACGCCGATCACGCCGGTGCTGTGCGGCGAGGCCGAGTCGGCAACGGCGCTCAGCGATGCGCTGACCGAGCGGGGAGTGTTCGCCCAGGGCATCGGTTTCCCAACCGTGCCCCGCGGCAGGGCCAGGGTGCGAACCATCGTCTCGGCGGTGCACTCCCGCGCTCAGCTCGACCGAGCCCTCGAGGCCTTCGCGACGGCTGGCAGGGCGCTGGGCCTGATCGACAGATAGCGGACGGCCGGGCGCGCAGCCACGCGCGCAGCCCCGTAATGTCGACCCGGTGGCAGCCCGCCGACGTAACCCCGCGCGCGACCTTGACTTCTGCGTCATGAAGCCGATCGACAGCGAGGCCGGCTGAGGTGGCGCACAAGAGCCAGGACGAGCTCCGGCAGGAACGCGACCTCATCCTCGCCGCGCAGCGTGACCAGGCGGCCTTCGCGCCGCTCTACGAGCGCTATGTCGACCAGATCTTCGCCTACGCGTACACACTGACCAGGAACCGGGAGCAGGCCGAGGACGTGACCGCCGCCACCTTCGCCCGAGCCATCGAGGAGCTACCGCGTTTCGAGTGGCGCGGCGTGCCCTACTCAGCATGGCTCTACCGAGTGGCCTCCAACCTGGTGGCCCGCGACCGGCGCCGCCCAGGCTGGATCGAGCTCGGCCCCCACGTCAGCGACGCTGGTCTCGACCCGGCTGAGCTTGCCGAGCTCGGTGACCGGGACGCCCAGGTGCGCTCGGTGGTTGCCGACCTTCCCGCCGACCAGCGCCAGGCTGTGGTGCTGCGCTTCGGGGGGGAGCTGCGCAACCGGGAGATCGCAGAAATCATGGGCCGAACCGAGGGCGCGGTGAAGCTGCTCACCTTCAGGGCCCTGACCACCCTGCGACACCGGCTGGGTGCGCCCCTGCCCGCGGAGCGCACCGTCCGTACCCGGCGTGTCGACACCGGCCGTGAAGAGGAGACCGCATGACCGATGACGCTGACCGTTTCGACGCAGCGTTCGAGGCACTGGCGAGGGTCTCCCAACCTCGTCTTGGGGACCCATTCGCCGACCTGCTCTCCCTGGCGGTTGAGGTGGGCGCGGCCCTGACCCGCTATCCGCTGACCGCAACGGAGCGGGCTCACCTCTACGACCGCGCCCTGGCCATCGCCGACCTGCATGCGCAAAGGAGGTGGCGGGAGCGCGTCCATGTGGACCGACGGTCGGCGGTTGTGGGCGGTGCAGCACTGGTGACCGCGCTGGCGGCGGTAGGCGTCGCCGTCGTCCGCGAGCGGCGCCACCATGGAGTGGGCATCGCAGCCTGACTTCGGTCGGCGGTTCGAACATGGAGCTTGGCGGAGCGACAATGCCGGGTGATGGACGGCCAGGATGATTCCTCCCACCAGTTGGACGAGCGCGAACGCACGCGACTGAGCCGTCGTGACCGACGCCGCACCACCCGGATGGTGGTCGACAACGCAGCGGTGAAAAGGGTCCACCTGGCACTCGAGGAGCGGCGCGCTCGCGAGCGCGCTGAACGGGAGCGCGACTGACCGCGGGAAACGCGACCTCCCCGTTGCCGCAGAGAGCCTCGGGGCGGGCACAATGGGCCGAGATGGAGTCGGCAGGCAGTCCAGGCGATCCCACGCCGCCAGCCTCGCCGATGGAAGATGCGGCCTCGAACCATGGGAGTCCGGCGCCGAGTTTCGGTTCACCCGCAGGCGATGGGCCCCCTCAAGGCTACCGGCCACCTCCGGGCTACGGACCTCCTCCGGCCTACGGACCACCTCCGGGCTACGGACCGCCTCCGGGCCACGGCCCACCGCCAGGCTACGGCCCACCTCCAGGATTCGCCCCGGGTTGGGGCCCCGGAGGTTACGTCGGACTGAGCCCGCGCAATGCGGATGCCCAGGTCGGCTTCGGCCGCTTCCGGCCGCAGGGCCTGGGCGAAATGCTCGATGCCGCATTCACCCTCTACCGGTCGAACTTCCGCTTGATCGTGATCATTGCCGCGACGGTCGAGGTGCCGTATGCGCTCGTGACGCTGCTTCTCCACGCCACCGTGTACCGAGCATTCCACCTCAACGACCTGTTTGGTGGATCGCTGAACAGCCAGTTGGTGCCGTCACAGTTTGCTCAGGATGTTGACCTCGGTCGCGTCGTCCTCCTGGCGGCCCTGACAATGGCGCTCTTCGTCGTGCAACAGTTCGCGCTGCGACCGCTGGGGACGGCGGCAACCGCCCGCGCGGTCAGCGATCGTTACCTGGACCGGCAGACCAGTGTGTCCGCGTCCTACCGCGCGGCCCTGCACCGGCTGGTCACGCTGGCCGGTATCGCCGGACTTCTGATCCTGGCGATCATTGCGCCCACGGCGATGGCGACGGTTCTGGCGATCGCGATCAGCCCGCTGTTCTTGATCGTGGCCGTGCCCATGACCCTGGTGATTGCCCTGTACGCCACCGTTTGGTTCGCGCTCACTCCGCAGATCGTCATGCTCGAGGGTCGACGGGCACTGCCTGCCCTGGGGCGGTCACGTCAGCTCGTCAGTGGATCGT
>JBHEMT010000071.1:0-53139 GCA_046262435.1 Candidatus Dormibacteria bacterium | reverse complement strand
CCGACCGGGTGCAGGCATGAAGTTTCTCGCCGGGTTCTCGGCGTTGACACGGCACTCGATGGCGTGACCCCGGCGGCTCACCTGGTCCTGGCGCAGCCGCAGCGGCTCCCCCGCGGCGATGCGCAGCTGCTCGACGACAAGGTCGATGCCGGTCACCTCCTCAGTGATGGGGTGCTCCACCTGGAGGCGGGTGTTCATCTCCAGGAAGAAGAAATCGCCGTGGCTGAAGATGAACTCGACGGTGCCTGCGTTGGTGTACCCCACCGCCTGCGCGGCTCGCACGGCCGCCTCGCCCATGCGCTGTCGAGTGGCTTCGTCGATCGCCGGGCTCGGGGTTTCCTCGAGGATCTTCTGATGGCGCCGCTGGATCGAGCACTCGCGCTCGCCCAGGGAGATGCAGTTGCCCTGGCTGTCGGCCAGAACCTGGATCTCGATGTGGCGCGGATCCTCCACGTAGCGTTCGAGGAAGACGGTGTCGTTGCCGAAGGCCCGCTTGGCGGTTGACTGCGCCGACTCCAGACCGGCGCGCAGCTCCGCCTCGTCGCGGGCAATCTTCATGCCGATCCCACCGCCTCCTGCGCTCGCCTTGATGAGCACCGGGTAGCCAACCTTGGCGGCGGCGGCCACTGCCTCCTCGATGCCCGCCAGAGCGCCCGAGCCCGGGACGACCGGCACCCCGGAACGCTCCATGCGCTCGCGACTGGGTACCTTCTCGCCCATTGCGGCCATCGCCTCGGGGCTCGGGCCGATGAAGGTGATTCCCGCCTCGGCGCAGGACCGCGCAAATTCGCCGTTCTCACTGAGGAAACCGTAGCCGGGGTGAATCGCCTCGGCGCCGCAACGCCGGGCGACCTCAAGGATGCGCTCCCCGACCAGGTAGGACTGCGCGGAGGGCGGCGGGCCGATCTCGTACGCCTCGTCGGCGAGAAGCACATGGGCGGCCCGTGCATCCGCCTCGCTGTGGACGGCGACGGCGATGATGCCCAGGTCGCGGCAGGCACGAATGACCCGCAGGGCGATCTCGCCCCGGTTGGCGACCAGCACCTTGCGGAACATGGCTAGGCGACCTCTGCGATCGGTGCCTTGGCGGCCACCACGTCGCCCTCGGTGACGTACACCGCCGAGACCGTCCCCGCTCTGGTGGCGGTGATGTCGTTCTGCATCTTCATGGCCTCGAGCACGGCCAGGGTCTGCCCGATGCGCACGGTCTGCCCGGCCTGGATGTGCACCTTGAGGATCAGACCCTGCATCGGCGCCAGGACCGTTCCCTCGCGCGCCGCAGGAGGGCTGGGAGCGGATCCCGTAGGGCCGGCCAGGGCGCCTGCGCCGCCGCTCAAACTCCCGGCGGGCGCAATCACGCGAACCGCAAAGGTCTCGCCATCGACCTCGACGGTGAGCTCCCTGACATCGTCAGGCGGCGGTTCAACTGCCGGCGCATCGTCCGCCTGAGCCTCGGCTTCGACCGGTGACGGGTCCGCCGGTTCCGGCTCCGGAGGCGCCGCGGGTTCGTCGCCGAGCAGCTCCGCCTCGGCGCGCCCCGCGCGAAGCGCCAGGTATTCCTCCGGAAAGAGCGCGAAGGTGACCAACGTGGCGTCGTCGGGGGCGGGCACCCCCTCCCTCTCAAGGGCCCGGCGAGCCCCGGCAACGCCCGGCTCAAGCAGGTCCGCGGGGCGGCAGGTGATCGCCTCCTCGCGACCGTTCACGGCCCGGTGCACCGCCGCGTCGATCGGCCCGGGAGACCTGCCGTACAGGCCCAGGCAATAGTCCTTGACCTGCTGCGAGATGGTGGCGTAGCGGTCGCCATCGCAGACGTTGTAGACCGCCTGAGTGGCCACTATCTCGGCGATCGGGGTAACCAGGGGCGGGTGGCCGAGCTCAGCCCTAACCCGGGCCACCTCGGCCTCGGCGGCGGGGAGCTGGTCGAGCATGCCCCGCTCCTCGAGCTCCACCATCAGGTGCCGAACCGTCGACGGATGGAGACCAGAGCCGAGCACGGTGCGATCCAACCGGCCGGCGGTTGGGTCGACGAGCTCCACGTAGTGGCGCAGCTGGGTGGCGAGCTGGGCCGAGGCCTCGTCGAGCGCTGCGGGGTCCGCCGGACACTCCAGGCCGGTGCCCCGCAGCGCGTGCAGCACGCCTTCGGTTGCCGGGGTGGAGGCTCCGCCCGCGAGCGGGCTGAGCGCGACATCGAGCGACTGGGCGCCGGCCTGGGCGGCGGCGAGGTAGGCCATCCCGGCCTGGCCGGTCAGCGAGCCCGAGCTCAGGCTCACCGGGATGTCCGTCTCGGTGACCAGGCCGCGCACCAGCTCGGCGGCGGTGCCCGCGCCGAGCAGCCCGAGCTCATCCCAGATGCACAGGGCGTCGTAGCCCTGCTCGGCCAGCTCGCGCCCCATGGCCACGAACCCGGCCACCGAGTGCACCGGCGACTCGGTGTAGACGATCGCCGCCTGGGCGGTCCGGCCGGCGGCGTGGATCGCGGCCAGGGGACGCTCCAGGTTGCGGGTGTCGTTGAGCGGGTCGTGCACCCGGAAGACGTCGACGCCGGCCTCCGCGGCGACCCGGATGAAGACGTCGACCAGGTCGTCGGCCACCTGCTGGTGGCCCACCAGGGCCTGTCCGGCGAGCACTCCGAGCAGGTCCGTCCCCGGCGCGGCTTCCCTCACGGCGCGCAGCCGGTCAAAGGGATCCTCGGCGAGGAAGCGCAGGCAGGCCTCGAACGTGGCACCGCCGAAGGCGTCGATGGCGCTGAGCGCGCAACTGTCGAGCGCCGCGACCACGGGCAGAAGATGGCGGCGGCGCAGGCGGCTCAGGAGGATCGCCTGCTGACCACCCCGCAGCGCCGTCTCGACGAGTTCGAGGCGCGGCATGTGGGGCGATTGTAGCCAGCCCCCTCGGCGCGGCCGGGCGCCGACCCCGGCGCTCGCTGGTCGGTCCCCGCCCAGCGAAACCCGTGCACCAGCGGAGGTCGCGATTGCTATTTCGAGCTGAGGGTATATAGTTGATCAAGCAACCATCCCCTGAACGAGAGAACGATGCCCGCTGTCACCGCAGACACCCTCACCCTGCCGCGCATCAGCCGGCCGGACCCGACCGTGGCCGGGAGCCGTCCGGTGCTCTCGGTGACCACCGCCCCCAGTGGGTTCGAGGGCGAGGGCTTCCCGGTGCGGAGGGCCTTTGCCGGGGTGGACCCGCGTCTGCTCAGTCCCTTCATCCACATGGATCAGATGGGCGAGGTCGAGTACGCGCCGGGCGAACCCAAGGGAACGCCCTGGCATCCCCACCGCGGCTTCGAAACCGTCACCTACATGATCGATGGCGCCTTCCAGCATCAGGACTCGATCGGCGGCGGAGGCCTGATTGCCGACGGTGCGACCCAGTGGATGACTGCCGGAGCGGGCATCCTCCACATCGAGAAGCCCCCCGAGGAATTGGTGGCGAGCGGTGGCCTGTTCCACGGCATCCAACTCTGGGTCAACCTCCCCGCGGCCGAGAAGATGGTGGCCCCCCGCTACCAGGACATCGGTGCGGAGCGGATCACCCTGCTCAGCTCACATGACGGTGGCGCACTGGTGCGGGTCATCGCCGGCGACCTCGGCGAGCAGCGCGGACCCGGCATCACCCACACCCCGATCACCCTTCTCCACGCGACCCTCAGCCCGCACGCCACCCTCGAGCTGCCGTGGCGCGGTGACTTCAACGCTCTCGTCTACGTGCTCGCCGGGCGCGGTTCCATTGGAGTGGAGCAACGCCCCGTCGCCGCCGGGCAGCTGGCAGCACTCGGCCGAGGTGACCTGGTCACCATCCGCGCCGAACGCGCCCAGGACAGCCGCAGCCGCGAACTCGAGGTGCTCATTCTCGGCGGGCGCCCGATCCTCGAGCCGGTGGCTCAGTACGGGCCCTTCGTGATGAACACTCGCGAGGAGATCGTCACCGCGTTCGAGGACTTCAAGGCCGGCCGCCTGGGCACCATCCCCGCCAACCACATCGGCAGCTAGGCGCCCGCGGGGGCGGCCCGGCCCGCGGCCATCTCAGCCGAACGGGGTCTACCGCCCGGCGCTGAAGCCCTCGGGGAGGCGGACTCGCTCGCGCATCGCCGCCCTGATCTTGTCGATTGTGGCCGCAACGTCCGGCTCGCTCACGGCGATGATCTGGGCGGCAAGGTGGGCCGCGTTGCGCGCCCCCATGTCACCCACGGCGACCGTGGCGACGGGGATTCCCGGGGGCATCTGCACGATGGACAGCAGGGAGTCAACCCCGGCGAGGGGCGTCGCCGCCAGAGGGACACCGATCACCGGCAACGTGGTCAACGAGGCAAGCACCCCGGGCAGATGAGCTGCCGCTCCGGCGGCGCCGATCAACACCCTGAGCCCCCGGCCCCGCGCCGCCTGCGCGTAGGCACGCACCAGGTCAGGAGCTCGATGGGCGGACATCACCGCGGTTTCGTGCCCGAGGCCGTACTCGTCGAGGACCGCCGCACAGCGCTCCATCACCGGAAGGTCGGACTCGCTGCCGACCACGATCCCCACCCTAATCTCGCTCACTGCACCCCTCCTGCATGTCCGATATCACTCCGCGACCACGCGCCGGGAAAGGAGACGGCCGCGACCCCCGCATACGCCCGGGCCCGCGCCTCCGCCACATCCTGACCTCTGCCCACCATGGTGAGCACCCGTCCCCCGGCGGTGACCAGCCCGCTCGGGGTCGCCCGAGTGCCCGCATGGAAGGCGAGCACGTCCGCGGGGACTGCATCGAGCCCGCCCACCGGGTCGCCAGCTCGCGGTGCGTCGGGGTAGCCGGCCGCGGCGATGACCACTCCCACCGCCGACCCAGGGAGCAACCGGGCGGACCCGTCGAGCAGGCTGCCCTCGGCCACCGACTTGAGCAGTTCGATCGGGTCGTCGGCGAGCATGCTGAGCAGCGGCTGCGCCTCAGGATCGCCGAGCCGCGCGTTGTACTCGATCACCCGGGGCCCGTCGGCGCAGAGCATCAGCCCCGCGTAGAGGCAGCCGTGAAACGGGGTGCCGGCGTCGGCCAGGGCCTCGATGCACGGCCGGACGCAGGCCGCGGCGTATCCCTCGAGGGTGTCCGCGTCGAGCTCGGCAAGCGGGGCGACAGCGCCCATGCCGCCGGTGTTTGGGCCCCGGTCCCCGTCATCGGCGCGCTTGTAGTCGCGGGCGGCACCGAGCAGCCGAACGTGGCGCCCGTCGCTGAGGGCGAAGAGACTCAGCTCGGGACCCTCAAGGCGCTGCTCGACCAGCACCCGGCGCCCCGCCTCCCCGAAACGGTGGTCGGTGATGCAGGCGGCGATCGCAGCGCGGGCCTCGGCCAGGGTGGCGCAGACGGTCACGCCCTTTCCCCGGGCCAGGCCGTCGGCCTTGATCACGCAGCGGCCACCGAGCTCGGCGGCGCGTCCGGCGAGCTCCTCGAGGTCGTCCCCCACCCACCACCGCGCGGTTGGAATCCCGGCGCGGTCCATCAGCTCCTTGGCAAACGCCTTGGAGGACTCGATGCGTCCGGCTGCGGCGGTGGGCCCCGCCACCCGAATCCCGGCGGCGGTGCAGGCATCGGCCACCCCCGCGGCGATCGCCCCGTCCGGGCCGATGACGACAAGGTCAACCGCTCGGTCCACCGCCATTCGGGCGAGGGCTGGCGCGTCGGCCTCGGCGACAGCCAGGTTGGTGGCCACGGCGGCGGTCCCGCCGTTCCCCGGCGCACAGAGCACCTCGGCCACCAGCGGACTGCGTGCGCAGGCCCAGGCGAGTGCGTGCTCGCGGCCGCCAGACCCGACGACGAGAACGCGAAGGCCTACTCCCACTCGATGGTGGAGGGCGGCTTGCTGCTGATGTCGTAGACGACCCGGTTGATCCCGGGCACCTCGTTGACGATGCGCCGCGAGATATCAGCGAGCACGTCATACGGGAGGCGGGCCCAGTCGGCGGTCATGCCGTCATCGCTCTGCACGGCACGGATTGCCACCACGTTGCCGTAGGTACGGTTGTCGCCCATCACGCCCACACTGGAGATCGGGGTGAGGATTGCGAACGACTGCCAGACGTCGCGGTACAGGCCGCTGCGCTTGATCTCGTCAACCACGATCCAGTCGGCGGCGCGCAGCGTGTCGAGCCTCTCACGGGTCACCTCACCGATCACCCGGATGGCAAGCCCGGGACCGGGGAAGGGCTGGCGCCAGACCATGTCGTCGGGGAGCCCGAGCGCCGACCCCACCCGCCGGACCTCGTCCTTGAAAAGGTAGCGCAGCGGCTCGACGAGCTGAAAGCGCAGATCCTCAGGGAGCCCGCCGACGTTGTGATGGGTTTTGATCTTCTGCGCGTTGTTGGTGTCATGGGAGGTCGACTCGATGACGTCGGGGTACAGGGTCCCCTGGGCCAGGAAGTCGACATCGCCGAGTCGCACCGACTGCTCCTCGAACACCTCGATGAAGGTGGCACCGATCCGCCTGCGCTTCTCCTCGGGGTCGCTGATGCCGGCGAGCGCGCTGAGGAATCGTTCCTCAGCATCGGCCCGGAGCATGCGGATGTGGCGCTGCCCGGCCATGACGTCGACCACCCGGTCGCCCTCCCCGCGGCGGAGCAGCCCGTTGTCCACGAAAACGCAGGTCAGCTGCTCACCGATCGCCTTGTGCACCAGGGTGGCCGCCACCGCCGAGTCGACCCCGCCGCTGAGCGCGCAGAGGACGCGCCCGGAACCGACCCGGGCGCGGATGTCGGCGACGGCCATCTCGATGAAGGACCCCGCCTCCCAGGTGCCGGCGCAGGCGCACACCTCGGTCAGGAAGTTGGCGAGCAGCTCGCCGCCCAGCGGGGTGTGGACCACCTCGGGGTGAAACTGGATCCCGTAGCGCCCCAGCGGGCCGGCCATCGCCGCGCAGGGTGAGTTGAGTGAATGGGCGACGCTGCGAAAGCCGGGCGGCAGCTCGCTGATCACGTCGCCGTGGGACATCCAGACGTCGAGCTCCGGCGGCACCTGGGCGAACAGGCCGCGGCGGTCGTCCACCGATACCGAAGCCCTGCCGTACTCGCGCCGGTCGGCGGGTGCCACGCGGCCGCCGAGGTCGTGGGCAAGCAGCTGCATTCCGTAACACACGCCCAGGATCGGTAGATCGAGGTCGTAGATGGCGGGATCGGGACGGGGAGCTCCGGGGGTATACACGCTCGCCGGGCCGCCGCTGAAGATCAGGCCACGCGGCGCCCGGCGGCGCACCTCATCGGCGGAGATGGTGCCGGGCACAAGCTCCGCGTACACCCGTGCCTCGCGCACGCGGCGAGCGATCAGCTGGCTGTACTGCGAGCCGAAGTCGAGCACCAGGACGGTGTCGTGCTGGGCGGCGGGCGGCCGCACTCCGGCGCTCGGACCCGCGTCACTGTCGAGCCCGGGAGTGCGGCGCGCGGCGGTGGTCAGTTCCTCGTCCGGCGCCGCAGCGGTCGAGGTCACGCGCCCATCCCGACCTTCTGGTCACGCTGCTGCATCTTCCCCTCGGTCTTGATCGAGGGGGCGATGACCATCTCGGTCTCCTGGAACTCCTTGACATTGCGGGCACCGCAGACGCCCATTGCATTCTTCAACGCTCCCACCAGGTTCATGGAGCCGTCGTCCACGTGCGCCGGGCCGAAGAGCATCTCGCGCAGCGGCGCCTTGACCCCGGTCCGGATCCGGGTGCCCCGCGGGAGGTTGGGGTCGGGCGTTGCCATACCCCAGTGGTTGCCGTGCCCGGCGGCCTCCTCCGCGGCAGCGAACACCGAGCCGATCATCACCGCGTCGGCGCCGCTGGCGAAGGCCTTGCAGACGTCGCCACCGAGGCGCATGCCTCCGTCGGTGATGATCGCCACCCGCTCGCCAGAGCGGCGGAGATGATCATCGCGGGCTGCGGCACAGTCCACGGTGGCGGTGACCTGGGGCACGCCGACGCCGAGCACGGCACGCGTGGTGCAGGCCGCCCCCGGCCCGACCCCGACCAGCAATCCCTTGATCCCGGTGTCCATCAGCTCCAGCGCGGTGGCGTAGTCGACGCAGTTGCCGGCAATCACCGGGATGTCGAGTGAGTCGCAGAGCTCGCGGAAGGAGAGGTGCCGGTACGACTGGCTGATGTGGCGCGCGGTGAGCACCGTGCCCTGGACGACGAGGACGTCGGCGCCGGCCTCCTGCACGATCGAGCCGCGGCGCTCCGCGTGCTGGGGGGCGGTGGACACTGCGCAGGCGACTCCTGCCGACTTGATCTCCTCCACCCGCTGCCCGATCAGCCCGTCCTGGACCGGAGCGCTGTAGAGCTTCTGGAGCAGGGTGTTGATCCGCTCGGGCGGTGTGTCGGCGATCTCCCGGAGCACCCCGCGCGGGTCCTCGTAGCGCGTCTGAACGCCGTCGAGGTTGAGCACCCCCAGGCCACCGAGGCGGCCCATCTCCTGGGCGAAGGGAACGTCAACCACCCCATCCATCGCGGCGGCAAGGAATGGGATGGGCAGGGTGTGGCCGTTGAGCGCGAAGGTGACGTCGATCTCAGCCGGGTTGATGGTCACCCGACCCGGAACCAACGCCACCTCGTCGAAGCCGTAGGCGCGCCGGGCACGCTTGTTGCGACCAAGTTCCTCCATCACCACCCCCCGTGTCCGCGAGCCGTCCGCGCCGGCCGCGCCGCTCGGGCGTCCCCTCCCGCGGCGGAGGAAGCCAGCCTGGCGACGGCGTGGAGCACCATCGAGGGAGTGTAGCAAAGGGCCGCCGGTCACCTCCCCCCATCTTGTGCCCCAGTCGCCGCTTACCACTACATCTGGGGGACTAGGACCGTCGCAGCCGCTGGTCAGCGCCCGGCGGCACCGCTGCCCTTGGAGCGCAGCAGCTCCTCGAGCTGTCGCTCCCCGAGGTTGCCGAACGGGGGGTCATCACGCACCGGGCCACCGGCCAGGGACGCGAGGGTGGCGGCCGTGGGACGCGTCGTCACCGCCAGTTGCCGACTCAACGATCGCGTGCTCAGCACCCGTCCGTGGCGAAGCAACGCGCTCCGCTGGCCACCGAGGTCGTACCCGCCGAGGCGACGGATGGCCGCGATCGGGACCGACTCAGCCACCGGAGGAAGCAGGGGGAGCAAGGGCCTGCCCAGCCTTGCGGCGGCCTGCGAGAGCAGCACCACGCCGGCCCCGGCCACGTTATGACAGCCCCTGGACCCGTTCGCTGCGGCGGCGAGGACGGCGCTCACCGCGTCCTCGAGGTGGAGGAGCTGAAGACGGGGATCGAACCCCAGCACTGCCGGGATCGCCGGACCGGTGAGCCAGCGGGTCACCCAGGTGCCGGGGGCGACAAGCTCGCCGAAGCGGAGCAGCACCACCGCGCCGGAGGGTCGGCGAACCATGTGCTCACGCACGTAGGCCTCGACTTCCAGGGCGTCACGCCCGAGCGCGTCGTCGAGCGCACGCGACTCCTCCGACTCGACACGCAGCGACGGGTCGCCGGGAGCGCAGCCATAGACCGCAGCACTGGAGCGAACCACAAGCCGCCCCACGGGTGAGTCGGCCTCTGAGCAGGCGGCGAGCAGGTTGACGGTCCCCAGCACGCTGCTCTCGTGCGCCGAGCGGGGGCGCACCGCGAGCTCGTCGTGGATGACACCGAGGTGCAGCACGGTGTCGATCCGGGCGGCCGCAATCACCCGGCCGAGGAGCTGGTGGCGTAGGTCGGCGTGGAGAAACTCGACGCCCCGGGGGAGGTCGACGGGCACGGACGAATCCACGCCGATCACCAGCGCGACGTCCGGCTCCGCGACGAGCCGGGTCGCCGCTGCGGCCCCGAGGACGCCGCCAACCCCGGTGACCAACACCCGGCGGGCGGGCGCAGCGCGGGGGGAGGTGCGGCTCATGGGTAGATCCCGCGTACCTCGGTGGCACTGGCGACCTTGGCCACGGCAAGACGATAGGCCGCCTCGCGCAGCGAGCCGCCTCGCGCCCGGGCCTCTTCACGCACCTGCTCGTAGGCGCGGAGGATCAGCGAGTCGAGCCGGCTGTTGACCTCGGAGGCTGACCAGAAGAAGGCCTGAAGGTCTTGAACAAGCTCGAAGTAGCTGACAATCACCCCACCCGCGTTGGCCAGGATGTCGGGAATGATCAGCACGCCGCGATCCTCGAGCGTGGCGTTGGCCTCGGGCGCAAGCGGCGCGTTGGCCCCCTCGGCGATCACCCTGGCGCGGACCCCGCCGACGTTGCTCGGACGGATCACCGACTCGACCGCGGCGGGAACGAGCACGTCGACGTCGAGATGGAGCAGTTCGAGGTTGTTGATCCGCTCCCCGGCGCCGAACTCGGCGATCCGGCCCCCCTCGTTCTTGTGCTCGCGCAGGCTGACCAGGTCGACGCCGTCACCCCGGTAGACGCCCCCTGAGCTGTCGCTCACGGCGATGACCCGGCACCCGGCCGCGGCAAGCATCCGGGCCGCGTGCGAGCCCACCTGGCCGAAGCCCTGGACGGCAACCGTGGCCCCCTCAACGCGCATGCCCCGGTTCTTCAACACCTCGACGGTCACCGCAGCAAGGCCGCGGCCGGTCGAGGCGTGGCGTCCCGCGGACCCGCCGATGTCGATCGGCTTGCCGGTCACCGCGGCCGGCACGGTATGACCGGCGTGCATCGACAGGGTGTCCATCATCCAGGCCATGACCCGCTCGTCGGTGCCCAGGTCGGGCGCGGGCACATCCTTGTCGGCACCCACCAGCAGTGAGATCTCAGTGGTGAAACGGCGCGTCAGCCGCTCCAGCTCCGCCAGGCTGAGTCGCTTGGGATCCACCACCACGCCGCCCTTGGCCCCGCCGAAGGGAAGGTCGACCACCGCCGACTTCCAGGTCATGAACATGGCCAGCGCCCGCGCGTCGTCAATGGTCATGTGCGCCGAGTAGCGAAGGCCGCCCTTGGCCGGCCCCCGGGCGATGTTGTGCTGGACGCGGAACCCGGTGAACACCTCGAAGTGCCCATCGTCGAACTCCACCGGGAAGGTGACGGTCAGCTCTCTCTTCACCTCGCGCAGGTGGGCGCGGATGGAGTCGTTGAGGTGCAGCTGCTCAGCGGCAACATCGAATTGGTGCTGGGCGGTACTGAAGGCGCTGTTGCGCCTGCTGGGCACAGCGGCGAGGGACCCGGTCATGAGCTCTCCCGAAGGCGGGTGCCCCCACGGCGCGGCCCTCCGCCGCCCCGAGCCGCCAGCTCAGCGCGGAGCTCGCGGAGACCGGCGCTGAGCTCGTCCACGCGCCGGGTGAGTTCTGCCACCTCCTCCGCGCTGGCGATGTTCAGGTTGCGCAGGCCGACGGCGAAGACATCGTCGACCCGAGTCTCGACACGGTGGGCGAGGCCACCCGCGGCGCGCTGGCCGAGCTCGCGCGGCAGGCTGAGTGATGCCCGGACGGCGCCAAGCAGCTGCTCACGGCGACGCGCACCTTCCTCGTCGGCGCCCGGACCCTGCCGGGAGGCATCGACGAGCACCTGGCTCAGGGTCACCGCGGTGATGTCATCGCCTGTGGAGCGGTCAACCACCTGAACCTCATCGCCGCGGCGGAGAAGCTCGGCGACTCCGTCGAGAGTGATGTAGCGCTTCGACCGGGTGTCGTAGAGCTTGCGGTTGGAGTACTTCTTGAGGACGTGGGTGGCCACCGGGTGGACTCCTTTACGAGTGCGGGCGTCCGCGCCGGCGACTATACGCCCGGTGCGCGCTGCTCTCAGACCGGTGCTCCCCCGGCCGGGGTCCACCGCCGGGCGCATAGCGGGGTCATCCGGAACGCGGCCTGGATGCATTGCACACCGCCGGTGCGCCGCTGGCTCGCGAGGACGCGCAAGGACGGGTCGTGACCCGTTCGGAACAGCCGCGCAGTGCCTCGAACATCTCTGGTACCGGCCGCCGCTGGCCGCAACCCGAGTTCAACCCGACGCGCCGCGACGGCGCGACGCACGCTGTGGCGACGCGATATGCGGTGCCCAATACACAGATGAGATTGACAGAACATATGTGACCCACCATGCTATGCACCGACCAGACAGCGAGCGTGTTTTTTCCACCTCCTGTCAGAACACAGCAGTGTCGGACCACACCGGCACAAGGAGGCCCATCAATGGCCAGGACCAGGAGAAGCACCAGGGGCGCGGCGAAGCGCTCAACGGGTGCCGCCAGGCGCACGGTGAAACGTGCCAGCACGACAGCGCGCCGCAGCGCCCGCAGCAGTGGCGGCGACGTCATGAAGGCGATGCAGAACCTCGCCAAGGCTCTCCCTGTCGGCGACCTCGACAAGCGGCTCGCCAACCTCGAGAAGACGGTCAACAGTCTCGAACGCGAGATCAAGAAGGCCGTTGGACGGGTCGGGTCGGCGGTCCGCGGCGGGGCCAGCAGTGCCAAACGCAGCTCCAGCGCCAAGCGGTCGACGGCGAAGCGCTCCACGGCGAAGCGCTCCACGGCGAAGCGGTCCACCGCCAAGCGATCCACCGCCAAGCGGTCCACCGCCAAGCGATCCACGGCCAAGCGGGCCACTGCCAAGCGCTCCACCACCGCCAAGCGGTCTACCGCCAAGCGCTCCACCGCCAAGCGGACCGGGGCGGCCGGTAGCACCGCCGCGGCACGGCTCGGCGGCAAGCGCTCAACCGCCAAGCGCACCGGCGCCAAGCGCAGCAGCGCGAAGGCCACCGGCGCCACCCGCCGCACCGGGACCCGCCGCGGGGCGCGGAGCAGTGGCTCGAGCGGTGCTTCGGTCCCCTCGGTTCTGAGCAACCTGATTCCCGGCGGCGACTCCTCCTCGGGCAGCTGACCCACTCGCCAGCATGCAGCGAGCCCCCGCCATTGGGCGGGGGCTCGTTCTGCGTCTAGGCGGGTACCGACTTCGGCGAACCGCTGAGCATCGCGGTCAGCAGGGAGCCCACCTCCTCCACCGCGTCGGCGTCGATGCCCAGATGGGTGGTGGCACGAAGAAGATGCGGGCCCATCGCGGTGAGCAGCACTCCCGCCGTCGCCGCCTCCCTTGCGAGGGCAGTCGCCGAGTCGCGGGTGCGCAGCATCACGATGTTGGTGGGGACCGGAACGGACACAACCTCGATGCCGGGTAGGCAGCCGACAAGTTCGGCGAGGCGCCGGGCGTTGGCGTGGTCCTCCGCGAGGCGCTCGACGTTGTGTTCCAGTGCCCACAGAGCCCCGGCAGCAATGACCCCGGCCTGGCGCATTCCGCCACCGAGGCGCTTCCGCCACCGTCTCGCCTCACCGATTCTCTCCCCGTCACCTACGAGTACCGAGCCGACAGGGGCGCCGAGTCCCTTGCTGAGACACACGGACACCGTGTCACATTGGGCGACCAGAGCTGCTGGCGTGGTCTGAAGCGCCACCGCGGCGTTGAACAGCCGGGCCCCGTCGCAGTGGACTTGCAAACCGTGCTCGTGAGCGACCTGGGCCGCGCCGCTCGTGGCTGCCTCGGTGACCGCCAGGCCGCCGCGGCGGTTGTGGGTGTTCTCCAGACAGAGCAGGCGGGAGGGGGGCTGGTGGACGTCATCGCTGCGGATTGCCGCCTCCACCTCAACGGCGGAAGGTGCCCCGCGCGGCCAGTCGAGCGTGCGCAGTTGCACGCCGCCGACCACCGCGGTCCCGGCCACCTCGTAGTACGCGATGTGCGAGTCGCGATCGAGAATCACCTCGTCGCCGGGGCGGGTGTGGACCAGGACCCCGATCAGGTTGCCCATCGTCCCGCTGGGGACGTAGACGGCAGCTTGCTTGTTCAGCCGGTCGGCGACATGCTCCTCGAGCCGGCGCACGGTGGGATCCTCGCCCCACACGTCGTCACCCACCTCAGCCTCGGCCATGGCCCGGCGCATCGCCGCGCCCGGCAACGTGAAGGTGTCACTGCGCAGGTCGATCCGCCGTTCGGGCATCGCTGTCTCCACTGACGCTGAGATCCAGGCGCCGGCTGCCGGGACCCGGAGCGCGCGCGGGGTCAACCTTCTCCGACACGCACACCCGGTTTCGGCCGGCTCCCTTGGCACGGTACAGCGCCTCGTCAGCCAGGCGCAGCAGCTCGCGGGCACTTCCGGTGTCCTCCGGGTAGGCGACGGCGCCGATGCTCACCGTCATCTGCAGCGCCTCGGAACCGAGAGGGATCACGGCCGCCTCAACCGACGCGCGGATCTTCTCCGCGACCACCAGCGCGTCGTCGCGGTGGGTGTTCGCCATCACCACGGTGAACTCCTCGCCTCCGTATCGCGCAGCCAGGTCGGAGCGGCGCACCCCGCCGGCCACCGTCTCGGCGAACACCTGGAGAGCCACGTCACCCGCCTGGTGACCGTGCCGGTCGTTGAACTGCTTGAAGTGGTCGATGTCGAGCATCAGCACCGCGAGGGGCGTTCCCTGCCGTTCCGCCAGGGCGACCTGCTGGTCCAGGTAGTCGACCAGGAAACGGTAGTTGTGCAATCCGGTGAGCTCGTCGGTGCTCGCCTGCTGCTGAACCACGGCGAGGAAGCGATAGCGTTCGAGCGCCAGTGCGATCTGCTCGGCGCTCGACTCGATGAGACTGATGTCGCTGGTCCGAAAGCCGTCGAGCCGATCGGCGACGGCGAGCACGCCAAGTCCGCGCGAGCCAATCCGAACCGGGGCCGCGCAGATTTCGCTGAGGCCGCGGTCAACCTCCGGGGCCTGTGCGCTGGCGCAGGCGAGCAGTGAGCGGCCATCGGTGAGGCGCGCCGCGTGACCGATCGGGCCATCGCCCAGCAGGAAGGGACCGGGGTCGTCGATCTCCGGTCCGCCGACGCTCACGCAGTATGGGTCGGCCAGGTCGGGGCTGTTGACAATGATCATGACTCTGCCCGCCTGCAGAGCCCGGGCAATATGCTCGCAGACCGACTCGAGGGCGGTCTGCAGCGGCTGCTGCGCGTTGAGCTCGGAGGCGACCGCAGCCCGAGCGGCGGTGTTGTCGATCACCGACCTCAGCTCGCCCCGCATGCGCTCGAAGCTGGCCCCCAGCCTGCCGACCTCGTCGTCGGTGCTACTCGGGACGGGTGCTGTGAAGTCCTCTTCCGCGAGTGCGGCAACCGCCCTGTCGAGGCGATAGAGGGGGAGCTGTAGGTCGCGGCGCACGATCAGCGCCAGCCAGATCATCGCCGCGGCCACCAGCACCAGCGGACCCAGCGCCGCGGCCACCACAGTACCCAGGATTCCGGCGACCGGCACACTGACCACCGCGTCGTAGCCGCCGCCGAGCGATCGCGAGGCGAGGGCAACGCTGTGTCCGTCGAGCGAGGTGGTGCCGGCGGAATTGGCGCCCGACACCGCTGATCGAACGCCGGGGGGAAGCGGAGTGCCCGAACCGATGCGCGCTCCCGCCAGCGTCCCCGCGGTGACCACGGTGTGCTCGCGCACGATGGCGACGCCGGTGTCACCTCCACCTGCCACTTGAGTGGAGTCGCTCACAAAGCGAGCGTCGATCGGCCGGCCCACGACCACGCTTCCGGCCCCCCCGGGGAGTGGTTGCGCGGCGACCACCCAAGGCGATGCGCCGGCGAGGCGTACCACCTCGCCACCACGGGTTCCCGCCGCCCGGGTCACTGCGGCCAGGTCCGGCCCGGGGCCGGCCAAATGCCGAGGGTCGGCGACGTCCATACGTGTCGGACTGCTGAAGGCGAGCAGGACGTTGTTGGTGCGCGCGTCGTCCACGAGCACGGTGGAAAGGAGCGCAGCGCCGCCGGGCTGGGCCAGGGTGCCGCTCAGCTGATTGGCTGTCCCCTGGGCGTACGCGGCCAGAGACTGGCGCTCAGCACTGACCAGGCTGGCAACGATGGCGACCCGGTCCGTGGCGCGGGCCACCGCGGAGTTGCGCACGTCGTTTGCCTGGAGGGTCAGCGGGAGAGCGGAGACCAGCAGGCCGAGCACCCCGAGGATGGCGGCGAAACGAGCGCTGAAGGAAGAGGGGAGCCTCCCTGGGCGCCGTGCCGCGGCCCAGGCCACCATCGCGGCTAGCGCCGTCGACGGCCGACGTGTGCGCCGCGGACGCTCATAGTGGCAAGCACGACGAGAATCGCCAGGGACCCGAGGACCATTGCCCAGAGCGGCACCCCGGCCCCGACGCGGCTCAGCCCGGGGAGGCTGGCGGGCAGACCCAGCACCGGAATCACCGAGACCGGCGGCGTGGGCTGCGCGCCGCCACCCCCGGGGGCTCCACGCGGGCCCCCTGACCCCTGACCGGCCCGCCCGCCCGCGGAGCCCGAGGCGGAGCCGCGTGCGGACCCGGCGGCTGCCGCTCCGCGCCCCGCTGCGGCCGCGCCGGAAGCACCCGCGCCGATGGCAGGACTTCCTCCGGCGGCACCACCCCCGGCCGAGCCTCCCCCAGCAGCACCGCTGGTCGCCGGGGTGGTGGCTCCGGTGGCGGCGGGCGCCGGGACGACGGGGTTAGTTACGGCCGGACTGACGCCGGCGAGGGCCGGAGCGACGCCGGCGAGGGTCGGAACGACGCCACCGGCGACGAGGCGCGGGGCGGCCACGAGCCCGAACCCCGGGAGGGCTCCCCGCACGGCGGAGGCACCGCGGTGCGCCGCCTGGGCTTGGGCACGGGTAGGCACGTGACCCCGACCATGGCCATGCCGGTGGCCACGGTTGTGCCCCTTACCGTGACCATGACCGGCGAGCAGCCCAAAGGCCTGACCGCCCGGGGCCGGGCTCGCCGAGGCGGTCAGGCCGCCGGTACTGAACACCATCACGACCGCGGTCAGAGCCGCCAGCAGCACGCCGCCGAGGGCGGCCGCACCACGCTGCCGGAGTGCCGCTCCGGGGGGGGTTGAAGACCCGCGCCCAGCGGGTGAGTGAGTACGCATCAGCGAGTATCTATCCTATCCATGGTTCCGTCACGATCCATGGCGTTCGTGTCACGAAACCCCCAAGCGCGAGATGGCGACGGCGCGCGAGGGCCGGTGCCGTACCCTGCCCGACGATGGCCGCGGTTCAGATCTGTTTCGTCGACGGCGAGATCCTGTACGCGGAGGTGGATGACCTCTCCTTCGACGCACCCGTCATCGAGGCGCAGGTGCGCAACGTGGATGCCAACAGTGACTGGGCGCTGCTCCCGTGTACCGGCATCCAGCACATGCTGGTGGGCGAGCCGGAGTCGCTGCCAGAGTCTGACACGCTGGCCCGCTGGGAGCGAGCCGTTTTCCGTTTCAACGACGGAGCGGTCCTGCGCGCCCTGATCGCCCCGGACGCCGAGCTCGGCCGCCACGGGGGGGTGTGGCGCTGCGCGGGCGAGAACGAGGATGAGGTCCGCCGCATGGCCATCCCGTACGCCGCGCTCAAGGCCGTGTTCCGAGTGCGCGCTTGGGACGGCCGCCCCCCCAGAGAGCGGGCGGCCGATGAGCCCGAGACCCAGCAGGCCGAGCAGCTGGCCCAGATCCTCGCCGAGCGGGCCAGCGCGCCGGGTGCGCGGACGGAGCCGCGCCCGGTGCTGCTCGAGCGTGTTCGCACCGCTGCGCGTCGCACCCACCGCCGATGACCGGGGAGACGCAACCCGGGCACGGCACCGCCGTGACGCCCAGCGACCCCGAGGAGGCGCTCGCCGCACCGCTGCTCAGGCAGCGGCTTCTCACCCGCAGGACCGCGATCACCGTCGCGATCGCAGCGCTGATCGTGGGGCTCGGAATCTGGCGGGCCCCGATCAACTGGTCCGACGCTGTGGCGAGGATCCGGACCGCCAGCCCCCCGCTCTACGGGCTCGCGCTGGTCGCCTACTACGTGTCCTTCCTGGTACGCGGCCTGCGCTGGAAGCTGCTGCTCCGCAACGTCGGTGACGACCGGTCCACGATCCCACTCACCTCGATCATCATCACCTCCTTCTTCGTCAACTGCGTCGTTCCGGCCAAGCTCGGTGATGTCTACCGCGCGGTGCTGGTCCGCCAGCGTCAGGGGGTGGGCGGAACCCGGGCCCTGGGGACGATCATCGCCGAGCGGCTGCTCGACCTCGTCGTTCTGATGGGACTGCTGGTGCTGGCCGGCGCGGCCACCTTCCGCAGCCGGGTACCTCGCGTGCTCCTGCCGTACCTCCTCGTCGGCGGCCTGCTGGCCCTGCTCGGCATCGGGTTCGTGCTCGCGCTCAGCCGCGGCCGCGGACAACGGGTCCTGGTTCGACTTCCCGAGCGGGTGGTGGAACGCTACGAGAACTTCCGGGTGGGCACCGTGGATGCGCTGACCAACCTGCCTGCGGTGACCGGTCTCACCGTGGTGGTCTGGGGACTTGAAGCGACCCGGCTGGCGTTCGTGGTCCTCGCCCTCCACTTCGGCGGTGGCCGGCTCGGCCCCTCAGCGTTTCTGCTGATCGCCCTGGTCGCCGCCCTGCTCACCACCGTGCCCTTTCTGCCCGGTGGTCTCGGCCTGGTCGAGACCGGCATGGTGCTGGTCCTGGTCACCGTCGGCGGCCTGGGTCGCGACCGCTCGGTCTCGATCGCCCTGCTCGACCGGTCGATCTCCTACGGTAGCCTGGTCGTGGTCGGCTTCCTCGTCTTCGCGTCCTCCCACCTGCGCGCACCTCGTGCGCAGCCGCAGCGGGCGTCTCCGTGAAAGCCCTGGTGACCGGCGGCGCCGGCTTCATCGGCTCCACCCTCGTGGATGCTCTGCTCGCGCGCGGAGACCGCGTGGCGGTGGTCGACGATCTCTCCCGAGGGCGCCGCGAGCAGGTCCCCGCGGGGGCCGCCCTGCACACCGTGGACATCACCATCCCGGCGCTGCGGGACGTGCTGCTCAGTGAACGCCCAGAGGTGGTGTTCCACCAGGCAGCCCAGATCGACGTCCGGCGCTCGGTGCGCGAGCCAATCTTCGACACGCAGGTCAACGTGGTGGGCACGGTGAACCTGTTGCAGTGCTGCGTGGACGCGGGGGTCCGCCGGATGGTCTTCGCCTCCAGCGGCGGAGCAATCTACGGCGACACCGACGCCATACCCACTGCCGAGCAGCACTCGGCAGCCCCGGCCTCGGGCTACGGCGCTGCCAAGCTGTGCGGCGAGACCTACGGAAATGTCTTCCGCCGGCTGCACGGACTGGAGTTCGTCCCGCTGCGCTACGCCAACGTCTACGGTCCCCGTCAGGACCCGCATGGCGAGGCGGGCGTGGTCGCCATCTTCGCCGAGCGCCTGCTGCGCGACCAGCCCTGCGTGATCAACGGCGACGGCGGGCAGACGCGCGACTATGTCTACGTGGACGACGTCGTCGAGGCCAACCTGCTCGCGGCGGCGACCGCGGTGCTGCGACCCTTCAACATCGGCACCGGCGTGGAGACCGACGTCAACAGCCTTTTCGAGCTCCTTGCGCAGGCATGCAACATCCCCGCGCGGCCGGAGCACGGCGACGCCAAGCCAGGCGAGCAGGCCCGCTCCTGCCTTGACGCCGGCGCCGCCGCCGCCGCGCTGGGCTGGCGCCCACAGGTGGAGCTTTCCGAGGGGATGCGCCGAACCGTCGCGTTCTTTCGCGAGCGCGTCTGACAGGCACCGAGGGTCGCGGCGCCGGCGGGGCCTCGAACCTGACCTGCCTCACTCCGCAGGGGCGGGCGGGGGCCCGGCGAGCAGCGCCTGCGACTGGACAAGGCAGCGGCCGCCATGGCTGCGAAGCGCCGCCACGGCCTCCTGGATTCCCGGGTTGTCCCAGTACGTTCCCGGCTCCACCATGCGGCATGCCCAGCCGAGGTCCTCGATCGCTGCGCTGAGCAGTCCCCGAGCTTCCTCGTACCGCTCAGCGCCGGCCTCGAAGCGGGCGAGCTGCTGCTGGTAGCCGGCCAGTTTCTTGCGCGCCGCAACCGCGGTCTCGACCGCGGGATCGATGGTGTCGCCGGCTGGCCGTCCCGCGGCGAGGCCGGCGCTCAATTCCTCGCGGCGCTGGCTGGTGAAGTCTGCCAGGGAGACGAGAACTGTGTGGTAGTCCGCCTCGGTCAGCACCTCGCCACCGCTCAGGGCGCGGAAGCTGATGATGAGGAGCCCCACCAGGGCAGCGATCACGACGGCGTAGACGAGCATGCCGGCCTGCCCCGCCGCCGCAGCTACTTGTAGCGGAAGGTGATCCGGCCCCGGCTGAGGTCGTAGGGGCTGAGCTCGACTCGCACTTTGTCCCCGATCAGGATGCGAATGTAGAACTTGCGCATCTTGCCCGAGGTGTAGGCGAGCACCTCCTGCCCGGTCATGAGCTTGACCTTGAACATGGCATTGGGGAGCGGCTCGACCACCGTGGCGTCCATCTCAATGGTCTCCTCCTTGGTCTCGGCGGCGGCTCCCGCGGCGGCGGGGTCGCGGCGCCGGACGGCCGTGCGCCGGCGTGCGCCGGGACGAGGTGGACGACGCGCCAAGGGAACCTCCTGAGACAGGCCGGGGGCGAACAGCCTCCCGAATGCGGGCCCCCGGGCTACCGCACGACCCTCCGAGCGTACCATCAACCCGTGTAACCAATGTCCGGCGGGGTCTTTTGCGGGCCCGCGGAACCTCGGCGGCTAGAATTTCGAAGCAGGCGTGGTCGGGCCACCCGCCCGCATTCTCCTGCCGCCCCATTGCAGACGAGGCTGACATCTCCGCCTATCTCGACGCACTCCGGACTCGCGTGCTCGTCTTTGACGGCGCAATGGGTACCAGTGTCCATTCCTGCGACCTGACGCCGGCCCAGTACGGCGGCGCTCACCTCGATGGCTGGGTTGACGGCCTGGTGCTGCACAGCCCCGAGGTCATCGCCGGCATCCACCGCTCCTTTCTCGAGGCGGGATGCGACGCCGTCGAGACCTGCACCTTCCAGGCCACCCGGTTGCGGCTCGCCGAGTGGGGCAGCCCGGACCGCACCCTGGAACTCAACCGCGCCGCGGCAGCGATTGCCCGCCGAGTGTGCGACGAGTTCACCGCCGCCGACGGGCGCGAGCGTTTCGTCGCGGGCAGCGTCGGCCCGAGCGGGTTCCTGCCCTCGTCGAGCGATCCGGCACTGGGGAAGATCACCTTTGCGCAGCTGCGCGAGGTGTTCGCCGAGCAGGTGCGCGGCCTTGTCGACGGCGGCGCCGACCTGCTGGTGATCGAGACCGCCCAGGACATCCTTGAGGTCAAGGCCACCATCCTCGGGGCCCGGGATGCCTTTGCCGAGCTGAGCCGCACCCTGCCCATTCAGGCGCAGGTGACCCTCGACACCAGCGGCCGGATGCTGCTGGGCACCGATATCGCCGCGTGCCTGACCATCCTCGAGGGCCTGCGCGTCGACGTGGTCGGACTCAACTGCTCGACCGGGCCTGAGCACATGCGCGAGCCGATCCGTTACCTGTGCGAGAACACCACGCTGCCGGTCAGCTGCATCCCCAATGCCGGTCTGCCGCTCAACGTCGAGGGTCGGGCCGTCTTCCCGCTCCAGGCCGCACCCATGGCGGAGCAGCTGGAGCGCTTCGTGACTGAGTTCGGCGTCAATGCCGTGGGCGGCTGCTGCGGCTCCACGCCGGAGCACGTGCGTGAGCTGGTCGCCCGGGTGAGCGGTCGCGCCCCGCGCCACCGCGACCCGGAGTTCGTGCCCCGGCTGGCGAGCTCGATGCGGGCTGTGGACCTGCGCCAGGTGCCCGCCCCACTACTGATCGGCGAACGGGTCAATGCGCAGGGCTCGCGCAAGCTCAAGGAGTTCCTGCTGGAGGACGACTACGACGGCATTCTCGGAGTGGCCCGCGAGCAGGTCGAGGGCGGCGCCCATGCGCTCGACGTCTGCGTGGCCCTGACCGAGCGCACCGACGAGGCCGAGCAGATGCGCAGCGTCGCCAAGACGCTCCAGATGAGTGTCGAGGCGCCCCTCGTGTTCGACTCAACGGACGCCGAGGTGATCCGTACGGCACTTGAGGCATATCCGGGCCGGCCGCTGGTCAACAGCGTCAACATGGAGAACGGGCGGCGCCGGTGCGACGACGTGCTCCCCCTGGTACGCGACCACGGAGCGGCGGTGGTCGCCCTGACCATCGACGAGTCCGGGATGGCCAAGACCCGCCAGCGCAAGCTGGAGGTTGCCCGGGAGATCCACCGGATTGCCTGCAACGACTACGGCATGGCACCGCATCAGCTCCTCTTCGACGCGCTCACCTTCACCCTGGCCACCGGTGAGCAGGAGTGGATCGACTCCGCTGTGGAGACAATCGAGGGCATCCGACTGATCAAGCGGGAGCTTCCCGGGGTGCTCACCGTGCTCGGCGTCAGCAACGTCTCTTTCGGCCTCACCCCCAAGGCACGCGGCCCGATCAACAGCGTCTTCCTCTACCACTGCGTTCGGGCCGGCCTGGACGCCGCGATCATCAACCCTTCCCACCTGGTGCCCTACTCGACCCTGGATCCCAAGGTGCGCGAACTGGTCGAGGACCTGGTGTTCAACCGGGCCCCGGACGCGCTGACCACCTACATCCAGCACATGGACCAGACCGAGGGCTCAGCCGCCCGGCCGGCGGAACGCGCCGACCAGTTCGCCGGGATGGCTCCGCCGGAACGAATCCATGCCCAGATCCTGCATCGCACCAAGGACGGCATCGAGGAACAGATTGACCTTGCTCTGCTCGACGCCGACCCGGTCGCAGTGCTCAACGAGATTCTGCTGCCCGCAATGAAGGATGTGGGCGACCGATTCGGCGCCGGCGAGCTGATCCTGCCCTTCGTGCTGCAGAGCGCCGAGGTGATGAAGCGCGCTGTGGCCCACCTCGAGCAGTTTCTCGAGAAGACGGAGGGATCGACCAAGGGAAAGGTGGTGATCGCCACGGTGTACGGCGATGTCCATGACATCGGCAAGAACCTGGTGCACACCATCCTGGCCAACAACGGCTACACCGTCTACGACCTCGGCAAGCAGGTACCGATCAACACCATCCTCGACAAGGCCGAGGAGATGGGCGCCGATGTAATCGGGCTCAGCGCGCTGCTGGTGAGCACCAGCAAGCAGATGCAGCTCTGTCTGCGCGAGCTGGAGACCCGCGGGCTGCGCTACCCGGTGATCATCGGCGGGGCGGCGATCAACCGCGGCTTCGGCCGGCGCATCCTCTACCTCGACGGTGAGCAGACCTACGCGCCCGGCGTCTACTACTGCAAGGACGCCTTCGAGGGGCTGGACACCGTGGACCAGCTGGTCGACGCGGACCGCCGCCCGGTGCTCACCCGGCGAATCCACGAGGAGGCCGCCGAGCACCGCGAACGGGAGGCCATCAAGGCGGCGGCCCGGCAGAGCGCAGCGGCCGCCGGTCCGCGGCTCGAGGTCGCAGCCCGGAGCAGCACCCGCACCGATGTCCCCATCCCCCGGGCGCCCTTCTGGGGCGCGTCAACCGTCCGGGACATCGACCCAGACGATATCTACCCCTTCATCGACCGCAACTCGCTCTTCAAGATGAGCTGGCAGTTTCGCGGCATCCGCGACCCGGAGCGCTGGGAGCAGCTGGTGCGCGAGGAGCTCGAGCCGCGCCTGGCCCGCTCCATGCGCGAGGCGCGGGAGGATCGCTACCTGGAGCTGGGGGCGGTCTACGGCTACTGGCCGGCCGCTGCCGAGGGCGACGCGGTGGTGCTCTTCGATCCCAGCGACCACGAGCGCGAGGTGGGTCGCTTCCATTTCCCGCGGCAGGCTGAGCAGAACCGGCTGTGCCTCGCCGACTACGTCCGCCCCCGCGACCTGCTCGCCGCCGGACAGCGGGACGTGGTCGCCCTGCAGGTGGTGACCACCGGTCCGCAGGCCAGCGAACGCTCGAACGCGCTGCAGCGATCCGGTGACTACGACGACATGCTCCGCATCCATGGCTTCGCCACGCAGATGGCTGAGGCAACCGCCGAGTTCATCCATGCCCGCATCCGTCGCGAGCTCGGGCTGGGTGACGGTGGCGGCCGCCGCTACTCGTGGGGATACCCGGCCTGCCCCGACCTCGAGGATCACACCGTGTTCTTCGACATCGTCCCGGCCGGGGAGATCGGCGTGAGCCTCACCGAGGGCTACCAGCTGGTACCCGAGCAGTCGACCGCGGCGATCGTGCTCCACCACCCCGAGGCACGCTACTTCGCGGTATACACCGCAGCCGCCGCGGCCGAGGCGGAGAGCGGCGGCCCGGGGACGCCGGAGGCCGCGTGAGCCGATGCGCTCCGCGGTGAGCGCGCGGCTCCTCCTCTTCGTGGTGGCGCTCGCGGTGGGCTGCGTCCTGCCCTTCCAGGCGGGCATCAATGCCGAGCTACGCCGCACCCTCGGCTCGCCGGTCAACGCGGCCACCGTGTCCTTCGCGGTGGGCACGGCGGTCCTGCTCGCCGTCTCCCTGCTGACCCGGCAGGCCTGGACGCCGTTGCTCCCGCTCGGCTCGGCACCCGGGTGGATCTGGCTCGGTGGGGTGTGCGGGGCGATCTACGTTGCCTCCGCGATCCTGCTCATCCCGCGCATCGGGGCCGGGAGCGCTGCGGCGCTCGGCATCGCCGGTCAGGTGCTCGCCTCGGTGGTCGTCGATGCTCTGGGGCTGGTGCGGGTCCCGGTGCACCCGCTCTCCGCCCTGCGCGTGCTCGGCGCCGTCCTGGTGGTCGGCGGTGCGGTGCTGGTGCAGCGCTTCTGAGCTGGGGACTGCCTCAGGCGGTGAGCAGGGTCTGGATCCGCCCCGCCAGGTCCTTGATCTTGAAGGGCTTGCCCAGGGTGGAGACGTTGCCGTAGGCCTCGAGCTTGGGGGCGGTGGTCGAGTTGACCAGGGCGCTCACCACCAGGATCGAGGTCTCCTGACCGTGCTGGGCGCGGATCCGTTCGAGGACCTGGGTGCCGCTGAGTTCGCCGGGGAGCATCAGGTCGAGCAGCACAAGGTCGGGATGGAAATCCTCGAAGAGGGCCAGGCCCTCATCACCTGACTTCGCCACCTTGACCTCGTAGCCCTCCATCGTGCAGAGGAGAGACTCGATGTCGGCGAGGGCGTAGTAGTCCTCGATGATCAGGACCTTCTTCATCAGTCCGGCCGGCTCCGCGTTTGATCGTTGGCTAACAGCCGGCCGAGTGTACCACCGGAAAAACCGGCGGTACGAACTCGTTACCTGCCGGTGAAGAGCGCCGAAACCGGGTTGTGCGGGGCCGCGGGCACGCCGCCTGGACAGGCAACGCGCAGGGCTCAGACGTCGCGGTCGATGATCGTGGCGGTACCGAGCCCACCACCGCAGCACATCGTCTCCAGTCCCACCTGCAGATCGCGACGCTCCAACTCGTGGAGCAGGGTGGTCAGCAACCGGGCGCCGGTGGCACCGAGCGGGTGGCCGAGGGCGATGGCACCGCCGTTGACGTTGACCCGCTCCATGTCAGGGTGGTGCTCCTGCTCCCAGGCGAGGACGACCGGTGCGAACGCCTCGTTGATCTCAATGAGGTCCACGTCGTCGAGGCTCATCCCAGCCCGCTCCAGCACCCGGGTGGTGGCCGGGATCGGGCCGGTCAGCATGGTCACCGGGTCAACACCGACGACCGCCTGAGCCCGGACTCGGGCACGGGGCGTGAGGCCCAGCTCGGCGGCCCGGGTCCGCGACATCAGCAGCACCGCGGCGGCGCCGTCGGTGAGCTGGGATGAGTTGCCCGCGTGGAGTACACCGTCGGGCCGGAACGACGGCACCAGCTGGGCCAGGGTGGCGGCAGTCGTCTCCGGTCGGATGCCCTGGTCCTGGCCCACCAGGCGACTGTCGCCGTTGCTGCCGACCGGCACCGGGGCAATCTCTCTGTCGAAGTGACCGGCTGCCTGCGCGGCGGCGGCGCGGCGTTGCGACTCGGCGGCGAACTCGTCGCAGGCTCGCCGGTCGATTCCCCACCGGGTGGCGATCATCTCGGCGGCCAACCCCTGGTTGACCAGGTTGTAGGCCTCGAGCAGCTCGGGTGGAAAGGGAACCCCGGGGCCCTGGAGAAATGTCGAACCCATCGGGACCCGGCTCATGCTCTCCACGCCGGCTGCGATGGTGATGTCGCACACGCCCGAGGTGATCAGGTTGGCAGCGAAGTGCAGCGCCTGCTGGGATGAGCCGCACTGGCGATCGACGGTGGTCGCGGGTACCTCGACCGGGAAGTTGGCGGCGAGCACCGCCTGCCGGGCGATGTTGACCCCCTGCTCACCGGTCTGGCTGACGCAGCCGAACACGACGTCCTCGACCAGGCGGGGCTCGATCCCGGCTCGCGTGCAGAGCTCGCGCAGGACATGCGCGGCCAGTTGCACGGGGTGGACATCGCGCAACTCGCCGTTGCGCGGGTTGCCCCGCCCCATCGGGGTGCGCACCGACTCGACGATCACCGCGTCGCCCATCCGTCCCTCCATGCAGGTCACGATACCAAGCGCCAGTCCCCGGCTCCCGCGGGGATCAGGGCTGCTGCCAGACCGAGGGCAGGGCGACCGGTGCGGCGGCGGACACGGCGATCTCATAGCTGTGCCGATCGATGGGGTAGGTGAGCTGTTCGACGAGGCGAGCGCCGCTTGGGACCGGGTCACTCGGCGCAAGGACCAGGGTGTCTCCTGACCGTGCGAGCCCGCCGACGTCCTGTCCGGAGGCCAGTTGCACCCCGGCCACGCCCAACCCACTGCGGTTGTAGCCGGCCGGGCTGGGACGAAGCACGAACAGGGCCTGAATGTAGGCCTGGTCCAGCGTGGTGGAGACGAGGACGCGATGTCCGCCCGCGAGCCTGTGGGCGTCGGCGATGGCCCGGGCCTCGCCGGTGTCCCAGGCCAGCACCGACCGGCCGGGATACTCGGCGGTGTAGTCCCACAGATAGCTGCCATAGCCGCTCAGCACGAGCAGGCCGGCCGCGACGGCGAGTCCGCGGTGGCCCGCCAGCAGCCTCGCCACCTCCGCCCAGCCGACGGCGATGGCGACGATCAGGAAGGGCAGCATGGTGGTGGCCCGCAGGCCGTGCGGTGTCCCCTCGGCGGTGAGCGCGGCCGGGACCGGGGCGAGGACGAGACCGAGGAGCACCAGCCGGGCAAAACGCTCGCGCCGGCGCCTCGCCAGCGCCACGAGCCCGAGCAGCAGCACCGGGAGGATGGCCACGGAGAGCATGCCGCCGAACCCGCTGTTGTGCCGCGGGTTGGCGTCGCCGTGGGTGAAGAGGAAGGACGGGCCGACGTACTCCAGGTAATTGCTGGCGAACCTGCCGAGCAGCACCAGGCCGCCCGCGCCGTCGCTGCCGATGCTGATCGCGCTGTAGCGGGCGAGGAGGGTCCCGGGATGGGCTCGTTCATAGACCAGCAGACCGAGGTACCCGGCCCCCACCCCGGGGATGAGCAACCACCAGCCAGGTGTCCGCCGCCGTCGCCCGCCCGCGTAGTGCACGGAGAGGACGGCCGCGGCGAACAGCGCTCCGAAGAGTCGCGCCGAGCTGTAGGTGTACGCGCTGAGTGCGATGGCGCCACCCGCCAGGGCGAAGTCGATGCCGCGTGGCGATGGCTGCCGGGCAAGGAGCACCACCGCCAGGAGCAGCAGCAGCACCATCTCGATGGGTTCGAAGGCGACCCGGCTGTCGCTCCACAGCCAGGGCTCAAGGCCGGCGCTGAGCACGGTCAGGGCGGTTGCGGCGCGCGAGCGGGTGCAGCGCAGGGCGAGCCAGCCGGCGAGCAACGCAATCGCGATGCCGCTGAGCGCGGCGGGCAGGCGCACCAGCGCCGGCGAGAGCGTCCCCACCCAGGTCAGAGGCGCCAGCGAGTAGATGTAGACGGGACTCTTGTACTCGCCAAACGCCTGGAAGAACAGCGGCAGGTGAGCGCCGTGCTCGTCGAGGCCGGTGTGGGCGATCGACCACGCGTTGTAGCCGATCGAGGCCTCGTCGTTGTAGAGGCCGGGCGGGGCACTCCCCAGACCGACCAGGTGCAGGACCACGACAAGCGCCGCGGCCAGGATCGCAGGGAGCCAGGATCGTCCCACCGCCAGCCGGTCGAGCCACGCGGCGGGTGGCCGCCCGCTTGACGCCGGGGTCGCGACCGACGGCCAGTCGGCGGGCCCCCCCGATGGACCCTCCCCAGAGCCGGCCAAGGGCTAGGCGGTCACCGCGGCCCGGGCCGCCAGCTCCTCCGCGGCCGCGGTGTCCGAGAAGTGACAGGCAGCGAGATGGAGTTCGTCGCCCCCCTTTGGCTCGAGCAGCGGCTCCTCCCTGGCGCAGATCTCCTGAGCGAGCGGGCACCGGGTGTGGAACCGGCAGCCGGTGGGCGGGTTGATTGCCGAGGGCACGTCGCCGCGGATGAGGATTCGCTCCCGCCGCCGCGTGGGATCTGGCATGGGGATCGCCGAGAGCAGCGCCTGGGTGTAGGGATGCTTGGGCCGGGCATAGAGCTCGTGAGCCGGCGCCAGCTCGACCAGCTTGCCGAGGTACATCACCCCCACCCGGTCGCTGACGTGCTGCACCACCTGGAGGTTGTGGGAGATGAACACCAGGGTGAGCTTGAACTCATCCTGCAGGTCCTTGAGCAGGTTGAGCACCTGCGACTGGATGGAGACGTCCAGCGCCGAGACCGGTTCGTCGGCGACAACGAACGTTGGTTCGGTGACCAGGGCGCGGGCGATGCCGATTCGTTGCCGCTGGCCGCCGCTGAACTCGTGGGGGTAGCGGTTGATGTAGTACTTGCGCAGCCCGACCCGCTCCAGCATGTCGGCGACCCGCGTCTCCCGCTGCGCCGCGTTGCGCATCCCCGCGTTGTAGAGCCCCTCGCCGATGATGTCGCCGATGGGCAGCCGCGGGTTGAGCGATGCGTACGGGTCCTGGAAGATGATCGACATCTTGGAGCGCAGCTGCTTCATCTCCTCGTAGGGCAGCGAGCGCAGGTCACGGCCCTCATAGAGCAGCTGTCCGGCGGTGGGTTCGATCAGCCGCAACAGCAGACGCCCCATCGTGGTCTTGCCGCAACCCGACTCGCCCACCAAGCCGAGCGTCTCGCCACGGCGGATGGTGAGGCTGACATCGGTGACCGCCTGGACCTCCGCGACCGTGTTGCCGAGGAAGCCACCCTTGACCGGGTAGTGCTTGCGCAGCTCGCGAATCTCGTAGAGGACGTCCGGAGGCAGCTCCACAGCGGGGGGCTGTACGAAGGGACCGAGCCGGTACGCGCGGCGGGCACGCGGGTCGCCCACCAGCCCGGCCAGGGCCACCACCAGGACCACGATGGCAGCCAGCGTCGGCGCGCGCAGGTGGTGCGCACGGGTGTCGAGGACGACGAGCAGCAGCACCGTGCCGGCGAGCACCACCAGGGTGGCCACGCGGACCCCGTTGGACAGGTGGCGCAGGTTGTAGGCGAGCACGCCGAGGACAACGGCCAGCACCGCCAGGCTGACCAAAGCGAACCCCCCCGCGTAGTCGAACGAACCGTTACCGGACCGCGAGCTCAGCGCGTCCTTGACCATTACCAGGGCCAGCCCCAGAGCAAGCAGGGCGGTCAACACCATGGTGAGCAGGGCTCCAATCGGAGTGTCGCGGCGGCGCAGCGCTGCCTCCGCCGTCGGCGGGGCGGCGATGGCTCCGCTCTCCGCCTCGCGGTCGGCATCGAGCACCACCGCCTCCTCGGCGAGCACGTCGAGGCTGGTGCGCGGTGCCGTGTCCCCCGGGGCAGGAGCCGCCGGGGGCGAGGTCTGCTCGCGGTGGTACTCGACCGGGCGGAAGGCGCGCAGTGACTGGGGCAGCAACACAAGCACGGCGATGGCGATGGCGAGGACCGCGGTGACCCCCGCGAGGGACGAGGCGCCCCTGGCGACCGCAACCACCCCGCCGAGTACAAGCCCCGCTTCGACGGCCAGGAGTACGACGAGTCCGTCGCGGCGCATGCCCCGCAGCCGGTTGCTGGCCAGCACCAGGGCCACCAGGCCGACCAGGCACGGAATCACGAGCAGGGTGGTGTCGGCGCTGAAGAACACAACAGCGGTGAGCAGGGCGAGAACGAACTCCTGGGTGGCCACCAGGGCCCGCGCCACCCGCATGGTTGAAGGGTTGGGCTGCAGGTAGGTGAGGCTCACGCGCCGAGCACCTCCTCGGCCACCGGGCTGCTCGGATCCACCGCCACATCAGCAGCCGGGCCGCGGACCTCGTCCTGCTTCTCCGAATAGAGGTAGCAGGCGACCCGGTGGTTGGGGCTGGTCTGCTCCAGGGCGGGGAAGGCGACGTCGCACGTGCCATCCTCAAATCGGTCGGGACAGCGCGGCGCAAACGAACAGCCCGGCGGCAGGTTGAGCGGGTGGGGCACCACCCCGCGGATCGCGTCCAGTCGCGCCCCGAGCTTGCTCTGCGAGGGTATCGACGCCAGCAGCCCGCGCGTGTAGGGGTGCTTGGGCGAGGCGAAGATCTCCTCCACCGAAGCCTGCTCGACGATCTTGCCGGCGTACATCACGGCCACCTCGTCGGCCACCTCGGCGATCACCCCGAGATCGTGGGTGATCATGATCACCGCCATGTTCTCAGTCCGCTTGAGGTCGTCGATGAGCGCCAGGATCTGCGCCTGGATGGTGACGTCCAGCGCGGTGGTGGGCTCGTCGGCGATGAGCAGCTTGGGGTTGCAGGCCAGCGCCATGGCGATCATCACCCGCTGCCGCATGCCCCCCGAGAGCTGGTGGGGATAGTCGAGCCCCCGCCGCTCGGGGGACGGAATGCGCACCCTCTCGAACAGTTCCACCACGCGCTTGCGCGCGTCCTCGTCGCTGAGGCCAAGGTGGCGGCGGATGCTCTCGGCGATCTGGTCTCCGACCCGGAAGACCGGGTTGAGCGCGGTCATCGGCTCCTGGAAGATCATCGCGATGTCGTTGCCGCGCAGCGCCTCCATCTCGTCGGCGGGGAGCTCCAGCAGGTTGCGCCCCTCGAAGAACACCCGGCCGGCGACGGGGCGGCCCGGCTTGGTGAGCAGCCCCATCACGGTCATCGCGGTGATCGACTTGCCGCACCCCGACTCGCCGACCAGGCCAAGGGTCTCGCCGCGGCGCACCCGGTAGGTCACCCCGTCGACCGCGCGCACCGCGCCGTCGTTGGTGAAGAACTGGGTGCGCAGGTTCTCGATGCTGAGGATGACGTCGTCGTCGGCGGCGGCGGGCATCAGCGCTCCAGCGAGCGAGGGTCGAAGGCGTCGCGCAGGGCGTCGCCAATGTAGTTGAAGCAGAGCACCGAGAGCAGGATGAGCAGGCCGGGCCATAGCGCGTAGAAGAAGTCGCCCTCGCTGGTGATCGCGCGGTAACCGTGGTTGAGAAGCGAGCCCCAGGACGAGGTGGGCTCGCCGATCCCGATCCCGAGGAATGAGAGCGCCGACTCCAGCAGGATCGCCGAACCGATGGTTAGCGAGGCCGACACCACGATGGGTCCAAGCACGTTGGGCAGGATGTGGCGCAGGACGATGCGCATGCGCTGCGTGCCCAGGGAGCGCGCTGCCTCGACGAACTCCTTTTCGCGCAGGGAGAGCACCACCGAGCGGACGATGCGCGAGGTGTAGGGCCAGGAGACCAGGGAGATACCGAGAACCACGGTGAAGAACCCCTGGCCGAAAACCTTGCCGAACACCGCCAGGATCATGATCCCGGGGACCGACAGCACCGCGTTGGTCACCGCGGTGATCACGCTGTCCACCGTTCCACCGATGAAGCCACTGATGGCTCCCAGGGTGGTGGCGATCAGGATGGTGGCGAACATCGCCAGAAAGCCGACCGCCAGGCTGATCCGACCCCCGGCGAGGGTGCGGTGGAAGAGGTCCCGGCCCACCTCATCCGTGCCGAACGGATGACCACCCTGGAAAGGTTGGCCGAACTGATGAGCGGTGTCGACGAAGTCAGGCCGCAGCCAGACGATGTTGTGGTCCGTGACCAGGCGCTGGGTCACCCCCCAGTCCTCGATGATCGCGCTCAGCCCGCAGGCGAGGCCCAGGACGACGAGCACGACCACGCTGACCAACGCCACCCGGCGAGACTTGAAGCGAGCCCAGACCAGCTGGTAGTAGCCGATCTCCTTGGTGACGTCGAAGTCGACGGCGGGAGCAGCCGGGGCGGGCGTCGCCGCGGGGGCACTGACCGCCATCGCTAGGCCGCCTCGTAGCTGATGCGCGGGTCGGCCTTGGTGTAGGCGAGGTCGGCGCAGAGGTTGCCGATCACCACGAAGACGCTGAGCACCAGCACCAGACCGACCACGGTGGGCAGGTCGTTGGCCTCGATCTGGTTGACGAAGAGCTGCCCCATGCCGTGCCAGTTGAAGACGAACTCGGTGATCACCGCGCCCACGAAGAGCTGGGGCAGTTCGAGGCCAAACAGGGTGATCAGTGGGAGCAGCGAGTTGCGGAATGCATGGCGCAGCACCACCGCGCGGCCGCTGAGGCCCTTCGCCTTGGCGGTGCGCACGTAGTCCTGGCTGAGCACGTCGAGCATCGAGGAGCGCGTGTACCGGGCATAGACGGCGATGCCCTGGACGGCGAGCACGATCACCGGGAGCACCAGGTGCACGGACACGTCGGCAAGACCGTGCGCGGTGAAGGACAGGTCGCCCGTCCCGCCCACCGGCAGGACGCCGGCGTGGGTGCCGTGAGGGATGGCGAAGGCGAAGATCAGCAGCGAGGCGAACCAGTAGTTCGGCAGCGAGATGCCCACGAAGGAGAGGGTGGTCACCACGTTGTCAAGCTTGCTGTACTGCCGCACCGCGCTGAGCACTCCGATGGGGATGGCGATCAGCAACTGGAAGATGTACGAGCTGCCCATCAGCACGATGGTGGCCGGGGCGCGCAGTGCGATGGCATGGGCCACCGAGTCGTGGAGGTCGACCGACTCCCCCAGGTCGGGCGGTTCGGGGCGGTGCGGGGCGCAGGCCCTGTAGTTGTCCACTCCGTCGGGTGAGCAGAAGGCCCAGGTCCACAACGGCTTGGTGAGGTTCCTGGCAAACACGCCGTACTGGCCGAGGAACGGTTTGTCAGCCCCGAAGCGATGCAGGATTCGGTCCTTGCTGGCCTGCGACTGGTTGGGCCGGTTGACCAGCGCCGCGTAGGGCTTCTCCGGCAGCAGGTAGGAGAGGGTGAAGACCACAAAGCTGATCGCCACCACGGTCATCACACCCAGAAGCAGTCGGCGGACGACGTACCTCCACACTGGCGACCACCTCTCCCAGAGCGCCCCACGGCCTGCGTGGGGCGAGTATACCGCCGCTCCGAACGCGGTTCAGCGGCGAGTCACGGCGAGGGCAGAGAAGGGCCCCGGCACCGGCCGGGGCCCTCCCCACGTTGCACCTGTCAGCGGCTGGACCGCCGCCTCAGGGTGCGTCTAATGGCAAGCACCCGCGGTGCAGAACCAGTCGAAGCTGTTGTAGTCCCACACCAGGTCGTTGGGCTTGAACTGCTGCAGCTTGGTGGTGTAGCTGTTCACCGTGACCTGCTGGTAGAGGGGAATCTCAGGAAGGTCCTGGGCGAGCAGTGCCTCGACCTTCTTGTAGTGCTTGGTCCGCTCGTTGAGGTCGACGCTCTGCCGGCCCAGGTCGAACTCCTTGTCGAGGGCCGCGTTGTCCTCGCCGGTGTCGTCCTGGCCGTTGCCCTTGTTGGCGGCGGCCGGAATCTGGTTGTCCGCGGGGCAGGTGCCGCCGCAGTCCGCGTGGTAGCCGGCGTAGTACCCGTCCGGCTCCGCGGGGCTGGAGACGGTGTTGGTGTACTCGGCCATGTCGAAGTTGTGGGTGTACAGCGGCCCACCATCGGCGAAGGAGCCGAAGAACTTACCGGGCTTGAGGTTCGGGGTGAACGGGGTGTTCACGTGGATACCGACCTTCTGCAGGTAGCCGGCGATCAGTGACTCGGTGGCGACGCGCGACGGGTTGTTCGAGGTGGTGCCCAGGTCGAGGTCGAGGCACTTCCCGGCCGCGTTGGCGCGGGTCTGACCGCCGTCACAGGACGGGCTCAGCTTGTAGCCGTTGTCATCGAGGAGCTTCATCGCCGCCGCAGGGTCGTACTTGGTCAGCGGGTTGGTGGCGGGGTCCTTGATGTACTCGATTCCGAGGTACTGCCAGGCGTCCTGGGGGATGACGGTCTTGCCGGCGGCCTGGGAGTTGATGATGTCCTGGCGGTCGATGGCGGTGAGAATCGCCCGGCGGACGTTCTTGTCAGCGGCGAACGGCGACTGCTTGGCAGTGGTGCCGCACAGGCCCTTCGCGTTGGCGCAGGTGTTCATGTCGATCTTCTCGGCACCGGAGTCCGGGATCGTCTGGACCGCCAGCGCACCCGTCTTGGCGGTGTCGAGCAGGGTCTTGAGGTTGTAGAGGCGGTAGTCGAAGCCGAGGTCGATGTCCTTGGCCTTGGCCGCGTTCACCTCGGCGGTGAGGTCGGACTGCACCTTGAACGTGAGCCCGTCGAGGTGAGGCTTGTGCGCCTTGTTCCAGTAGTTCTTGTTCTGGACCAGGGTCATCGCCTTGCCCGCCTCGACCGACTCGAAGACGAAGGGACCGGTGCCGTCCATCATCAGGTCGAGGGTCTGTGACCCCTTGAAGGCGGACGGGTTCTTGGAGCCGACGCTGAGGTCGACGGTGGCCTTGTACATCTCGACGTTGGCGGCCGCGTGGTCCGGGGTGGAGTCACCGGCGGCAAACGCCTTGTCGAGGATGGCGGACGGCAGCAAGCCGTAGACGCCGGTTCCAAGCGCCAGGTAGGGACCGTACTTGGACTTGAAGGAGACCACCGCGGTGAGCGGATCCTTCTCGGTGCAGTCGATGCTCTGGTCCCACCCGGTGGTGGTGAGCAGCGCTGTCGGGTTCTTGTCCGCGTACTTCAGGTACCAGAACTGGTAGGTGTCGCAGACGTCGTGCGAGCTGAACTTCGTGCCGTCGTGCCAGGTGACGTTGTCGCGCAGCTTCCAGGTGACGCACATCGCCGGGTTGACGGTGCCGGAGTCACCGGAGGCACCGGGGCTGGAGGCGGCCGAGCCGCTGCTGCTCAGCGCGTCGTAGTTGAGCAGCGGGTTCTTCTTGACCGGGGTGCAGCCGCTGGTCTTGACGTCACCGTTGGACACGGTGGGAACCTCAGTCGCCAGCCAGGGCTTGAAGTAGTCGCCGATGGTCTTGGCACTCGAGGTCTCGTCGGTGGACTTGTACCAGAGCAGCCCCTCGGTCACCGGTGCGTCCTCGAGGTAGGAGAAGGTCAGCGAGTCGGTGATGCCGGCGGCGAGGAAGGAGGTGGGCTCCTGCCAGATGCCGAGGTTGAGAACGCCGCCGTTGGCGGCATTGGCGACCGGGGTGTCGGAGGCTGAGCCGCTGCTGCTGTTTCCTCCTCCGTTGCTGCTGCCGCAGGCGGCCACAGCGAGGGTCAGGGTGCCCAGCACCGCCGCCCACTTCCGACTGAAACGCTGTACGACCAAGTGGCCACCTCCCGGGTTCGTGCCCCCGAACGCCATGACGGGCGCCTGGCCGGAGCAGGGGCAGCGAAACAGGGATGGAGACAGACTCCGGCGGGGCGAAGTGTGGGATGCCCCGGGCACAGGGCGCATCCCCCGATCGGGTGATCTTTGCCGTAGGGCAGGTCGGCGAACGCGCGATTCTCTCGAAACCACGGATTCCCCCATGCGATACTCGCACCGCCTCGTGTCCCCGTTCCGACGCGTCCTGCGCTCCCGGGTCCTCCGCCGCCTCGACTGGCGCCGCCGGCTTCGTGACCGCCTGCTCGCCGGGATGCTGGTGGTGGCCCTCTTCCCCCTGGCAGCCTTCGGTGCCCTGGTGGCCGCCGAACTGGGGACAATCAGCAGCTCGACCACCGACGAGACCCACCGGGCGGTGGTGGAGGACGCCCAGGCGCGCCAGCAGGGCGAGGTGTCGGACCGCGCCAAGGTCATCGACATTCGCCTCGCCGCCCTCGCCGGCGAGGTGCGGCACCTCGGCGACCAGATGAACGCCGAGCTGGCCAAGCCGCCGGCTGCGCCCCTGCGTGACCCCCTGGCCGGGTATCAGGGGGTGCAGTACCGGAGCTCGCCGGACGGCGCCACCAGCCTGATCGTCGGGCAGAGCACCCGCGACCCCGCCGACCCGGCCAGCCGCGCGTCCCGCATCGGTATCCCGAGCGCCGCCCTGCTGCCCTTCATGCAGAGCATGCGCCAGAGCTACCCGGAGATCGGGGCCGTCTGGGTGGTGGACAAGGTGGACTCGGTGATCCGGACGGTTCCGGCAATGGATGTGCCCGAGGCGATCGACGCCCACCGGCTTGACCCGGCTGCGCCGCTCGGGCCGGACGGGGAGACCATCTTCTCGACCTCGCAGCGCCGCTTCGCGGCCGCCGGCGACGACCCGGCGGTCTGGTCCGACCCGGCCAACCCGGCCACTGCGATCCGCGCCGCCGGCCCGTTCTGGACCGACCCCTACGGCACCCGCCAGGCCGGCGGCGAGGGGGTCACGGTGTGGCTGCCACTGGGCGACGGCCGGACTCTGGTCGGGGCGGACGTGACCGTCGACCGGCTGACCCAGGGTGTGCTCGGCCAGCCGATCAGCGCCGCGCCGGGCGCGTATCCCCTGCTGCTGAGCAGCAGTAACAAGGTCCTGGTCGCGGCGCCAGAGGTGAGCCGTGACTTCCGGATGCGGCCGGTCCCGGTCGGCGACCTGCTCGCCCGGTCGGGGGACGCGGCATTCGATGCCGGCCTCGACGGCGTCGAGAAGAGCGGCCGCCCCCGGATGCTGCACACGACGCTGCACGGGGTCGACCGAGCGCTGTTCACCGCGCCGATCTTCACCGCCAAGTGGGTGCTGGCCACCAGCGTGCCGGTCGCCGACCTGGAGCCGGACGTGGGCGCGCTGCGGCGCGGCATCAGCACCGGCATTCACCGGCTGCTGCTCTATGGCATCCCGATTGGGCTGCTCCTGGTGACCCTGGCCTTCACCGTGGCCAGCGTGGTGGCCCGGCGGCTCACCGGTCCGGTGGATGCCCTGCGGCTGGCGGCGGAGCACCTGGCGCTGGGCCGCACCGAGCAGCCGGTCCCTCCCCAGGGCATTGACGAGGTCGGCCAGCTGGCCGCGTCGCTGGAGCGGATGCGCCGCGAGATCAACAGCTCGCGCGACGCCATCCTCGCCGCGGCCCGCGAGCTGGAGGGCCGGGTCACCGAACGCACCGCCGAGCTGCGCTCGCGCAACGACGAGCTGCTGGCGCTCAACGCGCTGGCCCGCAGCCTGACCCGCTCGCTGGAGCCTGAGGTTATCCTCCGCGGCGCCCTGGAGACGATGCGGGCGGTGCTCCCCGTCGATGCCGGGCGTGGGTTCCTGGTCACCGACAACGGCGACCTGGCGAGCACCGCGGCGATCGAACCCCATCTCGCGGCGGTGCCCGAGGACGGGTTGCTCACCATCGCCCGGACGGCGGTCGACGAGGGCTGCATGGTCACCCGCACCGTAGCCAGCGGAGAGCTGGTGGGCCTGCCCCTGGGCACCAGTCGCGGACCGCTCGGCGCCCTGGCGGTGCTGGCAGGGAGCGCCACCGCCGTGCGCCGTCGCGAGACCCTGCTCGGTGCGGTGGCCGACCAGGTGGGACTCGCCCTGCGCACCGCCCGCCTCAGCGCCGAGGGCCGTGACCTCGCCGTTCTCGAGGAGCGCACCCGGCTGGCCCGGGAGATCCACGACACCCTGGCCCAGCAGCTCACCGGAATCGTGGTCCAGCTGCAGGCCGCCGAGGGGCTGCTGCCGGCGACAACGCGCGACCGCGGGGTGCGTGAGGCACTGACCACGGCCAGGGACGGCGCCCGCGCCGCGCTGCAGGAAGCTCGTCGCTCAGTCTGGGACCTGCGACCCGCGCCGCTCTCCGCCACCGGCGTGGTTGCGGCCATCCAGCTCGAGGTGGAGCGCTGGACCGAGCGCACCGGAATTCCGGCCCGGCTGCGCTGCAGCGGGCTGCCGGCGCGGCTGGCCCTGCCACCGCAGACCGAGGTGGCGCTGCTGCGCATCGTCCAGGAGGCGCTCTACAACATCGGCAAGCACAGCGGGGCGGCACGGGCGCTGGTGCGCCTCCGCGTCGAGGGTGACGAGCTCGAGCTCGCCATCCGCGACAACGGCGCCGGGTTCGATCCCGCCACCCAGGCCCGACCGGGATCGTTTGGGATCACCGGCATGAACGAGCGCGCTCAGCTCGCGGGAGGGACCTTCGCCCTGGGGAGCGACGCGAGCGGCACCCGCGTGGTGGTCAGGGTGCCGCTCGGCGACGCCGCACGGCGGCTGGTGACCGCGTGACCCAGGGCCCGGTGCGGGGCGGGCTGATTCGCGTCCTGGTGGCCGACGACCACCCCGTGGTTCGGCAGGGCCTGTGCACCATGCTCGAGATCGAGGACGACATCGTGGTGGTGGCCCGCGCCGGTGACGGCGACGAGGCGGTGCGGCTCAGCCGCGAGACCCGACCGGACATCGTCCTGCTCGACGTCCAGATGCCGAACACCAACGGCATCGAGGCCTTGAAGCGGATCCGCGCCGAGGACCCGGACGCCAGGGTGATCGTGCTGACCACCTATCGCAATGAGGACTACCTCTTTCCCTCGCTCCAAGCGGGTGCCCGTGCCTATCTGCTCAAGGACTGCTCCCGAGAGGAGCTGGCCGACGCCGTCCGCCGCGTCGCCGGCGGCGAGTCGCTGCTCGATCCCGAGGTGCTGCGCGGCCGACGGCCTCGGCCCGGCGGCGGGGGCGAGCGGGAGCTGACGGCGCGGGAGCTGGAGGTACTCCAGCTCATGGCGGGCGGGCGGAGCAACGGACAGATCGCGGTGCAGCTGTTCGTCTCCGAGAACACCGTCAAGACGCACGTCAGCAACATCCTGGCCAAGCTCGGCGCCGCCGACCGCGCTGGGGCGGTGTCGACCGCGCACAAGCAGCGGCTGATCGCCTGAGCGTGGCCGCCGGTTTCCCGCGGATGCGACGGGTGCCTCAGTGGTGACCGCGTAGACTCGGCCCGGATGTCCGCCGCCCTCGGTATCGGCGTGCTCGGCATGGGGACGGTCGGGGGTGCGGTGGTTGCCCAGCTGCTCGACAACCGCACCGAGCTCGCCGGCCGCGCCGGTCGCGCGCTGGAGCTGCGCGCGGTGGTGGTCCGCGACCTCGAGCGGGGCCGGCGGCGTGCGAGGCGGCCTGAGCTGCTCAGTGACGACGTCGCGACGGTGCTCGCCAACCCCGAGGTGGACGTGGTGGTGGAGCTCGCCGGCGGCGCCGAACCGGCGCATTCCTGGGTGACCAGGGCATTGACAGACGGTCGCCGCGTGGTCACCGCCAACAAGCTGCTCCTTGCGGAGCACGGTGGCGAACTGCTCAGCCTCGCCCACGGCCGGCTGCGTTTCGAGGCAGCGGTGATGGCCGGAGTTCCGGTCCTCGGCGCGGTCAGCGAGGGAATGGCCGGGCAGCAAATCCGGCGCATCGACGCGGTGCTCAACGGCACCAGCAACGCCATCCTCGAGGCGATGCGTGCAGGTGGCTCATACGCGGCGGCGCTGGCCCGCGCCCAGGCCGATGGGTACGCCGAGGCCGATCCCGGTGCCGACGTGGACGGTGCCGATGCGGCGGCCAAGCTGGCCATCCTGGTCTCGCTGGCGGGACGGGCCTGGGTGCATCCCGGGTCGGTCGAGCGGCGCGGCATCCGCGAGCTGCGTCGCGCCGACCTGCGTGCCGCGGAGATGAGCGACCACGTGGTGCGCCTGCTGGCCAGCGCCCGCCGGAGCCAGGACGGCTGGCGGCTGCGGGTGGAACCGACAGCGCTGCCTCGCCAGCGACGGGACGCCGCCCAGCCCGACAACGTGGGCGAAGGGCATCCTCTGGCGGAGCTTCCCGGACCGGGCAACGGAGTGGTGCTCGACGGTGCGCTGAGTGGCCCGGTGCTGCTGCGCGGTGCCGGCGCCGGTGGCAACCCGACCGCCGCTGCGGTGCTCGCCGACCTGGTGGCCTTCGCCACCGGTCGCGACGGACCCGACGCACCCACCGGCACGGCGCCACTCGCCTCGGGTGATGACGACACCGCGGCCCTGGTGGCCGTGGAGATGAGCGGCGACAGCGACGACCTGGAGACCGTCCGTCTCCTCCTCGGCGACCGCGGGGTCGCCACCGCGCGCTTGGACTGGGACCCGGAAGCGATCGAGTCCGGACTGCTCCGCGCCGCACTGCTGACCCGGCCTGCACGACGCGCGACTGTGGCCGCAGCCCTGGACACGCTCGACTCGGACCCACGCTTCGAGGACGCCGTGTCCTGGCTTCCGGTGGCATTCCCGTGGTGACCGGCGCGGGGATCATCGCCCGCTACGGGGAGCGGCTGCCGCTGACCGCGACCACGCCGCGGATCACCCTCAATGAGGGCGGGACACCGCTGGTCGAGTCGCTTGTGATTGGGCGCACCCTGGGGCTCGGCTCGCTGCACCTCAAGTTCGAGGGGCTGAACCCGACCGGGTCGTTCAAGGACCGCGGCATGGTGGTCGCCGTCGCACGGGCTATGGAGGAGGGCGCCGCCGCGATCATCTGCGCCTCGACAGGCAATACCAGCGCCTCCGCTGCCGCCTATGGGGCGCGCTTCGGGCTGCGCACCCTGGTGGTCATTCCCTCCGGTCGGATCGCCCTGGGGAAGCTCGCCCAGGCACAGGTGTACGGCGCCACCATCCTGGCCATCAGGGGCAGCTTCGACGCCGCGCTGCGGATGGTGCGCGAGCTTGCCGCCAGGCATCCGGTGACCATGGTCAACAGCCTCAACCCGCACCGCATCGAAGGCCAGAAGACCGCCGCCTTCGAGATTGTCGACGAGCTCGGCGACGCTCCCGACGTTGTGGCCATTCCCGTCGGCAACGCGGGGAACATCACCGCCTACTGGCGCGGTTTTCGTGAGTACCACCGCGACGGACTGTGCAGCCTCCTGCCGCGCATGCTCGGCGCCCAGGCGGCGGGCGCAGCGCCGATCGTGCTCGGCCATCCGGTCGCCGATCCGGACACGGTGGCAACCGCGATCAGGATCGGCCACCCCGCCTCGTGGGAGGGGGCCGTGGCCGCCCGCGACCAGTCCGAGGGCCTCATCGACTCGGTCAGCGACGATGAGATCCGCGCCGCGCAGCGCTGGCTGGCCACCGCTGAGGGCGTGTTCTGCGAGCCGGCGTCGGCCGCCTCACTGGCGGTGCTCATCAAGGCGGTGGGCGACGGCCGGGTGGCCCCGGGCACGCGAGCGGTGTGCGTGCTCACCGGCAACGGACTCAAGGACATCGAGGCGGCGGTGAGCGGTGCGGCGCCGCCGGTGCAGGTGGACGAGGATGCGGCCGCCATCGCCGCAGCCCTGGGGCTCTGACGTGCACGTCCGCGTGGCCATACCCGCCACCGTGGCCAACCTCGGGCCCGGGTTCGACGTACTCGCCCTCGCCCTGCAGCTGCAGAACGAGGTGGAGGCTGAGAACACCGACGAGCCCGGCTTGAGTCTGGTGCTGCCGCCGGGGTCGCCCGCGGAGCTGCGTGACCCGGAGAGCAACCTGGTCGTCGCCGCCTACCGCTCGACCTGTGCTGCGCTGGGTGTGCCGGCGGTGGGAGTGCGGCTCCGCTGCGTCAACCGCATCCCCCTGCGGCGGGGGCTGGGCTCCAGTGCGGCGGCAGCACTGGGGGGTACGCTGGCCGCCTGCGCCCTGCACGGCGCGCCCTGGGACGAGCACCGCGTTCTCACCCATGTCGGGGCCATCGAGGGGCACCCCGACAACGCCGCCGCGGCGCTGCTCGGTGGCCTGGCGATCTGTCCCGTGGGGGCCCCTGCAGTGCGCCTCGACGTTCCCGAGTCGCTGCTCGCGGTGGTCTACGTCCCCGACGTGGAGCTGGCGACCGCGGCGGCGCGGGCGGTGCTGCCCGACACCGTGAGCCGAGCCGACGCGGTCTTCAACGCGGGCCGCTGCGCTCTGATGATCCGCGCCCTGCTCCTCGATGACAGCGTGGGGCTGCGGGTGGCGATGGAGGACCGGCTGCACCAGGCGGCGCGGACCCCGCTCTTCCCGGCTCTACCCGCACTGCTCGATGCCGCGCTTGCCGCGGGGGCGTGCGGCGCCGCCCTGGCCGGAGCCGGCCCCTCCGTGATCGCCCTGGTCCATGGCCACCCTGAGCAGGTACAGCGCGCGCTCGCCGCCGCGGCGCGCAAGCACGGGGTGCGCGGCCACACTCTGGTCAGCGGCGTCCGCAACTGGGGCGCTCGCGTTGACGTCAGCGTCTGAGGGAATGCGGTGGCATTGAGCGTCGGCATCGTCGGCATGCCCAACGCGGGCAAGTCGACCCTCTTCAACGCCCTGACCAAGGCCGGTGCCCAGGTGGGCAACTACCCCTTCACCACGATCGAGCCGAACACCGGCGTGGTGCCCGTTCCGGATCCCCGGCTCGACGCGCTGAGCGAGATCTTCAGTCCACCGCGGACGATTGCGACAACGGTGACGTTCACCGACATCGCCGGCCTGGTGCGCGGCGCTTCGCGCGGCGAGGGCCTGGGTAACCAGTTCCTCGGACACATCCGCGAGTGCGATGCGATCGCGCTGGTGGTGCGCTGCTTCGATGACGGCGACGTGAGTCATGTCGAGGGCTCGGTCGACCCGGTCCGCGATCTCGAGTTGCTGGAGCTGGAGCTGACCCTCGCCGATCTCGATACGGTCAGCAAACGGCTGGGGAAGAGCGAGCGCAACGCACGGTTGATGAAGGACAAGGACCTGGCCGCGCTCGAGGTGATGCGCCGGGTGCGCGACCACCTCGACGGTGCCCTGCCGGTGCGCACCATGGCGCTTTCAGAGGATGACCGTGCGGCGCTGCATGAGCTGTGGCTGCTGACCATTGCGCCGCTGCTGGTCGTCGCCAACATCGACGAGACGGCCGTCGCCACTGACGACTCCACGACGCTGCAGGCGATCGCGACCCGGGCGCGGGCAAGCGGGGGTGAGCTCGTCGCTGTGTCAGCGCGGATCGAGTCCGAACTCGCCGAGCTGGAGAGCGACGAGCGCACGGAGTTCCTCGAGTCGCTGGGGCTGCACGAACCCGGGCTGAACCGTCTCGCCCGCTCGGCCTACGGACTGCTCGACCTCGTCACGTTCTTCACCGCGGGAGAAAAGGAGGTGCGCGCCTGGACGGTGCGCCGGGGGGCCTCGGCGGTGGAGGCTGCGGGGACGATCCACACAGACTTCGCCAAGGGCTTCATCAGGGCAGAGGTGGTTGACGCCGCCACCTTGATCGAGGCGCGCTCCTATGCCGCAGTCAGGGAGCGGGGCCGCCTGCGCCTCGAGGGCAAGGACTACCGCGTTCAGGACGGCGACGTCATGCACTTCCGCTTCAACGTCTAGCGATGGTGTGACCGGGGGTCAGTCGTCCTCGCCGACCGGCATCGGTTCCACCGGTACACGGGTGACCGAGAGTCCGCCGCCAGAGCAGAGCTTGGCGAAGCGCTGCGCATCTCGCGGCGCGCAGCCGTTGGGATCGTTGTTGAAGTACACGAAGACGTCCTCATCGGTGGGCCAGAGCCGGGCCACGCGCTCTGCCCAGGTGCTCAGGGCCCCGGGGCCGTAGCACGACCAGGGGGCCGCCCTGCCCTCGTGAAATCGCACGTAGCCCCACGAGGCGGTGCGCCATTCCGGCTCGCGCAGCCCGCGACGGTCGCTGAGGCAGAGCGGGACGTCACGGCGCTCGAGCAGGGTGCGCACCTCGGGGCAGAACCACGATGGATGGCGCACCTCGACCGCCAGTCGCAGGCCACGCGGAAATGCGGCAAGGCAACCCTCGAGACGCGCGCAGTCCACCGCGAAGTTGGGCGGCAGCTGGATCAGGATTGGACCCAGCTTGCCGGCGCGGATGAGTGGCTCGAGCCGCTCCAGATAGACGGCCACCGCCGGCTCCGGCTCACGCAGCCGCTTGAGGTGGGTCAGGTAGCGGCTTGCCTTGGCCGCGAAGCAGAAGTCCTCCGGGGTCGTCGCCGCCCAGCCCTCCACACTGCTCAGCCGGGGCAGGCTGTAGAACGTCGTGTTCAGCTCCACGGTGGCGAACCGCGCGGCGTAATGCGGCAGCCAGGCGCGCTGCGGCACACCGGCATAGAGCCGGCCACGCCACGACCGGTACTGCCACCCCGACGTGCCCACCGCGACCGCCATCCCCGGACGGTAGCCCAGCGGGCCGCTGACGCCGAGCCAGACCAGGGTGGTCGCCCCGGACGCCTGATAGGCTTGGCCCGCTGATGTCCCGGAAATCGAAGGCCGCCCGCAAGCGTCCCAACCGGCCGCCGGCGGTACGCCGGCCCGTCGCCAGCGCCGCCCCGGAGCTGGCCGATGTCGAGGCCCCGGTGAGCGGGGCGCCGCCGGCCGCCCCGGCAACCGCCACAGCCACCGCTGACGACGTCACCGTGGCCCCCCCGGCGGCCGCGCCACCCGCGGTTGTCCGGCGCGGCGTGGGCCGGGTCGAGCCGGGGGCAGCTGCGCGCCGCCGCGAGGGGGCGGCTCGTGCCGGCAGCCTGAGCGCGGGCTTCGAGCCGCTCGACCCCGCCGACCCGGCGATTCCCTACGACCGGGTCCCCTACGTCCCCGCAGATCTGCGCCGCGTCGCCGTCATCGCGGGCGCGATGATCCTGCTCATCCTGCTGGCCGACATCATCGTCACCCACGCGGTCAAGTAGCCCCGCGGTGCGGGTGCTCCTCTACACGGGCAAGGGCGGCGTCGGCAAGACCACGGTCGCTGCCGCCACCGCGGTGCGCTGCGCCCGGCTCGGCTACCGCACCCTGATCATCTCCACCGACGCCGCCCACTCACTTGGCGACAGCCTCGACATTGAGCTGAGCGACCGGCCGACGGAGATCGAGAAGAACCTCTGGGCTCAGGAGGTCAATGCGCTGCACGCGCTCGAGGACCACTGGGACAAGATCCATCAGTACCTGACCGCCCTCTTCGCCTCTCAGGACGTCGACGAGATCGTGGCCGAGGAGCTGGCCTCGCCTCCGGGGATGGAGGAGGTGGCCAGCCTGATGTGGATCAAGCACCATCAGCAGAGCGGTGCCTACGACGTGCTCGTCGTCGACTGCGCCCCCACCGGCGAGACCCTGCAGCTGCTCGCCTTCCCCGACGTGGCCCGCTGGTACCTGCAGAAGATCTTCCCGATCGAGCGCAAGGTGATGCGGGTGGCTCGCCCGGTACTGCAGCGGGCAATCGGCGTGCCCATGCCCAGCGACGAGATCTTCGGCAGCGTGATGGAGCTGCTCCTCGACCTGGAGGGAATGAAGAAGATCCTCGGCGACCCCAAGGTGTGCACGGTGCGCATCGTGCTCAACCTGGAGAAGATGGTGGTCAAGGAGGCGCAGCGGGCGCTCACCTACCTCTCCCTCTATGACTATCTCTGCGACCTGGTGGTGGTCAACCGCGTCCTGCCGCCGGAGGTGACGGACGGCTACTTCGACACCTGGCGGAGGTCGCAGGAGAGATACAGCGCGCTGGTGGACGCCGCCTTCTCCCCGATCCCGATCCTGCGCACCCGGCTCTTCGAGCACGAGATCGTCGGCCTCGACCGGCTCGCGGCGATGGCAGACTCGATCTACGAGGGGCTCGACCCAACCCGCATCCTCTATGCCGAGGTGCCCCAGAAGCTGCGCAAGAGAGGCGACCAGTACCACCTCACCCTGCGCCTTCCGTTCGTGGAGAAGGCCGACCTGGAGCTGACCCACCGCGAGGGCGAGCTGTTCATCAGCCTGGGCCCGTACAAGCGCGAGATCGCCCTGCCGCGGGTGCTCAACGGCAAGGTCACCCAGGGGGCCAAGCTCGAGGAGGGGCAGCTCTCGGTGGTCTTCGGGACGCCGCGATGACTCGGCGCGTCTTCCCCACCGGCCTGGTCGAGGATGCCCTGCGCAGCGTGCTCGGCGCGGTCAAGGACGTGGTGCCCATGGACGCCCAGCTCCACCTCCTGGCAGCACAGCGCGAGCTGATCCTGGCGGTTGCCGCACTGATCGAACACCACGTGGAGGGCGCCGCAGAGGGCGAGGAGCCGGCTCCGTCCACGCCGGGCGACCGACCCAGCAGGGGCCGGAACCCCACGGCCGGGCGCAGCCGCTCCGCGCGCTCACGGCGGCCCACCCGCGTCAGCCTCGACTGAGGTCGGATGCCCCGGGTCAGGGTCGGCGAGATCGACCACCACGTGGCCGGTGGCTCCGTGGCGATCGTCCGCGATGGACGGGTGCTGATTCAGTTCCGTCCTTTCCCACCGGGCTGGGAGCTGCCCGGGGGACACGTCGACAGCGGCGAGGACCCCGCGCTCACCGCGGCCAGGGAGGCCGAGGAGGAATGCGGCCTGCGCGTCCGTGTCATCGGCCTGGTCGGCGTGTACAGCTGGGCCGGTCTGCGCCACTCGGCGGACGCCGTCTACCTCGGGGTGGTCGAGGGGGGGCGGGAAGGGCGCAGTCTGGAGGCGTGGGCGACACGCTGGGTGCGCCCCGACGAGCTCCCGCGAACCGCCTTTCCCTGGATCCGGGAGCGGGTGGTCGACGCCCTCGCCGCGGTGAGCGGCGCCGTGCCGGTCCACCGCACCCAGCGCATCGGGCCGTTCCACGTCGCCACCTTCGGTGCCGTCTGGATGAGCGCGCCGTTCGACCTGGTCCAGCGCCTCGGTGGGAAGCTCCGCCGCTGATCCGGTTCGGTAGCCTGTCGCCCATGCCCGCGGACCTCGCGACCCTGGCCGCGACCCGCCACGAGGAGCTGGTCGCCTTCCGCCGCGACCTTCACGCCCACCCGGAGCTGGGCCGGCAGGAGCACCGAACCACGGAGCGGGTAGGTGCCAGGCTGGAGGCGGCCGGACTGCAGCCTCGCCGTCTGGCGGTCGGCACCGGGCTGGTCTGTGACGTGGGTGGAGGTCCCGGACCCACAGTTGCCCTGCGCGCCGACCTGGACGCCCTGCCCCTGGTGGACGAGACCGGCTCCGGCCACCGCTCAACGGTGCGCGGTGTCTGCCACGCCTGCGGTCATGACGTCCACACCACGGTCCTGCTCGGCGCCGGTGTCGTGCTTGCCGGCATCGCCGAGCGACTCCAGGGGACGGTGAGGCTCCTCTTCCAGCCGGCGGAGGAGCTCACCCCGGGGGGCGCCTTGGATGTGATCCGCGAGGGTCACCTGGCCGGCGTTGGGTCGATCCTCGGGCTGCACTGCGACCCGAGGCTCGCGGCCGGACTGGTCGGCATGCGGGCCGGACCGATCACCGCGGCTGCGGACCTGATGGAGATCAGGCTGTGCGGACCGGGAGGCCACACCGCCCGCCCCCACCTCAGTGCCGACGTGGTCCACGCCGCCGGGCGACTGATCAGCGACCTGCCGGCCACCCTGTCACGGCTGGTGGACCCCCGCGCCGGGCTCTCCGTGGTGTTCGGTGCCGTTCACGCCGGCGAGGCGGCAAACGTGATGCCCCGTCTGGCCAGCCTGCGGGCCACGGTGCGGGTGCTCGACGTGGACACGTGGCGGTCGCTGCCTGAGCTCATGCCCCGGCTGGTCGAGGCCAGCGTGGCCAGCCTCGGCGTGGAGGTGGAGGTGGACTACTCCCACGGGGTGCCCCCCGTGGACAACGACCCGCTGGTGACCGCCTGGTGGCGGACCGCGCTGGAGGCCGAACTCGGTACCGCCGCTGTGGTGGACACGCCCCAGAGCCTGGGTGGCGAGGACTTCGGCTGGTATCTCGATCAGGTGCCGGGAAGCTTCCTGCGCCTCGGGGTGGGGGGCCCCGGCTGCGAGGCGGATCTCCACTCGGGCACGTTCGACGTCGACGAGGCCGCAATCGGCGTGGGCGTGCGCACCCTGGTCACCGGGGCGTTGCAGGGGCTCGCCGAACTGGGCGAGCCGCCGGCACGCCGCTGACGGACCTGCCGGGCACGCCGCCGAGGCTGGCCTAGCCGGCGCGCCGCTCGTCGATCACCGCGCCGGTGTCGATCGGCTCCGCCGGGATGTCCACCGGTCGCAGCCGCCGCGCCCGTTCCGCGGGTCGGTCACTGCCCAGCTCGTAGGCCAGACCTGCCACCACCCGGCGGAGCCCGACCGGGTCGAGCTGCTGGTCGGGAAGCGACGGGTGGCCGGTGGCCGCGGCGTACAGGGCCCGCTGGCGCTCCGCGCTGGTTCCCCACGATGCGATGGCCATGAGGTCGGCCAGTTCGGCCGGGCACCCAAGCCGCGCGGCGGTCGGGGCGAGGCGAGCCGCGGTCTCCTCGAGCACCGAAAGCACCGGCCGGGAGTCGGCTGTGCCGTCGGCCGCGGTGCCCACCACCATCAGCGCATCGAGCCCGCGCTCCACCGCCGCCTCCTTGTTGGCTGCGAGCGAATCCTGGTCGAGCGCCTCGGCAAGGGCGGCGGGGACCGCGTGCCCGACAACCTCCTCGACCAGGCACTGGGCCAGGGCGGCAATCGCGGCTGCCTCGCGCAACGTCGGCGTGGCGTCACAGATCCGCAGCTCGATGCTGCCGAAACGGGGTGACGGGCGAACGTCGTAATGGATGTCCTTGTTGCCCGCCCAGGGTGCCTCGGGGGTGCCGTTGGCGATGCCCCCGTTGCCCATCCCCAGCTCCACCAGTGCCTCGTAGTGGGCGAGGTAGTCGCTCCAGGAGCGCATCTGCGGAGGGATTCCGGTCAGCGGAAGACGCTCAAAGGCGGGGCAGCGCGAGGACTGGAGTCCCGTGTCGCGACCCTGCCAGTAGGGGCTGGAGTTGGTCAGGCCGAGGAACACCGGCAGATGGCGGAGCAGATGGTTCTGGGCAGCGATGGCCAGATCACCGTCGGGAACGCCGATGTGGACATGGAGGCCGAAGGTCTGGAGGTCACGCACGCCCTCCACGTTGTCGAGCATCTTGGTGATCCTGCGGTCGGTGCTGTAGAGCTGGTCGCGCGGGTTGGCGAACGGGTGGCTGCCCGAAGAGACCAGGGTCGCCCCCCAGCTCCGGGCGCGCTCCGCGACCACGGTCAGGGTGTCCTCGAGGTCAGCGCGGGCCTCCGCCACGGTGTGGTTGACGCCGGTGACCAGCTCGACGGTGTTCTGCATCAGCTCGACGTGGATGCGCGGCCGCATGTGGGCGTCGCTCTGGAAGCTTTCGATCAGCTCCTCAGCGACACAGAGCAGGTCCCCGGTGTGGGGTTCGACCAGCTGCAGCTCGAGCTCAAGGCCGAGGCTCCGGCCCGCAGAGCGAACGAAGGCGGGACGGGACACGTGCTCCATGGGCTGCGCCAAGAGTGGGTGCAGCGCGCCCGGTTTGTCCAGCAGGCGGGTCACCGGCGACGCCACGGGCCACCGGCGACGGCGAGGTGACCGGGTGTCGCGCTCAGGCGGGCGCGTCGTCCACCACGACCTCGAACCGCCGCCGGAAGCGGGTCATGGCGAGCAGCAGCGCCGGCCCGGCCAGCACCACCAGGATCACGTTGCCGGCGGAGCGAAAGCCGTCGTAGGCCAGTGACGTGCTGAGGTAGAACGTGGCGAAGCGGTGCAGCGCCTCGCCGGCGGGAAGCCCGGGGGTCCACCCCAGGGCCGCCGAGCCACGGAAGAAGGTCCAGTCCCAGACGTCCATCACCGCCCCGTACGCGAGGCCGCTGAGCGCACCGACGACAGCCAGCCGGGCCACGTCCGGGCGGCCCGGAGCCCGGTCGCGACGCCGCGTCCCGGCCAGGCCGGCGGCGGCGCCGACCCAACCGCACGCGAGCATCTCGTAGGGCAGCCATGGTCCCACCCCACCGGTGACCACCGCGGAGAGCAGCAGCGACCCGGCCCCGACCAGAAACCCGTACGACGCGCCGAATGCGTACCCGGCGCAGAGGATGAGCAGGAAGATCGGGCTGAAACCGGCGATGCCGGTGACCACAGCGAGTCGAAGCCCCGCGTCGATCGCCGCCAGGGCGGCGAGCAGGGCGAGCTTGCGGGTGTCCAGCCGGCGCGCACCCAGTTCCACGGCCGCCAGCGCGACCACCAGGGCCAGCCCGGCCGCCAGGGCAGGGGTTGCGCCGGGCAGCCCGAGGCCCAACAGCGGCCAGGCGAACAGCCCAGCTCCCGCAATGGAGACGGCCACCAGAAGCAGCCCCCCGGGGAGGCGGGAGGGCACCGGTTGCCACCGGCCGACCGGGGGCGGGACCTCGATGGCCGTCATCGCGCCGCCAGCGCCTCGGCGACGGTGAGGGGGCCGCCCGCGAGCAGCCTGCCCAAGGGAGTCGCGTACGATCCGTTTCCGGTCAGCGCCGTGCGCGGCGGACCGAGCTCGCGGACGCCGCCCTCGCGGACCTCCACGACCCGATGGCCAACCATCGCGGCCAGCTCGGTGTCGTGGGTTGCCAGGACCACCGCCGTGCCGCCCTCAGCCAGCTGACGGACCGCCGCGGCGAGGGAGCGCCTGGCCGCCCCGTCCATCCCCCGGGTGGGCTCGTCGAGCAGGGCGAGAGCCGGGCTGCCGCAGAGCAGGGCGGCCAGGGCGACCCGCTGGCGCTGGCCGGAGGAGAGGTCGCCGGGGTGGTGACCGCGGACGTCGGCGAGCTGGAATCGCTGGAGCACTGCGTCGAGGGTATCGGCGTTCCCGCCACGGCGCAGGGTCAGCTCGATCTCCGCGCTGACCGAGGCGAGACAGAGCACTGAGCCCGGGTCCTGGGGCAGGTAGGCCACCCTGCCGGGGCTTCGGTGGACCCGGCCACCCAGGCAGGGCAGGACGCCGGCGAGGGTGCGCAGCAGGGTGGTCTTACCCGACCCGTTGCGGCCCACCAGGACCACGATCTCCCCGCGCCCCCCGGCGAGGTCGACGTTCTCCAGGACCGCCCTCCGCCGGGGGCCGGCAGTGACCCCGCGAAGGCTCCAGGCCTCGGCACCGGGCGCCCCCACGGCCGCGGGCAGCGGTGTGAGCCGGCAGAGCCGGCGGCGCACCTCCTCCGGATCCAGCAGGATGGGCGACCATCCCGCGGCGATTGCCAGTGCGACCAGCTCCGGCGGGTCCTCGAGGCGGCTCGCCGTGGTCGCCCCCGGCCCGCTGGCCAGCACCCCTCCGGCGGCGAGGACCACGAGCCGGTCGGCTGCGGCGAGCAGCCGGTCAAGTCGGTGCTCGGTGACGACAACGGCGACCCCCGCGACGGCGAGCTCCCCGAGCAGTTTGCTCACCTCCTGAGCGCCGTGGTCATCAAGCTGTGCGGTCGGCTCGTCGAGAACCAGCAGCTCAGGCTCCATGGCCAGGGCCGAGGCCACCGCGACCCGCTGGCGCTCACCCCCGCTGAGCTGGTCGACTCGGCGGTCGCGAAGCGCCAGGGCGCCGCAGCGGGACAGAGCGCCCTCGACCCGCGCAGGGATCTCGCCGGCGGGGACGCCGAGGTTCTCGGGGCCGAAGGCCACCTCACGGAGCACGGTGCCACCGACAAACTGAGCCTCGGGGTCCTGGACGACGAAGCCAACGTGCCGCGCCAGCCGGCGCGTCGGGGTGGTGAGCACATCCAGCCCGGCGACCCGGGCGCGGCCGCTGAACCGGCCGCCGTGGAAGTGGGGTACGAGGCCGTTGAAGACCCGCAGGAGGGTCGACTTGCCGCTCCCCGAGCGGCCGGCCACCAGGGTCAGGCCCGAGCCGATCTCCAGGTCGACCTCGCGGAGTGCGTCGCTGGCCGCCCCGGCGTACCGGTGGCTCAGCCCGGCGAGGTCGGCGATCGCCACTGGAGGAGGAGCACAAGGGCGGCAAGAATGAGCAGTCCGGGGCCGAGCATCGCCAGGAGGTCGAGCGACGGCACGGCAGGGCGTGGGTACCCGAGCCAGTCCGGGTTGTGGCCGGTTGCCCGGGCGGCAACCCCGACCAGCAGGGCGGCGAGTGACCCGACGCTGACCAGGCGGTCGGACCGGTTGGTCGCCGGGCGGGGAAAGCTGGTCCTGGGGCCGGAGGCGTAGCCCCGTGCCTCCATGGATTCGGCAACCCGCAGCGAGCGCTCCATGGCTCCGACAGCAACCGGGGTGAGCACGGCCAGCCATGAGCGCGCCCCGCGCGGTTCCCAGCCGCGCAGCCGCTGCGAGTCGCGGACCGCGGTGAAGCTCGTCCCCAGCGCGGGCACCAGGGTGAGGGCCGTCGCCAGGGCCGTGCCGGTGCGCTCCAACCGGCGGGGCAGCACAGCAATGAGCTCCTGCGCCTCGAGGGCGAGCCCCAGCGGTGCTGCGGCGAACAGCGCGGAGGCGAGCCCGAGGGCCACCCCGCCGCCGAAGAGCAGCCCCTCCAGGGTCACCGAACCTCCGATCGCGGGAAGCGGCGGTGGAATCGTGAACAGGACGTCGGCTCCGGAGTGGCTGAGCAGCGCGTTGCCGACGATCGCTCCCAACGAGGCCATGGCCACCCCAAGAACCAGGGGACGAAGGGCGTGTTCGGGACGGCGGCCCGCCAGGCAGATGTTGAGGGCCACCAGCATGATCAGCGCTCGGGGCACGGGATTGGTGGAGAGCAGGGAGAGCCCGATCGCCGACCCGGCCCACAGCGCCAGCGGCCGGCCCCTCACCGGCGAACCGGGACCGAACAACCCCACCCCCTCGGCCGCGAGCGCAGCACCCTCGACACCACCCTCGTATACCCCACATGCCCGCGCCGCAGAGTGCGCGGCTGGCAAGCAGCCTACGAGGTGGTGCGGCGCCGGAGAGTGATGCCGATGAGCACGAGCAATGCCAGCGCGCCCGCGCCGGTCAGCAGGTAGCCGGGCCAGGCTGCGGCAGCCGGACCGGGGGGTCCGGTGAGGCGGCGGGCGGAGATCCCCTGCACGCCACCGATGGGGGCTGCCGGCGTGCCCGGCGGGACCCCGACCGCGGGTGGCGCCGCGACCGTCGAAGCAGCAGGTGCGGTGGGCGCGGCGTGAGCGGACGCGGTGGGGGCGGCGGCGGCGGCGATGTTCACCGAGGCTCCGCCCGGCTGGGGCGGCCCGCCACGGTGGGTGGTCACGCCCGACGCGGCTGACCGGTGCGGACGCGCAGCCGCCGGGAGGTGCGGGCGCCCCGGATGGCGGCGTGGCGGGGAGTCTGGCGGCAGGATGGGGAGGGGCCGCAGCGCCAGAGCCATGGGCAGGGGGGCCGTCGTCGAGCCCTCGGCGAGGGGGGGCGGATCCCCCGCCGCGTAGTGAAAGCCGCCGGAGGCGTTCTGGAACGACAGCAGGTTGTCGAGCGGGGTGCGGCCAAGCAGAGACGTCCACTCGCGCCCGGGATCCTGGCCAAGGGAGACCAGAGCCTGGATGACCAGGCCGTCAGACAGCGGGTTGCTGTTGGTGTCGCCATCGGCGGCGGGCTTGTGCTCAGGGAAGCCGCCGTCCAGGTTCTGGGTGACGTGGAGGTAG
>JBHEMT010000070.1:0-3404 GCA_046262435.1 Candidatus Dormibacteria bacterium | reverse complement strand
GGGACGAGTCGGGTGACCATCACCTCGATCGCCGATGCTTCGAGCAGGATCGCGCCACTGCTGGCGATGCACACCGGATCGACCACCAGGGGAAGTGGATGCTGAACGAAGAAGTCGGCCACCGTGTCGACCAGCTCCGCCGTGAAAAGCATCCCCGTCTTGGCCGCGTCGATGCCGATGTCGCGTTGCACGCTGTCGAGCTGAGCGAGGAGGAACGACGCCGGGACCGCGTGCACGGCGTCGACGCCGAGCGTGTTCTGCGCGGTGAGCGCCGCGATGGCGGTCATGCCATGGCAGCCGGCCGCGGCAAACGCACGCACGTCGGCCTGGATACCCGCCCCACCACCGCTGTCGGAGCTGGCGACGGAGAGGCAGCGCGGGACTGTGCTGACGATCGGTCTCCCTTCGCTGGCATGACCCAGATCAGGTTCTCGGGTGTGTTCTCAGCCCGCCGCGCGGGCACCCCGGACTCCCCCGACAGTAGCACGACGTGTCCCCGCGGCCCCCCCACCGCGGTTCGCTACGATGGGCCCAACGCCCCCCGGACCAGGAGGAAACGCATGTCGGCAGTCAGCGCCCCCGTTGAGCCGGAGGCGTTTGTTCCGGTCCGCGAAGGTGTGTACGGCGATCGGGTCGCCGCGATCGAACCGGGCGGAGTGGAGTACATCGCCGACTCGGAACGCCACGGCAAGGCACGCAGCCTCTTCTACGCCTGGACCTCGCCGAACCTGGAGTTCGCCACAGTTTTCATCGGCGTGCTGCCGATCGCGATCTTCGGCGGCGGCTTCGGGCTCACCCTCCTCGGCCTCGCCCTCGGTACCCTGCTCGGCTCGCTGAGTCATGGGGTTCTCTCCACCTTCGGGTCCCGCTATGGCGTGCCCCAACTGGTGCAGAGCCGCGCCTCCTTCGGCTTCTGGGGCAACCTGCTTCCGGCGGCGCTCAACGCGATCACCAGCGGGGCGGGATGGGTGGCGGTCAACTCGGTGAGTGGCGCCTTCGCCCTGGTCACCTTCACCAAGCTGGTGGGCCACGGGGTGCCCCAGCCGTCATACCTGGTGGCGCTCGCGGTGATCGTTGCCATTGAGCTTGCCGTGGCCTTCTTCGGCTACAACATGGTGCACGGCTTCGAGCGGGTGGTCTTCCCGGTGATCGGGATCATCTTCCTGCTCTGCACCATCCAGATCTTCGCCAACTCGCACCTCGGCACCGGCTTCAACGCCAAGGCTCCGGCGGCAGCCGGCGGCCAGCTGGGCGCCTTCATCCTCGCGGTGTATTTGGCCTTCAGCTACTCGGCGAGCTGGAACCCGTACGCCGCCGACTACAGCCGCTACCTGCCCCGCGCCACCAGCCCGCGCGCCATCGCCGTCGCCGCGGCCTCGGGAATGTTCGTGTCGTGCCTGCTGCTCGAGGCGGCGGGGGCCGCGGCTGCCACCGTGGCCAAGACCAACTGGGTGAGCGGCAACCCCACCGACCAGTTCGTGATCCCGCTGGACCACCGCCTGGCGATTGTGGCCACCCTGGCGATCGCGGTCGGGGCGGTTGCGGCCAACATTCTCAACATCTACAGCGGGGCGCTCTCCTTTTTGAGCCTGGGAATCACCATCCCCGGCCGCTACCGCCGGGCGATCACCGCCGCACTGAGTGGGGTGGTGGGCTTCGCCATCGCTGCTAACTCGGCCAACGGGCCGGGCAGCAAGTACGAGAGCTTCCTGCTGCTCAACACCTACTGGATCGTGCCCTTCCTGGCGGTGGTCCTGGTCGACTATGTCCGCCGACGCGGCGCGTACGCGCAGGCCGAGTTCTTCGACCGAGCGCGGCCGATCTGGCAGGGGGTGACCGCGATGGTTGCCGGAATCCTGCTCTCCACCCCGTTCTGGAACAACAGCCCCTTGGACGGTTTCGCCCATGTGGTCGGCGTGGTTGCCAAAAACCAACCGCAGCTCGGAGACATCTCCTGCCTGGTGGGCGCGGTGGTCAGCGCAGCGGTGTACGCCCTGCTGCCCCGGCCGCGGCCCTATCAGCCGGCAGAGTCGAAAGCCACCGCGCAGCCGGCGGCCGTCACCACCGCGTGAGCCGGTGAGCGCGCCGGTCGCGGTGCCGTTGCTGGCGCTGCTCGTGGTGGTCGGACTGCTCGCCTGGTTCTACCGGTACTCACACACGCGGGCATGGCTGCACTCCGAGACCAAGCTGGCGCTCTGGAACGGCTTCGCCGCCTTCGGTCCGCTCTTCGGGGTGCGCGTCCCGCCGCCCATACCCCCGCCGCCGGCGATCGTGGCGATGCACGAGGACCCCGCCGGCCACCTCTGAGGGCGGTGGCTCAGGCCACCGGCTGACCGCCGCCGACCCGGGCGCTCTCGGCGATGGCGGGGAGGCGTTCGTCGATCTCGGCGCGACGCGAGTCGATCAGCTCGACCACCTCCTGGACGGCGCGCGCCGAGCGGTGCAGGGCGGCACGCTCGGTTTCGGTGAGCTCGACCTCGACCACCTCGAGGAGCCCGCCTGCTCCCAGCCGGCAGGGGACGCCGGAATACAGCCCGGTGATGCCGTACTCGCCCTGCAGGTAGGCGGCGCAGGGCAGCACCTGGCGGGTGTCGAGCAGGATGGCATCGACCATCTGCGCCGCCGCCGCGCTGGGCGCGTAGTAGGCGCTGCCGGTCTTGAGGAGGTTGACGATTTCGGCACCGCCGTCGCGGGCGCGCTGCACGATCTGCTCGAGCCGCTCCGCCGGGATCAGCCGCGACACCGGGACGCCGGCCACCGTGGTCACCCCGGTGAGCGGCACCATGGTGTCGCCGTGACCGCCGAGCACGTAGGCCTGCACGTCGAGGACGCTGCAGTCCAACTCCTCGGCGAGGAAGGTGCGAAAGCGGGCAGTGTCGAGCACCCCGGCCATGCCGACCAGCCGCTCGCGAGGGAACCCGGTGACCCCGCGGGCCACCTGCGCCATGGCGTCGAGTGGGTTGGTGACCATGATCACCACCGCATCCGGTGAGTGGCGCGCCACCTCGGCGGTGACCGCGGTGATCACCTTCGCGTTGGTCATCACCAGGTCGTCGCGGGACATGCCCGGCTTGCGTGCGATGCCGCTGGTCACCACCACGATGTCGGAGCCGGCGGTCTCTGCGTACCCGTTGCTCCCGGTGACCCTGGAGTCGTAGCCGACCACCGGGCCGGCCTCGAGCATGTCCAGCGCCTTGCCCTGGGGGAGCCCCTCGACGATGTCGACCAGAACGAGGTCGGCGTAGTTGCGCTCGGCAAGCCGCTGGCAGAGGGTGGCGCCGACATTGCCGGCGCCGACGACGGTGACCTTGGCGCGCACTGGGTGACCTCAGGTGCCGACCGGACGCGGGCGCTCCGCGTGCTACCTGGGCGGATTGTAGTGACCGGGGTCGTGACCGCATCGC
>JBHEMT010000069.1:0-2691 GCA_046262435.1 Candidatus Dormibacteria bacterium | reverse complement strand
GCACCGCTGCTGATCCTGCTCACCGTGGGCACCTTCGACATGGGCACCACCGTGGCCGACACCACCGTGGTGGCGGGTCAGGTCCGGGCCGGGCTGCGCACTGTGCAGAACAACGTCACCACCGATGTGGGCACGTCGGTGCGCGGTGAGGACACCCCGTCAATCCTCAACAACACCGCCAACTGGGGCCTGACCGGCCCGGGCAACGTCAACGACTGCGACCCCACCCAGGCCACGCACAAGTGCGGCGACCCGCAGGGATGCGCGCTCACCTCCAGTCAGTGGACCACTCCGGGGGGGACGGGCCTGCCGAACCCGATCGCCTGCTTCGCGGTGACCTACTGCTACTACACCGGGTCCCCCCCTGCCGGCGAGGTGAGCTGCCCCGTGCCGACCTCGCGCACCTGGGGTACCCGCCCGGTGGCGAGCACCACCGGGATCTCGATCGTCCTCCGGGTGGTCATCAAGTTCACCCCGGCGACGCCGCTGATGCGCCAGTTCACCACCGGCGGGAGCATCTCGGTCACCCGCGACGGGTACGCGCTGCCGCTGTACTGACCGCCCTACCCGCACGGGGAGTCGAACCCCGGTTGCCACCTTGAAAGAGTGGAGTCCTGACCGCTAGACGATGCGGGCGAGCCTGGCGATCGTAGCGGTCCACAGGCGCGGCCGAAGCCGGAACGCCGGGCCGGAGGGGGGCCCTGCGAGCCGCCGGTATACTCGCGGCGTCGCGTCAAGCCTCCTTTCACAGCACCGTGCCGGAGCCCCATGCCAACTCGTGAGATCGTCGGCAAGACGATCGGCTTCAGCGTCGTCGCGCTGGGGTTAATCGTCGGCGGCATCCTCGCCCTGATCGGCCCTCGGGCGTACACCGACTACCTGATCAACGTGGTGGCCGGCGTGGTCCTGATCCTGCTCGGCCTGCTCGCCGGTGGCCTCGGGGTGCTGATCATCGGCGGCATCATCGTGGAGGCGCGCCGCACCCGGCGTGAGGCCGAGTTGCACATCGCCGACCGGCCCGGGCCGCTCGGGCCGCCTCCGGCCTGGGGGATGGGCGAGATCGGCAGGGTCGACCAACCGGGCGTGGTCCGGGTGGGCGACGGTGGTGGGGCCGCAGCCCCGGGGGGCGGCGGCGGATCCGTCCGGGTGATGAGCGTCTCGGTGCGCAACCTCGACGCCCCGCTGATCATCGTCGGGGCGATCATCTGGACCGCGCTCTTCACGTTCCTGCTGGCCCCGCGCTGAGCGTCGCCCCGGCCACCGGCTGGCGGGTTCGCTTCGCACCCTCCCCCACCGGCGCGCTGCACATCGGCACGGTGCGGACCGCGCTCTTCGCCTGGCTGAGTGCCCGCCACACCGGTGGCCAGTTCATCCTCCGTATCGAGGACACCGACCAGGCCCGGCATGTGCCCGGCAGCGAGCAGCAGATCGTCGATGCACTGGCCTGGCTGGGGCTGAGCTGGGATGAGGGCCCGGACATCGGCGGCCCACACGCGCCCTACGTGCAGTCGGAGCGCCGCACCCTCTACCGCGAGCATGCCGAGCGGCTGCTCGGCGCCGGGGCCGCCTACTGGTGCACCTGCACCCCGGCTCGGCTCCGGGAGATGCGCGAGGCCCAGCAGGCCGCGGACACTCCCACTCGGTACGACCGTCGCTGCCTGTCCCGCCAGGATGCGGTGGCGTCGGAGATGGCCGCGGGAACGCCCGCGGTGCTGCGTCTGCGCATGCCCGACGGGCGCACCGAGTGGGATGACATCGTCCGTGGTCCAGTCGGGTTCGACAACGCCGACATCGACGACCAGGTGCTGCTCAAGAGCGACGGCTTTCCCACCTACCACCTGGCCAACGTGGTTGACGACCACCTGATGCGCATCAGCCACGTGATCCGTGCCGAGGAGTGGATTCCCAGCACTCCCAAGCACATCGCCCTCTACCACGCACTCGGCTGGGAGGCGCCGCGCTTCGCCCACGTGCCCAACGTCCTTGGCGAGGACGGCCGGGCCAAGCTGAGCAAGCGCCGCGGCGCGCGGTTCATTCTTGAGTACCGCGACCTCGGGTACCTGCCCGAGGCGCTGCTCAACGCCATGGCACTGCTGGGGTGGTCGTCGGGCACCGAGGACGAGGTGTTCACACCCGAGCAGTTGGTGGACCGGTTCGATCTCCATCGCGTGCACCCCGCCGGGGCCGTCTTCGACCCGCGCCGCCTCGACGCACTCAATGGCCACCACATCCGCGGGCTCGCTGCCGGCGACCTGCTGGCGCGGCTGCGCCCGTGGCTCCCCGGCGCCGACGACACCCAGCTCCGCGCCCTTGTCCCGCTGGTGCAGGAGCGCATGGTTCGCCTCGACGAGGCGCCAGGGCTGTGCGCCCCCCTCCTCGGGGACGCGCCCTGGGAAGACGGCGTCGCCTTCCCGCCGAAGAAGGTCAGCGTCGAGGTGGCAGGCGGCCTGCTCCTTGCCTGTGCCGAGGCGGTGCGACGCAACGGTCTCGACGACGTGGACCAGCTTCGTGGCGTCCTGACCGGCTGGCTCGAGGAGCGCGGAGTGCGGGCACGCGACGGCTTCCGCACCCTCTACGTGGCCATGCTCGGACGCCCGGTGGGTTTGCCGGTGTTCGACGCGATGCGCTTCGTCGGCGTGGAGACCACGCTGCGCCGGCTCGAGGAGGCGCGGCGCAGACTGCCTGCGGAGA
>JBHEMT010000068.1:0-3777 GCA_046262435.1 Candidatus Dormibacteria bacterium | reverse complement strand
GCCGGACGGAGGACTTTGGCGCGTGGCCGTTGACCAGACCCTGAGGTGCCGCGAGTGCGGCGTCGACTTTATTTGGACCGAGGGAGAACAGGAGTTCTACGCCTCTCGCGGTCTCACCAATCCTCCGTCCCGGTGTCCGTCGTGTCGAGCTGCCCGACGTGCCGCCAATGGTGGCGGCGGTGGCGGCGGCGCCTATGCCGGTGGCGGTGGCGGTGGCGGCGGGTTCGGCGGCGGGGCCCGCTCCGGCGGTGGCGGAGGTGGCGGCTTCGGCGGCGCACCCCGGCAGATGCACGAGGTGACCTGCGCCGGCTGCGGCGGGGTCGCACGGGTGCCCTTCCAGCCTCGTGGCGATCGGCCGGTCTACTGCAGCGACTGCTTCCGCGCTCCGGCGAGATGAGCGAGGCTCCGGCCGGCTCTATCGCGCTCGGTACCCGCGTGACCTTTCCCTACGGCGGCAGCCGGAGGACCGGCACGGTCTCCGACGTGTCGGCCATGCCTGACGGCCAGGGCGGCGAGGCGGTTGCCTACCTGATCGACGTGGGCTCCAGGAAGGTCTTTGTCCAGGGTGCCGGCGTGACCCCGGCCGGGGACGTCTCGAGCACGGCCTTCGACGCCGTTGCCGAGGGGGTCGCCTACGGACGCAAGCGTCCCCGGAACGCTCGGCGCCGCTAACCAAGCTCGGCGTTCCCGACGACCCGCCTCCCTGCGAGGCAGCTCCCGGGAACGCAGCTTTCCGCGGGGTGGTCGAATGACGTCCCGGTTGCAAGCAGGTCGCTGACCGACCCGCACGCTATGGTCGGGGGATGAGCAACGGTGCGCGCGGCCCGCTCCGGCTGCTGCTGACCCTGGTGGGCCTCGCCTGCATCGTCACCGGGGTGCTGGTCGTGGGCATCCCCCTCTACAACGTCTACGTTCGCGGTCAGCACGACAGCACTGCGCTGGACTCCTGGAACCACGGTGGTTCGAGCGCGATCACCGGCGCCGTTCCCGCGTCAAGCGCCGCCGCCGCGTGTGGCTCCGCGTCCCCGGCCGACTACGCCCTGGTGAGCTTTCCCAGCCTGGGCCAGTACGGGTATGCCGGGGTGGCCGGCGATGGCACCTGGGACCAGCTTCACGAGCGGTCCATGGTTCATTACGCCACCTCGCCGGCGCCAGGACAATCCGGCAACAGCATCATCGCCTTCCACCGCGAACCGGATTTCCACTACATCGACCAGCTCAAGGATGGCGACCTGGTGTCGGTGCAGGACCGTGCCTGCCACACCTTTCAATACCGGATCACCCAGCACTGGGCACTGGATCCGGCCCGGGTCACTCAGCTCAGCCAGACCACCGGCCACGACCTGACCCTGATCACCTGCACTCCGTGGTACGAGGACACGCAGCGGCTGGTGTGGCGGGCCACCCTGGTCAGCTGACCTCGGAGCGAGGTCAGCGGACCGCGCAGCTCACAGCGAGGTGGGGTCGACCACCAGCAGCCGCACTGTCGACGAGGCCAGCTCCCTGCCGCGCTCGTCACGCATCACCACGCTCCACAGCTGGACCCGTCGCCCCGCGTGACGCGGGCGGGCGGTGGCAGTGATCGTGCTGCCAGTGCGGGCGACCCGCAGGAACGAGGTGTGGTTCTCGAGGCCGACCACCCCGCCGCCGGGGTCCCTGGCCGCCGCGGCAGTGTGCGCGCCGATCGACGCCAAGGTCTCGGCGATGGCGGCGTACACCCCGCCGTGGACCACGCCGTAGGGCTGGAGGTGCTCCGGCCCCACCTCGAGGTGGCCCTCGGCGAGGTCGTTCTCGACCCGGTCGAGCACCAGCCCGAGATGGCCAACCAGGCCGCCGTCAGCCACGCGTCTGCGAGCCGGCGGCCATCCGCTCCAGCCGGGCGATGCGCTGCTCGAGTGGTGGGTGGGTGGAGAACAGCGAACTCAGCGACATCGAACGACCGCCGAAGGGGTTGACGATGTAGAGCGGAGCCAGGGCGGGCGCCACCTGCATCGGTACCCGCGCCGTGCCCGCCTCCAGCTTGCGCAGAGCGTTGGCCAGGGCCAGCGGATCGTGGGAGAGCGCGGCGCCGTCGTGGTCGGCCTCGTACTCACGCGCCCGGCTGATGGCCAGCTGGATGATCATCGCGGCCGGCACCGACAGGATGGCAACCAGGAGCAGCCCGAGCGGGTTTGGACCCTCCTCGTTGTCACCGCCGCCACCCAGTCCCCCGAAGATAAGTCCGAACTGGGCCATCTGGGCGAGCAGGGAGATTCCCAGTGCGGCTGTCGCCGCCACCGAGGCGGTGAGGATGTCGCGGTTGCGCACGTGGCTGAGCTCGTGGCCGAGCACGCCGCGCAGCTCGCGCGCGGTGCAGAGGTTGAGGATCCCCGTGGTGCAGCACACCGCCGCGTGGCGCGGGTTGCGGCCGGTGGCGAACGCGTTGGGTGACGGGTCGTCGCTGACGTACACCCGTGGCTTGGGCATTCCCGACGCAGCACACAGCTCATCGACGATCTGGTGCAGCACCGGCGCCTCGGCGGGGCTCACCTCAACCGCGCGAGCGGCGCGCACCGCGATGCGGTCACTCTTCCAGTAGGACACCCCGTTGAGCACCAGGGCGACAACGGCCGCGAGGACCAATCCGCGGACCCCGGCGACAATGCTCCCGACAAAGAGAAAGAGCCCGTCAAGCGCAGCCAGCAGCGCGACGGTCTTGAGCCTCTGCAGCATGCTTGTGTCCCTTGGGGCCCGGCGGTTCACAACGGCCTCCGGCAGCACGGCTGAGGGTACCGCGAAGACTCAGACGGGAAACACCGGGTGATGCCGGCGCACCGGCTCCCGCCGCCGACCCGCGTAGGCGGCGAAACGTAGAACCAGCTCATCGCGCAGCTGGTCGGCGGGCACCACGGCATCGATCACCAGGTCGGCGGCGAGGCGGTAGATGTCGATGTCGGCCCGGTACTCCTCCTCGAGCCCGCGAACGTATGCCACACGCTGCGCCTCAGGAAGTTCCTGAATCTTGTTGTAGAACACCGCGTTGACCGCCGCCTCGGGCCCCATGACCGCGATCTGAGCGCTGGGCAGCGCCAGAGTGCAGTCGGGATCAAACGCGGGGCCGCACATCGCATACAGACCGGCCCCGTACGCCTTGCGCAGGATCACGCAAACCTTGGGGACTGTCGCCTGCGCGAGAGCGGCGATCATCTTGGCGCCGTGGCGGATCATTCCCTGGCGCTCCACCGCGCTGCCGATCATGAACCCCGGCACGTCGGCCAGCCAGAGGAGCGGGATGTTGAAGGCGTCACAGAGGGTGACGAAACGGGCAGCCTTGTCGGCCGAGTCCACAAAGAGGACGCCGCCCTTGAAGCGGGGCTGCGAGGCCACGATCCCCACCGCCCGCCCGTCGATGCGAGCGAAGCCGGTGACCAGCTCCCGCGCGAAAAGCCGCTTGATCTCGAAGAACGAGCCACTGTCCACCAGCGCGCGAATCACCGCCATGACGTCGTATCCGCGCGCGGGCTCGGCTGGGATGACGCTGTCGATGGCACTCGCGCCGGGGTCCACCGCAGCCGGGGCGCAGCCGACCACCCTCTCGTCGCTGTTGGCGGGCATGTATCCGAGGTAGGTCCTCGCTGCCGTGAGCGCTTCCTGCTCGTCCTTGGCGAGCAGGTCGCCGCAGCCGCTGACGCTGCAGTGCATCCGGGCCCCGCCCATCTCCTCCAGGCTGACCCTCTCCCCGACCACCACCTCTGCCATGCGGGGTGAGCCAAGGTACATGGACGCGTTGCCCTCGAC
>JBHEMT010000067.1:0-25569 GCA_046262435.1 Candidatus Dormibacteria bacterium | reverse complement strand
TCCGCCCCCGGGCACCGTGCCCGACTCGATGGCGGCGCGGGTGGCCGAGAGGGCGTCCTCGATGCGGGCCTTGCGCTCCTTCATCTCGGTCTCGGTCGCGGCGCCGCATTTGATCACGGCGACGCCGCCGGCGAGACGGGCAAGGCGCTCACGCAGCTTCTCCTTGTCCCAGTCCGTGGTGGCGTCCTCGATCTGACGCCGGAGCTCGGCCATGCGCGTCTCGATGGCGGCCCGCTTGCCGGCACCCTTGACGATGGTGGTGTCCTTCTTGGTGACCGTGATCCGCTGCGCCCTGCCGAGCTGGTCGGCGGTCACCTTCTCCAGGCTCAGGCCCAGGTTGGCGGTGATCACCGTACCCCCGCTCAGCGCGGCGAGATCCTCCTGCATGCCCTTGCGGCGCTCACCAAACCCCGGCGCCTTGATGGCCACGACGGTGAAGGTGCCGCGGAGGCGGTTGACCACCAGGGTGGCCAGAGCATCACCCTGGACATCCTCGGCGACCAGCAGCAGCGGCTTGTTCAGGCCCTTGATGAGCTCCAGTGCCGGCAGCAGTTCCTGAGCGGTGCTGATCTTGCCGTCGTAGATGAGGATGCGGGCGTCATTGAGCACCGCCTCCATCTCGTTCTTGTCGGTGACCATGTGCGCTGAGATGTAGCCACGATCGAGCTGCATGCCCTCGACGAACTCGACCTCGGTCTGCATGCCCTGGCTCTCGTCGACGTCGACCACGCCCTCCTTGCCGACCTTCGCGAAGGCCTCGGCAACCATGGTGCCGATGGTCTCATCACCCGAGCTGACGGTGGCCACCCGGCGGATGTCGGCGGTGCCGGCCACCTTGTGGGACAGCTCGCGAAGCGAGCCGATGACGGCTTCGGTGGCGGCGAGCATGCCCGCGCGAAGCTCAACCGGGGATGCCCCCGCGGCGAGGTTGCGCAGCCCCTCGTCGACCATGCTCCGGGCCAGCACCGTGGCCGTGGTGGTGCCGTCGCCGGCGTCGTCGTTGGTTTTGACCGCCACCTCCTTGAGGAGCTGGGCACCCATGTTCTCGAAGTGGTCCTCGAACTCCAGGTCCCGGGCGATGGTGACCCCGTCGTTGATGATCACCGGCGGCCCGAACTGCTTGCCGAGAACCACGTTGCGGCCGCGGGGGCCGAGGGTGACCGATACCGTCTTGGCAACGGCGTCGACCCCGCGCTTCAGGGCCTCCCGCGCCTCGGTGTCGAAGCGAAGCTGCTTGGCGGGCATGCCCCCCTACTTCTTCTTGGCGGCGCCGTTGTCGACCACCGCGAGGATGTCCTTCTCGGCAAGGATCAGGTACTCGACGTCCTCGATCTTGACTTCGCTACCGGCGTACTTGGCATACATCACGCGGTCGCCGATCTTGACGTCGAGGGCGACCCGGCTGCCGGTGCGCTCGTTGTAGCGGCCGTTACCGATGGCCTCGATGGTGCCCTCTTGGGGCTTCTCCTTGGCCGTGTCGGGAAGGACGATGCCACTCTTGGTCATCTCCTCGCGCTCGAGGGGCTTGATCACGACACGGTCGGCGAGGGGGCGAAGGTTGACGGACATGGGACTTCCTCCAGAGAGATCCACGAATTAGCACTCGGCACGCGAGACTGCTAACAGTGTAGCGATCAGGTCGCTGCCCTCGCAAGGCCGCCGCGGCACGCCCGCCCTCAGGTTCGAGCGGTGCAGACGCCGGGTCCGGTCAAGCCGGCACCCGCCCGCTCGGCCGCGCCCCCGGCCGGCCGGGGCGGCGCAGGAATGCAAACAGCCCAACGGAGACAAAGAGGGCGTACGCACCCACCTGCAGTGCGGTGGGCGACGACGCATAGCCAAGCAGCCCGTGAAGCGTGTCTCCCAGGGTGCTGTCCTGGGGCAGGACGCCACCGGTGTCCCACAGCGCCCTGCCGCCGCCGGGGAGCACATGGAGCGCCTGGAGGTTCTGCACGGTGTTCGCCACCAGGCCGGCGGCAACGATCATCAGCCCAGCCCCGAGCGTGGTGAAGAGCCGGGCGATGGGCACCCGACGCCCCAGCCGGAAGACGGCGACGCTGATCCCGGTGGCGACCGTCAGGCCCAGGGCCGCCCCCACGAGGACGGTGACGCCGCTGGTGCGCAGCACGATCGCGGTCAGGAAGATCGCGGTCTCCAGTGCCTCCCTCCCAACCGTGGCGAAGGCCACCCCGGCGAGAGCCAGTCCGGAACCTCCCGCAATGGCTCCCGCCACCCTCCCCTGCAGGTCGCGGCTCAGCTGGCGGCTGTGGTGGCGCATCCAGAAGGTCATATAGGTGAGCACCAGCACGGCGACCGCGAAGGTCCCGGTCTCGAACCAGGTCTGGGCGCGGGAGCCGACGAAGGCGTCCCGAGCCACCGCGAACAGGGCCATGCCGACTAGACCGGACAGCACCACGGCGACTGCGGCCCCACCGAGCACCCAGCGGTACAGGTCGCGCCGACCGGCCGCGGCCAGGGCCGAGAGCACGATCGCGCAGATCATGGTGCCCTCCACGCCCTCACGGAGGAAGATCAGGAAACTCGCGGCCACACGGCCCCCTTAGCCTTGGCTAACCCTAAGGAAAATCCTACAGCACGACCCCTGGGAATGGCGGACACGGGTCCTCCACCCAGACCGCGGCTGCTGTGGCAGGGGCGAGCGACACCTCGCGGTCCTCGCCCACCCGGAGCCGGACCCACTCCTGGTCCCGCCCGCGGACGATCACCCTGGCGCCCGGAACGACCCCGTCGCGATGCAGGGAGCCGAGAAGAAGCGGAGCATCGTGCTCCGCCACCTCAGAGATGCGGGACACCACCGCTGGGAGGTCGAGCTCGACCGCCCCCAGCGACACCAGTCGGCGCTCCGGGCCGCCGCGCCCGGGGATGCGGTTGCCATGCGGGCAGGTATCGGGGCGGCCCAGGTGCCCATCCAGCCGCTCCAGCACCAGTTCCGACAGGCCATGGGCCATCGACTCAGCCTCCTGGTCGGCCCTGCCCCAGTCCAGGCCGAGCACGTCGGTCAGCCACCGCTCCAGGATCCGGTGGCGGCGGACGATTCCGGCAGCGGCATCGTTGCCCGCCGGGGTGAGGCTCACGCTGCGGTCAGGTGCCACGGTGATCCAGCCGTCGCGCACCAGCCGCTGCAGGCTGACGCTGACCGTGGGAGCACTGACCCCGAGCCATTCGGCGAGCCGCCCGGGACGGGGCACCTCGCCCTCGTGCTCGATGTAGTAGATGGTCTCCAGGTAGCGGTCGGCCGTCTCGCTCCGTTCAGGCCGCGACGGGTGCCCAGGACCGACCATGCGGGCAGCCTACCCGCCGCTCAGGAATACAGGTCGAGAGCCGGGTCCACCGCCAGACCGCGGGGGTCGGGACCGTGGTGACACAGCCGCTGCCAGCCTGCCGCGCCCACCATTCCGGCGTTGTCGGTGCACAGCGACAGCGGCGGCACCACCACCCGCAGGCCGGGAAATCGGGCCTCCACGGCGGCCCGCAGGGCGCGGTTGGCGGCGACCCCGCCGACGACGGCCACCTGCTCGGCGCCACGGCGGTCCACCTGGGCGGCGAGGCCGTGGACCAGCTGGTCGACGGCGGCGGCTTGGAAGGAGGCGGCCAGCGCGGCGGCCACCGCCGGGTCGCGTGGGGCGCCGCGCTCGTCGAGCGCCTCGGCCCCGAGGTCACGGATGGCATAGCGAACCGCTGTCTTGAGGCCGCTGAACGAGAACGAGCCTTCCAGCCGGGTCCGTGGGAGCGGGAACCGTGCCGGGTCACCGTCCCGGGCGGCGCGCTCCACCGCCGGGCCGCCGGGGTAGGTCAGGCCGAGCAGGCGGGCCACCTTGTCGAACGCCTCCCCGGCCGCGTCGTCGCGGGTTGACGCCAGGCGCAGGGCGTCGCCGTGGTCGCGCAGCTCCACCACGTCGGTGTGCCCCCCGCTGACCACCAGGGCGAGATATGGCGGCTCGAGCCCCGGCTCGGCGAGCCAGGCACTGTAGACGTGACCCGCCATGTGCGACACCCCGACGATGGGCAGGTCACGACCCGCCGCGGCGCCCTCGGCGTAGCTGGTGCCGACCAGCAGGCAGCCGGCCAGGCCGGGCCCGCGGGTCACCGCCACCGCGTCCACCTCTCCCCAGCCACCGGACAGCACCTTCAGCGCCTCCTCGGTCACCGCGTCGATCGCCTCGAGGTGCATCCGGGCCGCGAGCTCGGGCATCACTCCACCGAAACCGGCGTGCGCGGCCACCTGGGAGGCCACCACGTTGCTGAGCAGCTCGCGACCGTCGCGCAGCACTGCCGCCGACGTCTCGTCGCAGGAGGTCTCGATGGCGAGAAGGTTCAGCTCAGGGGGTACTCAGGCGCTGGCGCGGGGCCGATGCCGGGGATGTCAATGCTGTGCATGCGGTGCACGAAGGCACGCTTGAAGGCGGGCGCATGAATGCTGTTGCTCCACATGATGATGGCGTCCTCGCCGTTGTCGGTGTAGTAGCCACGGCGCCGCCCGATCACGGTGAAGCCGAATGACTCGTACATCCCCATGGCGTGCTCGTTGGACCGGCGCACCTCCAGGGTCACCCAGTGCGCGCCGAGACCGTAGGCCCGCTGCAGCAGGGCAATGAACAGCGCCTTGCCGTAGCCGTGCCCCTGCTCGGCGGCGCGCACCCCGATGGTGGTGACGTGCGCCTCCTGCTGCACCTTCCACAGACCGCCGTACCCGCTCACCTCGCCATCGCGGCGGAGCACGATGTAGGTGGCGTGCCGGTTCTGGAGCAGCTCGTTGCGGTAGGCATTGCGCGGCCATGGCGAGAGGAACACCTCGCGCTCGATGGCCTGCACGGCGGGGATATCCTCCAGCCGCATGCGCTCCACGGCGCAACGAGGAACTACCTGCATGTCGTCCTGTCGATGGGCACTGACGGCGAACGCAGAGCGGGCTCGATCATACCCGGGGGTTCACGCCGACACGGTCGCGCTGAGGTACACCACCGGTGGCGCGCGTGGGTCGATCGGCGGCCGGGCGAGCGCGGTGGGGACTGCGGCGGCGAGGGCAGCGGCTGCGTCCACGGTCGACCGCACCAGGGGCAGGGGGTCGAGGCTCAGCCACGGCAGATTTCCATCGAGCCCCTCGCTACCGGGCTCCGCCGCCAATGCCGCCAGCTCGGCGTCGGTGAGACGACGCGGCGACTCGAGCTCCACCAGCGTCTCGGCGGCGGTCGCGTCGTACACCGCGGTGTACACACCGCCGCGGCCCGCATCGGCGACGACCCGCACCGGCCCGCGACGGCGAGCGTGAAGGGCCGGCACCTCGAGCGCTCCCACGACGTGCACTCGCAGCCCCCGGGCGGCGGCGAGCCCGAGGGCCGCCGCCAGACCGGCGCGCAGCCCGGTGTAGGAACCCGGCCCGTTGACGGCGACCAGCGCCGACACCTCAGGGCCGAGCAGCTCAGCCAAGCGCAGGGGCAGCGCCGCCGAGGTGGCCGGGGCGCTCGCCGAGCCGCCGGCGAGGAGGCCTCCGGACTCGGTGGCAAGGACACAGACAAGGCGCCCGCGGCGCGAGCAGTCGATGGCGATGACGCTCACCGCGCAGCCCCGGGACCGCACAGGGCGCGCTCCAGGCGGCCGGGGGCTCCCGGCTCGAGGCGAAGCAGGCGACGCTCGGGGCCGAGCGTTTCGAGCCGCAGGCGCACCGGGGCGTACGGCCGCAGGTCGGCGTAGCCGGCCCACTCCATGGCCACCACCCCGTCCTCGAGCAGCCCCTCGAGGTCGAGCACCTCGAGGCTGGCTCCCTGCCCGAGCCGGTAGCAGTCCAGGTGATGCAGGGTGGGCGCGCCCCGGTAGAGGTGGTGGAGCGCGAAGGTGGGGCTGCGCACCAGCGCGGGGTCGAGGCCGAGCCCGGCGGCGACTCCGCGCACCAGTGCGGTCTTGCCCGCGCCCACCTCGCCGTCGAGCCCGAGCAGGTCGCCGCGACGCAGGGCGGCTCCGAGCCGCCGGCCCGCCGCCTCGGTGTCGGCCTCGCATTCGCTGACCAGACGCAGGGACGCGGTCATCCGAAATGGCGGGAGCGTACGGCGGGCAGCGGCACCTGTTCGCCGCCTTCGCCGCTGCGCAGGCGGATGCCGGTGCCCTCGTGCAGCCGCCCCACCACGGTCAACGGTGCCAGGCTTCGTGGCCACCCGTCCAGCACCGCCCCGGAGCGGGCCATGGGGACGGCAACCAGCAACTCGAAGTCCTCGCCCCCGCCGAGCGCGAGTTCTGGCCACATCTGTGGAAAACGGGCGGCCAGCTCGGCGGCAACCGGCAGACGCTCCAGCCAGAGCTCGGCAGCGCAGCCGCTGGCAGCGGCGGTGCGGCCCGCATCCACCAGCAGGCCGTCGCTGAGGTCCCCGGCGCAGCGCAGCCCCAGCTCACGCAGGGCCACGCCCTCGCGGAGCCGGGGCACCGGTGTGCGTTGCGCGGCCCGCCACTCCTCGTCGACAACGTCGCCCGGCTCGGCTGGGCGCATCAGTGAGTGCAACCCCGCGGCGGCCCGACCCAGGCTGCCGGTGACCATCAGCAGGTCGCCGGGGCGACCGGCGTCGCGACGGAGGGCTGTGCCCGCCGGCGCGACCCCACCGACCGAGACGTCGACGACCAATGGGCCCGCGATGCGGCTCAGGTCGCCACCGAGCAGGGCGCACCCCCACTCCGCGGCGGCCTCGACCAGGCCGGCCTGGAGTGCCAGGAGGTCGTTCACCCGGGTGCTCTCCGGCGCGCAGACGGTCACCAGGCACCAGGCCGGCTCCGCCCCGCACGCGGCGAGGTCTGAGAGCGCCACCGCCAGGCAGCGACGGCCAAGCTGCCAGGGAGTGATCCAGGACCGGCGAAAATCCTCACCCTCGACCACGGCATCCTGGCTCAGCACCACGTCGGTACCCGCAACCGGTCGCCAGACGGCGGCATCGTCGCCGCTGCCCACGATCACCGGCCCGCCCCGGCCCGGCGGGTGGCCGGCGCCCTGCACCAGCTGCTGGAGCAGCCTCTCCTCCCCGCTCTCGTCGACCCGGTCCCCGGGATCGTCGAAACGGCGCGCTTGCAGCCCCGCGGCCGAGGTGCTCACCGCGCGCCGGCGGCAGGGACTCCCCCGGCCACCGCATGTCGGGGCACGCGCGCCGAAACGTTGCACAGCACCTCGTAGGGGATCGTATGCGAGACCTCGGCAACCTCCGCCGCGCTGAGCGAGCCCGGTCCGAACACAGTCGCCGGCTCACCCGGCTCGAGATCGTCCAGCTCGCTGACGTCCACGCTGACCTGGTCCATGCTGACGCGGCCGAGCAGCCCGCAGCGCACTCCGCGCACCAGCACGGCGCCCCGGTTGGCCTGGTCGCGGCGCACGCCGTCGGCATAGCCGGCGGCGACCACGGCGACGCGGGTGCGGCGGCACGCCGTCCAGGTGCGCCCGTACCCGACACTCTCGCCAGCGGCGACGGTGCGCACCTGGGTGATCCTCGCCCGCAGGGTCAGGGCCGGCCGCAGCGCCACGATCCCGGCCGCGTGCGGAGGCGGGTACCCGTAGAGCGCGATTCCCGGACGCACCATGTCATGCCGCGCCGCGGCGATGCGCAGGGTGGCGGCGCTGTTCGCAGCGTGGAGCAGCAAACTCTGCTCCGCCGCCCGCCCCATGCGCCGCTGCGCCGCGAGCAACCGCCGGTTCTGCTCCTCGGCGAAGCCGAGATCGGCCGCGTCGGCATCGGCGAAGTGGGTGAACAGGCCGGCCACCACGACAGCTCCCCCCGCAGCGTCCACCGCGGCGACCAGCTCGGTGAGCCCCTCGGAGTCCACTCCCAAGCGGTGCATCCCGGTATCCACCTTGAGGTGCACCCGCACGACGCGTCCCGCGACCCGGGCCGCTGCGGCCAGACCGGGGACCGCGCGCGGGTCCCAGAGCGCCAGCTCCACCCCGCTGCGCACCATGGCGCCGTACCGCTCCGGTGGTGTCCAGTTGACGTTGAGCACGGGCGCGTCGATGCCCGCGGCGCGCAGCTGGAGCGCCTCCTCAGCCGAGGAGACCCCGAGCCGGCTGGCACCGCCGTCGAGAAAGGCGCGAGCCGCCACCTCGGCGCCATGACCGTACCCACCGGCCTTGACCATCGCCATCACAGCACATCCCGCCCCGACCAGGCCGACCACGGCGGCGGCGTTGTCGCGCAGCGCCCCGACGTCCACTTCGGCCCAGCGGAGCAGGCCATCGCCGACCGCCGCGGGCAGCGATGGGTCAGGCGCACCGTGGTGCGCATCAGGCGTCCCGAACCCGGCGCTCAGCCCCCTTCTCCGCCCTCGAGGGCACAGCGCAGCCGCTCCTGAGCGGCCGGCAGCTCCTCGAGCAGGTCGCTTGCCAGCGCTCCCGCCCGGCCGCGGCTCGCCTGCACCGCGGCGCCCGCCTCCGCATGGATGGTCACCGCGGCCACGGCGGCCTCGAACGCCGGAAGGCCGGCGCTGAGCAGGGCCCCGCAGAGACCGGCGAGCACGTCGCCGCTGCCTCCGGTGGCGAGGGCGACGAGCCGGGCGGGACCCACATGGACGCGGCCGTCGGGTGCAGCAACCACGGTCTCGGCTCCCTTGAGGACCACCACGACGCCGCGCTCGACGGCGTAGCGCTCCGCCACCGCGCGCCGGTCGGCCTGCACCGCGACGATGTCACGTCCCACCAACCGCGCCATCTCGCCGGGGTGGGGGGTCAGCACCACCGGCTGGCCGGCGCCGCGCCAGTCGAGCCCAAGCGCAGCGCCGATGTTCAGGCCATCGGCGTCCACAACACACGGGCACGGAATCTCGGCGAGCAGCTGCTCGACGGCCTCAACGGTCCGCGGGTCACGGCCGATGCCCGGGCCCAATACCACGGCGGCCGCGTGGGGAAGGTGCTGCTCACGGAGCAGCGGCACGGCGGCAGCGGTGAGCACGCCCGCGCCGCCGTCGGGCAGGCCATGGGTCATCACCTCCGTGCACTTCACCGCGAGAATCGGCAGCAGCCCGGCGGGCACGCAGAGCCGGACCAGCCCGGCCCCTCCCCGCGCTGCGCCCATCGCCGACAGGTAGGCGGCACCGGAGAAGCCGTGCCCGCCTGCGACCACCACGGCGGTGCCGAAGGTGCCCTTGTTGCCGTCATCGGGACGCCCGGGCAGCCGCAGCATCGCGGGAACGCTTGTCGCCATGGCCCGCCCCCCCATCTGCACCGCCACCGCGATCGCAAGGTCACCCTCGTGAGTGAGCGAGAGCTTCAGGCCCAGGCGGTGCTGCCCGGCGATGGTCACCTGCGGTGCCCCGCCCGGTGCGCGGGTCACCTCGATCTCCCGAAAGGCAGGCAGCCTCTCGCCCCGGCTGCCGGCGAGCTTGCGCACAGCTTCCTTGGCCGCCCACCGTGCGGCCAGCCGCTCAGGGCGGTTGGCGCACTCGACCAGTTCCGCGGCAGTGAACACCCGGTCGAGAAACCCGACCCGGCGGCCGGCCAGCTCTCGGATCCGCGCCGCCGACGCGGCATCGATGCCCACCGCGAACGGTTGGGCCACCTACTCGACCGTCACCGACTTTGCCAGGTTGCGCGGCTGGTCGACATCGCAACCGCGCTCCACTGCCATGCGGTAGGCGAGCAGCTGCAGCGGTACTGTGGCCACGAGCGGCGAAAACAGCTCCTCGCAGGCAGGGACCTCGATCACATCGCGAGCGGTGCCGTCGTCGAAGGGGTTCTCCCCAGCCGTGATCACCGCAATGATCGGGGCCTCGCGAACCCGCGCCTCCTGAACGTTGGCGACCAGCTTGGGCAGGGTGCGGCCCCGGGTGGCGATCGCCACCACCGGGACGTCGGCCTCGAGCAGGGCGATCGGCCCGTGTTTCATCTCTCCGGCGGCGTACCCCTCAGCGTGAACGTAGGACACCTCCTTGAGTTTCAGCGCCCCCTCCATCGCCGTGGCCACGTTGACTCCACGGCCGATGAAGAGCGCGTTGCGCGCGGTGTGATAGCGCTGCGCGATCTCGGCAACCTGGGGTTCGCGCTCCAGCGTCGCCGCCACAAGCCCCGGCATCCGCTGCAGCTCCGCCGCGAGTCGGCGGTGCTCATCGGGGTGCAGTGTGCCCCGCGCGTCACCGAGGTGCATCGCCAGCAGCATCCCGCAGGCGGTCTGGGCGAGAAAGCTCTTGGTGGCCGCCACCGAGATCTCGGGGCCGGCCTGCATGTAGAGCACGCCGTCGGCCTCGAGTGCGAGCGCGCTGCCGACGACGTTGGTTACCGCAACCACCGGGGCGCCTTGGCGGCGGGCCTCGCGCACCGCAGCCAGGGTGTCGGCGGTCTCGCCCGACTGCGAGAAGGCGAGCACGAGCACCTCGGGGCTGAGCACCGGTGCCGCGTAGCGAAACTCGCTGGCCGCCTCGACCTGGACCGGGAGCCGGGCGAGCTGCTCAATGGCATATTTGGCTGCGGTGCCGGCCAGCAAGGCGGAGCCGCAGGCGACGACAACCACGGAGTGCAGCGCGGTCAGCCGTGCGTCGTTGATCCCCAGTTCGCCGAGCGCCACCAGCCCGGTGTCGGGGTTGACCCGCCCGCGCAGTGCGCTGCTGAGCGCCTCGGGCTGCTCGTGAATCTCCTTGAGCATGAAGTGGGGATACCCGCCCTTCTGTGCCTGCTCAGCCTCCCAGTCGACGGTGATCACCCGGGCCTCGACGGCGACCCCGTCGAGGGTGGTGATCTCCAGCCGGCCGGGACGGGCGGCGGCCACCTCGCCCTCGCCCAGCGGGACAACCCGCTTGGTGTAGGGGATCAGCGCGGTGATGTCGCTGCTGACGAAGATCTCGTCCTGACCGAGTCCCACCACAAGCGGAGCGTTGAGCCGGGCGCCGACGATGAGCTCTGGCTCGTCGGCATGGATGATCACCAGTGCGTACGCTCCCTGAACGCGGCGCAGCGCCTGGCGGGTTGCTGCGGCGAGATCACCGCGATAAAGCTCCTCGATCAGGTGTGGCATCACCTCGGTATCCGTCTCGCTGACGAACACGTGACCCCGACCGAGCAGCTCGGCGCGCAGCTCACGGTAGTTCTCAATGATCCCGTTGTGGATCAGGTGGAGGCGGCCGCTGCAGTCGACATGCGGATGCGCGTTGACCACGGTGGGGCGGCCGTGCGTCGCCCAACGCGTGTGGCCGATGCCGACGTGGCCCTCCGGGATGCCCTCATGCTCGAGCGCACGCACCAGGTCGTCCACCTTGCGCTCGCTCTTGACCATCGCCGCTGTCTCGCCCGCGGGGTCGAGCACGGCAATGCCGGCCGAGTCATAGCCGCGGTACTCGAGGCGGCGCAGGCTCTCGATCAGCACCGGCGCGGCGGGACGTGGACCTGAGTAGCCGATGATCCCGCACATGAGGGTTCCAACGCGAGGGCTGATGACCGGGTTACGCCGCGCGGCCGAGCCTAGCGCGACGGGCGGCGAGCACGTTCCGACCGGGCCAGGCGGTGGGAGGTTCCGCCGCCCGGCTACGGCGAGGCGGACGGGCTGGGCACCGGAGTGGAGAGCTTGTCGATACTGATGTGCACGGTGACCGTGGCGGGAACCGCGCGCAGTCCGGACGGGGTGAGCACTGCCACGGTCACGTCGTGGTCCACGGTCAGGCCACTGAGCGAGATCGGGTCGGTGGCCACCGTGGCAGGTGAGGCGTTGAGCCTGTCGAGCGGCCCGGAGAGCAGCACGGTTGGGGGGTCCACCCGGATTCCCACCAGCTGGTGCCCTGAGCCGACCACCCCGGTGGTATCGGGGATCACCACGGTTGCCCGAGAGGTCAGGCTGGGGGTCACCGCAACGCTGACGTGCACAGTGGTCGGTGACACGCCGAAGTCGGACGACACCTGCCGGCCGCCGACGAAGAGCTGCACCGAGAAGTCCTGCTCAAGGCTCGCGCGTTGCTGGCTCATGTCCACCACGACGCGCGCCTGCAGGCGCTCGAGTTGATGCTGCGGCCCGGTCACGGTGACCTCCGGTGGCGTGGTGCCGGCGACCTTGCCGAGGTAGCCGCGTGGCAGCGGTGGGCTGAGCTCGACCTCGACCGGCTTCGCGGTGGAGCCGAGGTCGTCGAGCGCCGCAGTGACCGAGGTTGGTGCGTTGTCGATGTCCACGTCGGCGTTGCGGTTGGCGACCGTGATCGGCACCTGCTGGGTCCCGGAATGACGGATCCGGTCGAAGGCGACCCGGACACTGAGATCATTGACATCGAACGCGTTGAGGTGGTCGCGGGTCCCCACGATCCGCAGCCGCACGTCCTCGATGGGGCGGAGCAACACGAACTGCGGTGGCACCGATGCCGGGTCCTGGGACACGTGCACCGCAACGGTTCGCGTGTCGGGGGGGTTGCCGGCGTACACGATGGTTCCCCAGGTGAGCACCGCGAGGCCGGCGGCGAGCAGCTTCAGCCGGACGTTCCGGGTGAAGACCCCGGGCAGCCTCATCGCCGGGTGAGCGCTCGCACCGTTCCGCCGGCGCGGACCAGGGGGCGGGAGATGCCGGTCCGACCGCTCTCCGAGCCGCCAAGCGCCGTGGTCAGGGTGGAGAAGAGCTTGTTCTCGTCGAGACCTCGGTAGATCTTGCCGCCCTGGGCAATGCTGATCAGCCCGCTCTCCTCGCTGACGATGACCACCACGGCGTCGCTCTGCAGGGTCAACCCCAGGGCAGCGCGATGGCGGGTTCCCATCCTGCCCACCCCCGGCAGGGTCTCGGCCAGGGGAAGCACGCACCCAGCCGCCACCAGCGACCCCTGGCGGATCAACACCGCGCCGTCGTGCAGCGGAGACTTCGGGTAGAACAACGCGGCAAGCAGCTCGCCGGTCACCCGTCCATTGATCCGCACTCCCGTCCCGGCAACGTTCTCGAGACCGGTCTCGCGCTCAAAAACGAGCAGCGCCCCGGTGCGCTGCTCACTGAGCGAGATCGCCGCCCGGATGGTCTCCTGCACGGTGCGGCCAACCTCCAGAGAGCCGGAGCCGCCAAGGAAGGCGCGTACCGGGCTGAGCCTGCCGACCTGGTCCAGAGCGCGGCGCAGCTCCGGTTGGAAGAGAACCACCGCCGCGATCAGAATCGCCTGGCTGCCGTTGGCGAAGAGGAACTCGAGCAGCCGCAGGTGCAGCTGCTGGGCGAGGAAGCCGAGCAGGTAGAGGATGGCGATACCCACCAGCAGCTGAGCGGCCTGGGTGCCCCGAATCAGCTTGAGCAGCTGGTAGAGGAGCAGGGCCACCACCGCGATATCCACGAGGTCGCGCCAGCCGACGCTGTGCAGGAAGATGACCACGCCGCTGGAGGCGATCACCGCGCCGGCTCCTCCCTCGGCGGCGCATCGTGGTCAGAGGTGCCAGGCACGTTCCGAGTATATGGACCTTCGACCGCAGCGTACGGCGGCTTCGGCCGCGCTGTCGTCATCGGCGCTAGGGTGACCGCGTGAACATCGCCGTGCTGGTCGAGGGCGGCCTGGTCGAGACGCTGCAGACCACCCCGCTCCTGCGCACCCTCGCCTCCGGTGTGGAGGAGGCGCATCTGACCCTGGTCGGGCCGCGCGTGGCCGCCCAGCTGAGCGGCTCGCTGCCCGGGGTCGACCAGGTGGTCACCCTGCGCGCCCTGGATGACGACGGCGCGTCGCCGCTCGCCCTCCTCTCCGCGTGGCGCGAGCTGCGCCGGCGCCGCTTCGAGGTGGCCATCCTCTGCTCGGGCAGTGCGCGGGTTCGCCTGCTCGTCTACCTCGCCGGCATCCAGCGCCGCATCGCCTCGTTCGGTGGCCTGAGCACCAGCCTGCTCAGCGAGTACGTGGCCGCCCGACGGGGCGAGAACAACGCCGAGACCTGGTTGCGGCTGGCCTCGGCGATGGACGTGGACGCCGAGCTTCACGAGCTGGCCTTCGACCCAGGCCCGGATGCGCGGAGACGCGCCGAGGCGGCGCTCCTCGGCGGCGGGCTCGAGGACGGCCGTCTGCTGGTGGCAGTGGCCCCCGGCACGGGCTACGCCGAGGGAGCCGCGGCGGCTGCGGGCTGGGAGCCGGAACGCTACGCCCACCTGTGCAACCAGCTGAGCGCCCGCCATGGTGCGGGAGTCATCGTCCTTGGAACCGAGTCCGACAGGGCCGCTGTCGACCTGCTGCTGCTCGACCTCGGAGCCCCCTCAATCGATCTCAGCGGCGAGCTGACCCTTCTGGAGGTGGCCGCGGTGCTGGAACGCTGCGACCTCTTCATCGGCGGCGATTCGCCCCTGCTGCAGCTCGCCGCCGGGGTGGGCACCGCCGCGGTCGGGCTCTTCGGAGCCACCGATGGGCGCCGGCGCGGCCCCTACGGCGCCGCGCACCGGGTGGTCCAGGCGGTCGACGGCCGTTCGCCCACCCGACGGGCTCGTGAGCTGATCGGGACGGGCGGGCAGCCCCTGCTCAGCAAGATCAGGGTCGACGACGTTCTCGCCGGTATCGAAGCGGCTCTGTAGTCAACCCCCGGCGGGGTGCCTCAGCGGATGTAGAGCAGGTTTCGCTTGAGCATGTCGAGGTTGTCGAGCGCCACCGAGCAGCCGCGCAATGTCGCGGTGTCGGGATCCGCGGCCAGGCGGATCGGCAGTCCCGCGGCGTCGCTGAGGTAGCGCTCAAGCCCGGGCAGCCGGGCGCCGGCCCCGGTGAGCACGCCGCCGCTGCGATGCAGCAGGTCGAGCACCGGGGTCGGCGTGTCCTCCAGCACCGCGGCCACCTGCATCGCCGCAGCATGCGCCCAGGCGTCCACCTCGGCGTCGATCATCTGGGATGACGCGGCGACCGGCCGTCCCTCGACCGTCTCCACGGTGAGCCGGCGTTCCTCCTGCCCCACCGGCAGCGCGGCGAGCTCGAGCTTGACCTGCTCCGCCGCGCCCGGGGCGAGCTTGGCCCCGACCGCGCGACTCACCGCGTCGCCAAGCGCCCCGGTGAGCGCCGCCCCGGCACGCGCCGAGGTGGACCCGGCCAGTCGCGCCTCACGGGCCAGGACGGCAACCTCCACAGTGCCGGCGCCAACGTCGATGACCAGGACTCCCTCCGGGGTGTCGACCCGCAGACCGGCGCCGATCGCCGCGGCCAGCGGGGTGTCCACCAGATAGGCCGTGCGGATGCCCGCGCGGCACAGAGCGTCCAGGAGCGCCCGGCGATGGGCGCCCGACATGGCCGGGCTGACCGTGGCCACTGCATCCGGTTTGAAGATCCGCTGCCGGCCGACCGCACGCGCCACCACCTGCGCGAGCAGGGCCTCGGTGGCGGCGCGCTCCAGCACCGCGCCGGCCACCGGACGCACCAGACGCACTCCGCTGCGCTCCTCAGCCACCTCGCCGGCACGCGCACCAAAACCGAGGCATTCCCAGCCGTTGTCCGCCAGGGCGACGACCGTTGGCTCGACGATCACTGCGGACTCACCCCGGGCGATCACCCTGACCGTGTTGGTGCCGAGGTCGATGCCAAGCTTCTTGCCGAGCACCCGAGCCGGCCTAGTCGCCGACCACGCCGCTGAGGTCGCGCGGAGCGACCGGCTCATCGACGTCCACGCGCGCGACTCGGCCGCCCAGAGCGACCAGCTTCTCGTCGAGGTCCTCATAGCCGCGGTCAAGGTGATAGATCTCGGACAGCCGGCTGACTCCCTCGGCGCTGAGCGCGGCGATCACCAGCGCGGCGCCGCTGCGGATGTCGCGCACCCTGGCGTCGGCGCCATGGAGGGGCGTGGGTCCGTGCACCACCGCGCTGCGTCCCTGCACCGCGATCTCGGCACCGAGCCGGTTGAGCTCGGCCACGTGGTGGAAGCGGTTTTCGAAGACCGCCTCGCTGACGATGGAGATACCGTCCGCCTGGGTCATCACCGCCACGAACTGTGACTGCAGGTCGGTGGCAAAGCCCGGGTGCGGCCAGGTGGTGACATCGACCGCGCGCAAATCGCCACAGTGGCGGACGCGGATATGACGACCACCCTCAATCACCTCAACCCCTGCCGTGCGCAGCTTGTTGAGCAGAAAGCGCACGTCGGTCGGACGCATCCCATCGACCACGACGTCACCCCTGGTGGCCGCCGCGGCGAGCATCCAGGTGCCCGCCTCGATGTAGTCGCTGGTGACCGCATGGTCGGTGCCGTGGAGCAGGCCACCGCTGCCCTCAACCACAATCAGCTCACTGCCGGCCCCGCTGATGTGCGCTCCCATGCCCACCAGGCAGCGGGCGAGGTCGTACACGTGCGGCTCGCGCGCCGCGTTGCTGATCACCGTGATTCCCTCGGCCAGCGCCGCCGCCATCATCAGGTTCTCGGTGCCGGTCACCGTGGGCATGTCGAGGTCGATCCGCGCTCCTGACAGCCGGCTCGCCCGGGCCACGTACGACCCAGCCTCCTCGCGCACCTCGGCGCCCATCAGGCGGAGCCCCTCGAGGTGCTGCTCCACCCGGCGCATGCCGATGTCGTCGCCACCGGGCTTGGCAATTGCCGCCGCCCCGGTACGGGCGCAGAGCGCGCCGAGAAGCAGGAACGACCCACGCAGCTTGCCGGTCAGCTCCGCACTCAGCTCGGCGTCGTCGCTCACCCGGGCGGCGTGGAGATGCCAGGTCGAGCGATCCTCGCGGTCGACCGACACCCCGAGGTGGCGGAGCATGCCCGCCATCACCTCGACGTCCTCGATCTCGGGGACATTGCGCAGGGTCACCGGCTGGTCGGTGAGCAAGCTGGCGACCATCAGCGGCAGGGTCGCGTTCTTGCTGCCCGAGACGGCGACCTCGCCGCGCAGGGGGATGCCGCCCTCGATGCGCATGATCTCCATCGCTGCCGACAGGGTATCCGCTCCCCGACCGGCCCGCGCCCGGCTGCCCAACGGCACGATCCGGCAAGATGAGACAGCACGCTCGTCACTGGGGAGGAACCCGTCCTATGGCCACCGCCACCGCCACCTCCACCGGCCGGCTCGAGCAGCTGCTCGGCGACGACGCCAGGAGCCTGCTCGACCACCGGTGTCAGACGGTCAGCCGCGACCTGCTCCACCTTCCCGGACCCGACTTCGTTGACCGCGTCTGGGTGGCCAGCAACCGGCCGACCCGGGTGCTGCGCTCGCTGCAGACCCTGCTCGGCCATGGCCGGCTCGGCGGCACCGGCTACCTGTCGATCCTTCCCGTGGACCAGGGGATCGAGCACTCCGCGGGCGCGTCGTTCGGTCCCAACCCCGAGTACTTCGACCCCGAGCGGCTGATCGAGCTGGCCGTGGAGGGCGGCTGCAACGCGGTGGCCTCGACGTTCGGGGTGCTGGGCAGCACCGCGCGCCGCTGGGCACACCGGATCCCCTACATCGTCAAGCTCAACCACAACGAGCTGCTCACGTATCCCAACCACTACGACCAGGTGATGTTCGGCAGTGTCGACCAGGCCTACGAGATGGGTGCGGTGGCGGTCGGTGCGACCATCTACTTCGGGTCCGACCAGGCCGACCGCCAGCTCCAGGAGGTGGCGCAGGCCTTTGAGCAGGCGCATGAAATGGGCCTGGCAACGGTGCTCTGGTGCTACCTGCGCAACGACGCCTTCAGCAAGGACGGCACCGACTATGGCCTGGCCGCGGACCTCACCGGCCAGGCCAACCACCTCGGCGTCACCATCGGCGCGGACATCATCAAGCAGAAGCTGCCCGAGACCAACGGCGGCTTCACCGCGCTGAAGTTCGGCAAGACCGCAAAGCAGATGTACGACCAGCTCAGCACCGACCACCCAATCGACCTGACCCGCTACCAGGTGATCAACTGCTACATGGGCCGCAACGGTCTGATCAACAGCGGCGGCGTCTCCTCGGGTGCGAGCGACCTGAAGGAGGCGGTGACCACCGCCGTGATCAACAAACGGGCCGGCGGCATGGGTCTGATCACCGGTCGCAAGGCCTTCCAGCGACCGATGCGCGAGGGAATCGAGCTGCTCAACGCGGTGCAGGACGTCTATCTGATGCCCGAGGTCACCGTCGCCTGACCCGGCCCGGGCCGGCTGCCCTGCCGCCACCGCCGAGGCGACTACCTCACCCCTGCGGCGGCGGACCCTCGTTACGGGAGCGCCGCCCGCCACCTCGCTTGCGCACTTCGGCGATGCGCAGCCGGTAGACCGCCCGCTCCAGCATCGCGGCCGCCTCGGACGACTCCCGGTTCTCGCCGAGGAGTTGCTCCGCGCGCCGCCGCGCCTCCTGGGCCCGGGCCTCGTCGATGGTCTCGGCGCGCTCGGCGGCATCGGCGAGGATCACCACCTTGTCGGGCAGCACCTCGAGAAAGCCGCCGGCAACGAAGAGAAACTGCTCGTCGGACCCGTTGCGCACCAGCACCTCACCGGTTTTCAGCGGGGTGAGCATGGGGATGTGACGGGGCAGGATGCCCACCTCCCCGGCGAGCCCGGGGGCGCGCACGAAGTCCGCCTCTTCGCTGAACGTGCGCCCCTCCGCGGTGACCACCTCGACCTGCAGCTTGGCCATCAGGAGCCTGTGTCTCCCTTGTCCTTGTCCTTGTCCTTGTCCTTGTCGTCCTCGCCGGCGTCGTCCGACCCTTCGCCGGATTTGGATCGGGCGTCAGGGGATTTCTCGTCGGAGCCGTCACGTTTCGCCGAGGGGCCCTCCACCACGTCGCCATCGGCGTCGTCTTCGCTGCTCGGCTTCTCGGCCGCTTCTCCCTTCGCCGACTCCGCGGTGCTGGACGACTGGTCGGCCGCCTCGCCTTCCTCGGACTCATCCTCTTCGGCGCTGACATTGGCGCCCTGGCCCTCGAGTTCCTTGGCCTTGGCCACCGCCTCGTCAATGTCGCCGACCATGTAGAACGCGTCCTCGGGCAGTTCATCGTGCTTACCGTCGAGAATCTCGGCGAACCCGCGAATCGTCTCGGCGAGCGGCACGTACTTGCCGTCGCGGCCGGTGAACACCTTGGCCACGAAGAACGGCTGCGAGAAGAAGCGCTGGATCTTGCGCGCCCGGGCGACGGTGAGCTTCTGCTCGTCGGTCAGCTCCTCCTGGCCGAGGATGGCGATGATGTCCTGGAGGCTCTGGTACTCCTGGAGAACCGCCTTGACCCCGTTGGCCACCCGGAAGTGCTCGGCTCCCACGATCCTCTCGGTGAGGATGCCGGACTGCGACTCCAGCGGGTTGACCGCCGGGTAGATTCCCAGCTCGGAAATCGCGCGGCTCAGCGAGACCGTCGCGCCGAGGTGGGCGAAGGTGGCCGTGACCGCCGGGTCGGTGAAGTCGTCGGCGGGGACATAGACCGCCTGTACTGAGGTGATCGATCCCTTGTTCGTCGAGGTGATCCGCTCCTGCAGGTCGCCCATCTCGGTGGCCAGGGTGGGCTGGTAGCCGACCGCCGACGGCATCCGGCCGAGCAGGGCCGACACCTCGGCACCTGCGAGCGTGTAGCGAAAGATGTTGTCGATGAAGAGGAGCACGTCCGCCCCCTTCTCGTCGCGAAAGTACTCGGCCATGGTGAGCCCGGTCAGGGCGATCCGGGCGCGAGCGCCGGGCGGCTCGTTCATCTGCCCGAAGACCAGCGCGGTCTGGTCGAGGACGCCGGCGTCCTGCATCTCGCCGTAGAGGTCGCGCCCCTCGCGGGTGCGCTCGCCGACTCCGGCGAAGACCGAGAAGCCCTGGTGCTCCTTGGCGATGTTGTTGATCATCTCGGTGACGATCACCGTCTTGCCCACGCCGGCACCGCCGAACAGGCCGATCTTCGAGCCCTTGGAAAAGGTGCAGATCAGGTCGATCACCTTGATCCCGGTCTCCAGGATCGATGGGCTGGTCTCCTGCTCGGCGAGGGTCGGCGCCGCGCGATGGATCGACTGGCGGGGGGAGTCCTCGACCTGCGGCTTGCCGTCGATGGGGTCACCGACGACGTTGAACATCCGCCCCAGCGTCTTCTCTCCGACCGGTACCTGGATGGCGGCGCCGGTGTCGGCGACCTTCTCGCCGCGGCGCAGCCCCTCGGTGGTCTGCATCGCGATGGTGCGCACCACGCTGTTGCCGAGGTTCTGCTGGACCTCGAGAACCAGCCGCTCGCCGTCACCCCGGGTCACCTCGAGGGCGTTGAGGATGTCGGGCTGGTGGTCACCCTCGAACTCCACGTCGACGACCGGACCCATGACCTGGACGACATGGCCCTCGCCCACGTCGCCCCGCTTGCTCGCGGCGGTGGCCCGCGTGTCCTTGGTGTCCTTGGTGCCCTTGGTGCCTACAGCCATGTTCTGTCCTTTCTCATGTCAGCCCTCGAGCGCCGCGGCGCCGCTGACGATCTCCATCAGCTCGGTGGTGATCGTCGCCTGACGCAGCTTGTTGCTGGTCAGGGTCAGATCATCGATCAGGTCACTCGCGTTGTCGCTGGCATTGCGCATCGCCACCATCCGGCTGGCCTGCTCAGAGGCCAGGCTCTCCAGCACCGCCTGGTACACCTGCGCCTCGACGTAGCGTGGCAGCAGCGCATCGAGCACATCCTTGGGCTCCGGCTCGTACACGAAGTCGGCCGCCAGCCCCTCTCCCGTCGTCTCCGGCGGCTCCACCGGGAGCACCCGTTTGACGGTCGCCTCCTGGCGGCCGGCGCTGACGAAACGGGCGAAGACCACGTCGACCTGGTCGGCCTCGCCGTTGCCGTATGCGTCGGTGGCGACCCGGATCGCGGGCAGCACCTCGCCGATGGTGGGCCGGTCTCCCAGCCCGCTGACCTCGGCGATCAGGTCCTTGCGCAGCCGGCGAATGGTGTCGCGACCCTTGCGGCCAATGGTCACCACGCTCACCGGCGCGCTGCCCTTGTTGACCTCACGCAGGGTGAGACGCACGTTGTTGCTGTTCATCGGCCCCACCCGCCCCTGGTCGGAGGTGACCAGGATCAACACCCGGCGGTGCACCTCGCGGGCCTCGAGAAACGGATGCTGGTACTCCGGCTGGCGGGCCATCAGGTCGGCGACCACGTTGGTCAGCTCGTCGGCATAGGGGCGGGCCTGGGAGGCGCGGTCCACCGCGCGGCGCAGCTTGGCGGCAGCCACCAGCTCCATCGCCTTGGTGATCTTCTTGGTGTTCTGGACGCCCTTGATGCGCCGGCGGATGTCGCGGAGACTCGGCATGGTGGGCGGGGCAAGGCGCCGGCCTAGCCCGCGTACCCCTTCTTGAAGGTGGCGATGGCATCGGTGAGCCGCTTCTCGTTCTCGTCGCTGATCTTCGCCTCGTCGCGGATCGCCGTCTTCAGCTCGGCGTGGTCCTGGTCGATGTAGCGGACCAGCGAGCGCTCGAAGTCGGCCACCTTGTCGATGGGCACCTCGTCGAGATGGCCGCGGGCACCCGCGAACAACGCGATGACCTGGTTCTCGAAGGGGATCGGCTCGTACTGCGGCTGCTTGAGCAGCTCGGTCATCCGCTGGCCGCGCTCCAGCCGCTCCTTGGTGCGCTTGTCGAGGTCGGCGGCGAACTGGGCGAAGGCCGCCAGCTCGCGGTACTGGGCGAGGTCGAGTCGGAGCTGGCCGGCCACCTGCTTCATCGCCTTGGTCTGGGCGTCGCCGCCGACCCGGGAGACTGACAGGCCGACGTTGATTGCGGGCCGGACGCCCGCGTTGAACAGGTCGTTCTCCAGGAAGATCTGACCGTCGGTGATGGAAATCACGTTGGTCGGGATGAAGGCGGACACGTCATTGGCCTTGGTCTCGATGATCGGCAGCGCAGTCAGCGAGCCGCCGCCCTCGTCGTCGCTCATCCGGGCGGCCCGCTCCAGGAGCCGGGAGTGCAGGTAGAAGACGTCGCCGGGGTAGGCCTCCCGTGAGGGCGGCCGGCGCAGCAGCAGGGACAGCTGGCGATAGGCATCGGCGTGCTTGGAGAGGTCGTCGTAGACGATCAGCGCGTCCTGACCCTTGCTCATGAAGTACTCACCCATCGCGCAGCCGGCGTAGGGGGCGAGGAACTGCATCGCCGCAGGGTCGGCCGCGGTGGCGGCGACGATGATCGTGTGGTCGAGGGCGCCGTACTCCTGCAGCGTGGCGGCCACGTTGGCCACGGTCGACGACCGCTGCCCGATGGCCACGTAGATGCAGATGACCCCGGTGTCCTTCTGGTTGATGATCGCGTCGAGGGCGATTGCGGTCTTGCCGGTCTGGCGGTCGCCGATGATCAGCTCGCGCTGGCCACGGCCGACCGGGATCATCGCGTCGATCGCCTTGATTCCCGTCTGCAGGGGGGTGTCCACCCGCTGCCGGAAGATGACCCCGGGGGCGACGCGCTCCACCGGGAGGTTCTGCGCGGTCTCGATCGGGCCCTTGCCGTCGAGCGGCGCGCCCAGCGCATCGGTGACCCGGCCGATGAGCTCGTCACCGACGGGCACCTCGGCGATGCGCCCGGTGGTGCGCACCGTGTCGCCCTCCTGGAGGTGCTCGAACGGGCCCATGAGCACCGCGCCGACGCCCTCCTCACGAAGGTCGAGGGCGAGGCCGAGCACCGGCTTGCCCGCCTTGGTCGGCGGAAACTCGAGCAGCTCGCCGGCCATCGCGCTCTCCAACCCGTAGATGCGCGCAATGCCGTCGTTGACCGAGGTGATCACCCCCTCATGCGCATCCACCACGGGGGCGTCGAACGACGCGATGCGCTGCTTGAGAATGTCGCCGATTTCGTCGGAGCGGATGGCCATGGGGTTGTCTGTATCTCCTGAGTCAGGCCAGGGCGGCCTGGAGCTGTTGCAGTCGGGTGCGCACGCTGCCGTCGATGACCCGGTCACCCACGCGGATGATCAGGCCGCCAATCAGCGCCGGGTCCTGGTGAATCGTGGTCTGCACGTCGGCGCCGAGCCGCTCGCGCAGGCTCGCGGTGATGCTCTTCCGCAGCGCGGCATCGGCGGGGAAGGCGGTGGTGACCTCGGCGCGCACCACCCCGGAGGCCCGGTCGACGAGCAGGTCGTAGTGCTCGAGCACGCCGCGCAGGATGCGCATGCGGCGGCGCTCCACGAGCAGCCGGATCAGGTTGCGCGCCGGTTCAGCGGACCCCTCGAGCACGTCGAGGGCGAACCTGATGCGCTCCGCCAGGCTCAGCCGCGGGTTGTTGAGGAGCAGCGCGGCGTCGGGCCGGTCGAAAATCTCGACCGCACGGGCGAGCCCCTCCCGCCATCCGACCAGATCGCCGGACTGCTCGGCGAGGCCGAAGTACGCCTCCGCGTAGCGCCGGGCGATCGTGGAGGTGGCCACTAGGCGCTGCGCTCGCCGCCGTTCTGAGCGCTCACCGACCGCAGCGACTCCTCGATCAAACGGCGGTGCGCAGTGGCGTCGATCGACTGACCGAGCACCTGCCCGGCCGCGGCGATTACCAGGGTGCCGACCTGCGTGCGCAGCTCGGTGATCGCCCGGTCGCGCTCGACGGCGATCTCCGCGCGGGCTCGCTCCACCTGGGCCTCGGCCTCACGGCGGCTGCGGGTACGCACCTGTTCGGCATCCGCCGTGGCGTCCTGGTGCGCCCGCGAGACAATCTCGCGGGCTTGGCCACGCGCCTCGTCGAGCAGCTTGCGCACGTCGTCCTGCACCGCGGTCAGCCGCTTCTCCGACTCCTCGGCCGCCTTGAGCCCGTTCTCGATGGTCAGCCGCCGCGCCTCCAGCAGCTTGGTGATCGGCCCCCAGGCGAAGCGCCAGAGCGCCGCTGCCGTGAGCAGGAAAATGAGCAGCTGAAAGAGCAGCGTGGCGTTGAAGTCGAGCAGCTTGCTGTCGGCGAGCATTGCTTCGGCGGTCAGCCCTTGAGCGGGTTGGCGAAGAGGATGAAGAGTGCAATGCCCAGGGCGATGATCGGCAGCGCCTCGATGATGCCGACGCTGATGAACATGATTCCGAGAAGCGAGCCGCGCGCCTCGGGCTGGCGAGCTGTGCCCTCGACCACGCGGCTGGAGACCAGCCCGTCGCCGATCCCGGCCCCGAGCGCTCCAAGCCCGATGAGCAGTCCGATACCGACAACGGCCAGGCCGTTGACGAATGCCTTCGACGAGATGTCGGCGATGAGCGCGACGCTACCGTGCAACCGGGTGTCCTCCCTGGTGCCGCCGGGGCGGCTCTGCGTGTCGATGGTCCCGCGTTCGGCGCGGGGTGGGCGCTGCCGCCCGTTCTGCCTACGCTGCCGCGCTCACCGTGGTGGGCGCGCTGTGCCGTTGCTCGGCTGCGTCACTCGTGTCCTCGTCGTGGTGGGTTTCGGTGCCCTGGGCGACGTACGAGACGGTGAGCATGGTGAGGATGTAAGCCTGCACCGCGCCGATGAACAGCGAGAAAAGGATCCAGACCACACCGACGCTGGCGGACACGATGAGTGAGCCCAGCACCCCGAGGAGCCCGAGGCCGGCGACAAAGCGGGCCAGGGCGATGATCAGCGCCAGCATCAGCTCGCCGACGACGATGTTGAAGTAGAGCCGGAACGACAGCGTGAACGGCTTGGCCAGCTCCTGGATGACCTCCAGCAACGCAAAGGCGACCCGGGCGAGCACTCCCAGGGGATTGCGCCAGCTCGGGGTGACGACGCTGAAGTAGTGGCTGACATACCCTCCCGGCCCCCGGACGCGAATCGATGAGCTGTGCAGGAGGATCACGGTGATCAGTGCCAGGGCCAGGCAGGTGTTGACGTCGTTGGTGGGTGATTTCCGGCTGGGCAGCAGCCCGAACCAGTTGGAGAGCACCACGAAGGCGAACATGCTGATTGCCAGCGGGCCGACCACCCGGATCCGCCTGCGCCGGTCCCCGAGGGTGTCGCCCACCAGGCCGTCGATGAAGTCGACGAGGCCCTCGAGCAGGTTCTGAAGCTGTCCCGGCCGGCCGTTGGACATCCGGAAGCGGAGGTACAACGCCATCAGGACGAACAACCCGCAGACGATCAGGGTGTTGACAGCGGTATCGGTGTTCAGCGCCCAGAACCCGCTGCCCACCGTGGGGTGCGTTGTCTCGGGCCGAACGTCGATGTCAGCGAGCAAAGTGGCGTCTCCGGGCGCCGCCGGCTCCTGGCTTTCGGCGGATCAAGGCCAATCCTACCGAAACCAGCCCCACCGGCAGCGTGAGGAACCCTGCGATCACCGCAACCGGCGCCAGGCTCCTCACGGCCATCAGCATGCCCATCAACGAGCCCACCACCACGAAGCGGCTGAGCAGCGCACCGGTCAGCGCGCCGGCACCGATTGAGTGCGAAGCGCGACCGAAGCGCGACAGGCCGCGCGCCAGGAGGAGCACATCGAGCGCGGCAAGTGCGCCGCCGGCGAGCAGCCCGGGAATGGCACCGGGCCGACCGACAAGCGCAAGCAGGATGGCGAGCACACCGATGAGCCCGGCAATGACCGCCAGGGTCCAGGCGGCGATGCTGCGGTGGTCGTCCAGGGCAGACACGATCAGCGGTAGACCCGCATCACCATCCGGTAGGCACCCACGCACCCCGCGGCGATGCCGACCAGAATGCCGATCACCAGGGGCAGGGGATTGTCGTTGAGCAGCTTCATGCCCAGCACTCCGAGACCGACGCCAAGCCCGATGCACACCAGCAGCGTCGCTCCCAGCCCAGCGACGACGCCCAGCGCCCGGGAGGTCTCGCCGCCACCGTCCTGGTGACTAATCGG
>JBHEMT010000066.1:0-4130 GCA_046262435.1 Candidatus Dormibacteria bacterium | reverse complement strand
GGGATTGTCGTTGAGCAGCTTCATGCCCAGCACTCCGAGACCGACGCCAAGCCCGATGCACACCAGCAGCGTCGCTCCCAGCCCAGCGACGACGCCCAGCGCCCGGGAGGTCTCGCCGCCACCGTCCTGGTGACTAATCGGACTCGCCCCCGTGGTGGATCCGGGCGGTGGCGGCGCGCCGGCCCGGCACCACCACATATGCCTCGTCGCCCGAGCGCGCCAGCCGCTGCGCCCGGTCGCCGGGGCGCCGCGCGTTGCGGATGAACAGAGCGAGCAGGGCGAGCAGGGCCAGCCCGGCGGCCACGTCGAGAATCCTCCTGTGCCCGAAGATCGCCAACCCCACGCAGCCCAGGATGGCGGTGGTCAGGTAGAACACGAGCGCGGTCTCCCGCGCGCTCAGTCCGCGGGCGAGCAGCCGGTGGTGGAGGTGCCCGGCATCAGCCTGGGTGAAGGAGATTCCCGCTTTGGAGCGGCGCACGATGGCGAACGCGGTGTCGCCGATCGGCAGGCCGAGCGCGATCACCGGCACCGCAAGGGACAGACCGACCGCGACCTTGGCCAGGCCGAGGATGGTGATCATCCCCAGGGCCAACCCCAGGAAGTGGGAGCCGGAGTCACCCATGAACACCCGGGCTGGGGCGAAGTTGAAGACCAAAAAGCCGAAGCAGCAGCCCATCAGCGCGCCACTGAGGACGATCACGTCGCCCTGCACGCTGCCATGGGCGCCGAGGCGGTTGATGGCCGCGAGCAGGCATACCCCGGCAACGATGGCAACCACCCCCGCGGCCACGCCGTCGGAGCCGTCGAGGAAGTTGATGGAGTTCTGCATGACCATCAGCCAGGCAACGGTGACCGGCAGCGCGAGGACGCCGAGATAGATCAGCGATGTGCCATGGCTGAAGGGCGATGCGAAGAAAGCGATCTGCACCCCGCTGACTGCGACCAGCACGCCCACCGCCGCCTGGAGCACCAGCTTCACCCACCAACGGAGCTGGAGGATGTCGTCGACCGCCATCACCACCGTGACCAGTAGGGTGCCCACCAGGACGACGCCCCGGTTCGGAATGCCGCCGCCGAAGAGCAGCAGCGCCAGCGCAAACGCAAGCCACATCCCCAGGCCGCCGAGCCGCGGGGTCGGCCGGGCGTGGATGTCGCGCTCGCGGTCGGGCTCGGCGATCGCGCCCCGGCCGATACGACGGGCCAGGACCATGCTGCCCGGCACCGCAACCAGAGCCACGCTCGATGCCACGAGGAAGGGTCGGACCGCGGGAAGCCAGGGGGCGTCGACCAACGCCGCACTGATCACCACGCGCTCACCGTGGCTGGCTCGTTGCGACGGCGTCCACGTGGAATGCCGTCAGTCTCGGTAGGGCAGCGGGAACCGCCTGCACAGGGCCAGGGACCGCTCGCGCACCCGTTGGTGGGTGGCCGGGGTGTCGAAGTCGGTGAGGATGGCGGCGAGCAGGTCGGCGATCTCATCCATCTCCGGCTCGCGCATACCCCGGGTGGTCACCGCGGGACTTCCCAGCCGGATCCCGTTGGGATTGAAGGGCGAGGCGCCATGCCCTGGGAATGAGTTGGCGTTGACGGTGATGCCGACCTCGTCGAGCGCGTTCTGCACCGCCCGGCCGCGCAGCCCGTGGGGGCGCAGGTCGATGAGGAGCAGATGGTTGTCTGTGCCCCCGGTGACGAGGTGCAGACCGCGCCGGCTGAGCCCCTCGGCAAGCGCCTTGGCGTTGGCCACCACCTGGCGCGCATAGCTCCGGAACTCCTCGGTGGCGCACTGCTGCAGCATCACCGCCTTGCCCGCAATGGCGTGCATCAGCGGGCCACCCTGGCAGCCGGGAAAGACTGCCTTGTCGAGCTCGGCGGCGTGCTCCGCCTTGCACAGGACCATCCCACCCCACGGACCGCGCATCGTCTTGTGGGTTGTGAAGGTGACGAAATCCGCGTGCGGAACCGGGCTGGGATGAACGCCCGCGGCGACCAGACCGGCGAAGTGAGCCATGTCGACGAGCAGCAGCGCGCCCACCTCGCGGGCGATCCGGCCGAAGGCCTCGAAGTCGAGGATGCGCGGATAGGCGCTGTACCCGGCCACGATCATCTTGGGGCGCACCGCCAGCGCGCGCTGGCGCACCTCCTCCATGTCCAGCCGTCCGGTCTCCGGCGACACCGTGTACGGCTCGACCGTGTAGAGGCGCCCGCTGAAGTTGACCGGTGAGCCGTGGGTCAGGTGTCCCCCCTCATCGAGGGAGAGCCCGAGGATTGTGTCCCCCGGCTGCAGTGCGCTGAGGTACACCGCCATGTTGGCGCCGGAGCCGGAGTGCGGCTGCACGTTGGCGTGCTCGGCACCGAAGAGCGCTGTGGCCCGCTGCCGGGCCAGCTCCTCCACCTGGTCAACGACCTGGCAGCCGCCGTAGTAGCGCTTGCCGGGCAGCCCCTCGGCGTACTTGTTGGTCAGCCACGAGCCCACCGCCTCGAGGACCGCGGGCGAGGCGATGTTCTCCGAGGGAATCAGTTCGAGAGTCTCCTCCTCACGAACCAGCTCCGCCTCGAGCAGACGGCCGATCTCCGGGTCCACCGCAGCCAGGCGCGGTCGGTCGCTGAATGACGACCGCTGCGCGGCCGGGGCGTCGCTGGTGGCGGTTGACTCGGCCACGACTGCTCCCTCCTGGTGGGACACGCCGCCGTGGACGACGGTCAGCCCTCGAGATGAGGCCGGAGGTCGGCCTCGGACAGCGCGCCGACCCGCAGCACGCGTGGAGGCGATGCGGTGCAGTCGATGATAGTGGAGGCTCGCCCGGCGGCGGGACCACCGTCGTAGGCGGCGGCCACCACGTTTCCCAGGATGCCCACCGCCTCGGCGGCATGTGCGGGCGCGGGGACACCATGGGGGTTGGCGCTGCTCGACGCCAGCGGCCCGGTGATCCAGAGCAGAGAGCGCAGCAGCGGGTGGGCCGGCACCCGCACCGCCAGGCTGGTGCCGGCCCGGGGCACTGCAAGCCGCAGCGGCTCGCGCAGCCGGGCGACGATGGTCAGGGGGCCGGGCCAGTGGACCGCCGCGGCGCGCCGGGCCGCGGGGCTGAGCTCCACCAGCTCCGCCAGAGCGTCGAGGTCGGCCCCGAGCACCGGCAACTCCAGCCCGGCCGGCCGCGCCTTGGCCGCGTACAGCCGCTCCACCGCGGCGGAGTCGGTGGGATCGCAGACCATCCCGTAGACGGTGTCGGTGGGCACGACGAGAAGGCGGCCCCTGGCCAGCAGGGCGGGGGCGTCACCCCAGAGGTGGCGCGCGGCCGCCTCCCGTGGGTAACCCTCCGCTCGGGGACCGTGGCCGGCGAGGCTCTGCTCCACCGGCGGATGCTGGCAGACCAGGGGGCGTGGGCTGCGTCTGTCGCGAGGCCGCTCAGCCGTCGACGCCGGCGAGCACCACCCGGGGGCGGGCGGTCAGATCATCCACGGTGCGAACCGTGACGCCGGGCAGCGCTGCCTGCGCCATCGCCGCGACCTCCGCCGCCCGTCTCGGGTCGACCTCGAGGGCGAGCAGGGACACCGGCGCCAGCAGGGCGGCGGCGCCATCGAGAATCCCGCGGTAGGCGGCCAGCGCGTCGCCAATGGGGACCAGCGCGGCGTGCGGCTCGAAGTCGCGCACGTCGCGGCTCAGGCCCCCCAGTTCGTCCGCCGCCACGTACGGCGGGTTGGCGACAATCAGGTCAAAAACACCGCCATCATCGCGGAGCGGCGCGGTCCACGAGCCGTGCACGACGCGCACCCGGTCGCCCACCCCGAGCCGGGCCGCGTTCGCGGCGGCGACCGCGGCGGCGTCCGGGGAGAGCTCCACGGCGAGCACGTCGGCCATGGGCAGCTCCGCCGCCAGAGTGACCGCGATGCAGCCGCTCCCGGTCCCCAGATCGGCGACGCGCAGCCGCTGACCGGCATCGGCCCGTCCCCGGGCCCAGGCGATGACCTGCTCGACGAGCACCTCCGTGTCCGGCCTGGGGATCAGCACCGCCCGGTCAACCAGGAAGTCACGCCCGTAGAACTCACGCACGCCGGTGAGGTAGGCGACCGGCTCGCCGCGGGCGCGGCGGCGGAGCAGGATGCGCACCGGCTCCAGCTCGTCGGCGCGCATG
>JBHEMT010000065.1:0-3532 GCA_046262435.1 Candidatus Dormibacteria bacterium | reverse complement strand
GGGCCGACCAGGGGTTGGCTGACCCTGCCTCCGAGCGAGCTCATCAGGACGATCCGGCCCCGGGAACGGCGCAGCATCGGCAGGAGAGCCTGGGTGACTCCGACCTGGCCGACCAGGTTGACCTCGAACTGGCGGCGCAGCTCGTGCAGGGGCACGAACTCCAGCGGCGCGCTGAGCGCGAAACCGGCGTTGTTGACCAGGCCGTCGAGAGCCCCGCCGGTGGCGGCGGCGACCTCCGTGGCGGCGGCGGCGATGTCGTCGGGGCTGGTGACGTCGAGGCGCAGGATGCGCAGCTGGGCACCGGCTGCGGCGCGCAGCTCCTCGCCATCCTGGTCGCGGCGCACCCCGGCGAACACCCGCCATCCCAGCCGGTCGAGGGCGAGGACGCAGGCGCGCCCGATCCCCGTCGACGCCCCGGTCACCACGACTGTCCTTCCGCGCATGCGTTCCCTTCGTCGGCGTCTGCACCGGCCACCGCGAGGTGTCGCCCCCAGATACTGGAGGCATGCAGACCTTTCTACCCGATGCGGACTTCGCCGAGTCTGCGCGGCTTCTCGATGAACGCAGACTGGGCAAGCAGCGGTCCGAGGCGCTGCAGGTGCTGCGCGCGCTGGTCGTGCCCGGCTACGGCTGGCGGCACCACCCCGCCGCCGCGATGTGGCGCGGGTACGAGGAGGCCCTGGCAACCTACGGCCTGACGGTCTGCGAGGAGTGGACACGCCGCGGCCATCCGGACAGCTGCGCCGCGCAGATCAGCACCGCCCTCGGGTGGACGCCTCGCTCCCAGGCGGTACTGCACGGCGCCGGCGAGCTGCCGCCGTGGCTGGGAGACGAGCGGTTTCATCTGTCGCACCGCTCGGCCCTGGTGCGCAAGCTGCCCGGCCGCTACGCGCCGGTGTTTCCCGAGGTGGCCGCCGACCTCCCCTATGTCTGGCCGGCGTCGGGGCGCCCGGGCCGGCTGGCCTCCCCCGCACCGGCCTGACCAGCTTCGGCCGATACCCTCCCGGTGGCGCCCTGCGCGATCATGGCCGCGCATCAGCCCGCCAGGAGCACATCGCTTGAGCCTCGACGACGACGCCTTGGCCTACCACGCGGCCCGTCGAGGCAAGCTCGCCATCGCCGCCAAGGTCGCCCTGAACGACAGCCGCGACCTCTCCCTTGCCTACACCCCGCACGTGGCCGCTCCGTGCCGTGAGATCGTCCGCGATCCGGAGCTGGTCAATCTCTACACCTCGCGCAACAACATGGTCGCTGTGGTCAGCGACGGCAGCGCCGTGCTCGGCCTGGGCAACATCGGGGCCCGCGCGGCCATGCCGGTGATGGAGGGCAAGGCACTGCTCTTCAAGGCCTTCGCCGATATCGACGCCTTCCCGATCTGCATCGAGTCGCAGGATCCCGCGCAGATCGCCTGCGTGGTGCGCAACCTGGTGCCCACCTTCGGCGGTATCAACCTTGAGGACATCGCCGCCCCGCAGTGTTTCGAGCTGGAACGCACCCTGCAGGAGGAGTGCGACATCCCGGTGTTCCACGACGACCAGCACGGCACAGCCGTGGTCCTGCTCGCGGCTCTGGAAAATGCGGCCAGGGCGGTGGGCCGGGAGATCACCGGCCTGCGCGTGGTGATGAGTGGCGCCGGAGCGGCCGGTACCGCGTGCACCAGGATTCTGCTGGACCGCGGCCTCGAGGACATCATCATCCTCGACAGCCGGGGCGCAATCGGTCGCCACCGCAACGGGCTCACCGCGCAGAAGCAGTGGCTTGCCGACAATACAAACCCCCGCGCGGCCGAGGGAGGCCTCCAGGAGACCCTGCGGGACGCCGATGTTTTCATCGGCCTGAGTGGCGCAGACCTGATGACCACGGAAATGGTGCGCACCATGCGGCCCGACTCGATCGTTTTCGCGATGGCCAACCCCAGCCCCGAGATCCTGCCGGCCGACGCGCGCGCCGGTGGGGCCGCAATTGTCGCCACCGGGCGCAGCGACTTTCCCAACCAGATCAACAACGTGCTCGGTTTCCCGGGAATCTTCCGTGGAGCTCTTGACGTCCGCGCCAGCCGGGTGACCGAGGCGATGAAGCGGGCCGCGGCGCAGGCGCTCGCCGGGTTGGTTGACGAGCCCCACCTTCGCGCCGGCACCGTGGTGCCCTCACCACTTGAGCCAGGGGTCGCCGCGACGGTGGCGCTGGCCGTGGCCGGCGCTGCGATGGCGGACGGAGTGGCGCGCGCACCGCGCGACCCTGAAGAGCTGCGCGTGGAGCTGCAACGGCTGAGCGCGCCACCGGTGGTTGGGTAGGTCGGGCTGACTCCTCCCGGCACCCAGACGACCGCGGTCCCGTCGTGGCGGCGCGACTTCAACCTGCTCTGGGGCGGCCAGACGGTGAGCGAGGTGGGTAGCCAGGTAACCCTCCTGGCGTTCCCCACCCTCGCCATCGTCCAGTTCCATGCCGGGGTGGCCGCGGTCAGTGTCCTGGTTGCGGCTGAGCGTGTCCCGTTCCCGGTCCTCTCGCTCGTCGCCGGTGGCCTCATCGATCGGATGCGCAAGCGGCCCCTCATGGTGGCCTGCAACCTGGCCCGTCTGGTGCTGCTGGCCGCCATCCCGGCGCTCAGCTTCGCCGGTGCGCTGCGCCTCTGGGAGCTCTTTGCTGCCAGCGCCGGCGTCGGCGTCTTCACGGTCTTCTTTGACATCGCCTACCTGGCCTACGTCCCCTCCCTGGTTGGCCGCGACCGCCTGCTCCAGGCGAACAGCCGCCTCCAGGTGAGTGACTCCGCGGCACAGCTGGCCGGCCCCGGGCTGGGCGGGCTGCTCATCCAGGCCGTGTCAGCCACCCGGGCGGTGCTGGTCGACGCCACCTCGTTCTTGGTCTCCGCCATCTGCCTGCTGGCCATCCGGCGCTCCGAGGTCGCACCCGCGTCTGGGAGCAAACGCAGCCTCGTCCGCGAGACCCGCGAGGGACTGCGCCACGTCTTCGGGAACACCGTGCTGCGCTCCCAGCTCCTCTGCATGGGGGCCGGCGGCATCTTCGCCAGCGCCTTCCAGGGGCCCCTGTACATCTTTGCCTACGTCCAGCTGCACCTGAGTCCCGGGCTGCTTGGAGCGATGCTTGCGTCGCAGGGAATCGGTGCCCTGCTCGGAACCTTCGGTGCGTCGCCGATCGTCGGCCGGTTGGGGGTGGGGCCCACCATCGCGCTGCTCGACGGCACCGCGATCGGGCTCAGCGGGCTCATCGCCCTGGGGACGGTGATCCCACCGGTACTGCTGTTCTTTCCCTGCTTTGTCCTGATCGGTTTCACCGGGGCGGTGGGCAACATCGCCCAGGTGACCCTGCGTCAGTCGCTCTCCCCGGAGCATCTCCAGGCTCGGATGAACGCAGTGTTCCGCACCGTGTTCTGGGGTGCCTGGCCATTGGGAAACGTGCTCGGCGGCGTGGTCGCCGCGCGGATCGGTGCCGGCACCACGATCTGGGTGATGGCGGTGCTCGGGGCCCTCGCCAACACCTCCATCGTCTTCACCCCGCTCTGGCGGGTGCGAAC
>JBHEMT010000064.1:0-3836 GCA_046262435.1 Candidatus Dormibacteria bacterium | reverse complement strand
GACGGGGTGATCCCGGCGCGGGCAACGGTGACCGCCGGGCTGCCGGCGGAGGCGGTGCTCGCTTCCGCGGACGCGGTGCGGCGCTGGCATGCCGCGCAGCGCCCCCAGGACCTGCGCATGGAGGTGCTCCCCGGCGTCCGGCTGGAGCGCCGTTGGGTGCCGGTCGAGACCATCGGCATCTACGTTCCCCGCGGGCTGGTGTCGACGTTGGTGATGGTCGCGGTGCCCGCGCAGGTCGCCGGGGTGTCCCGGATGGTGGTGTGCACGCCACCCGCCGGCGCGGGGCTTGTCGCCGCCGCCGCCGAGCTGCTCGGGGTCGGTGAGGTGTGGGCGGTGGGGGGCGCCCAGGCGATTGCGGCGATGGCCTACGGCACCGCATCGATTCCGCGGGTGGACAAGATCTTCGGGCCCGGCAGTGGGGCGGTGAACCGGGCCAAGCTGGCAGTGGCGCGCGACGTCGCCATCGACCTGCCGGCGGGCCCCAGCGAGGTGGTCGTCGTCGCCGACGCGGGCACCGACCGAGCGATCATCGATGCTGAGCTGCGGGCCCAGATCGAGCACGGACCCGACTCCACCGGGACTGTGGTCGAGGTGGGCGACGACCTCGACGCGGCATTACGGCAGATCGACGCCCACGCGGCGGAGCACGTCGCCCTGCTCGGGCCGCGGGCCGAGTCACTGGCCGGCCGGATTCGCAACGCGGGCGCGGTCTTCGTGGGCCGCAACGCGCCGGTGCCGGCAGGCGACTACGCGACCGGAGCGAACCACGTGCTGCCCACCGGCGGCTGGGCCCGGTCGGTCGGTGGCCTGGGGCTGGAGAGCTTCCTCAAGCCGGTGACCGTGCAGCGCATCTCCGCGGCGGGGCTGGCGACGATCCGGCCCACCATCGACGCGCTCGCCGGGCTCGAGGGCATGCCCCTCCACGCCGCCGCGGTGCGCCGATGAGCGTGGTGGCGCGGCGACCCCAGCCGTACGTGTGGGCGCCCTCCACCGGCGAGCTGGCAGGGCGGACCGGGCTCGACCCTGCCCAGGTGATCCGCTTTGACGGCAATGTGCCCGCCCTGCCGCCGGCCTCAGCGCGACCCGCCGCCGTCGCCCGCGCTCTGGCGGGGATCAACGACTACGACCGCGACGGGTACCGCGAACTGCGCGAGGCGATTGCGCGCGGCCACGACGTCGACCCCGCGGGCATCGTGCTCGCCGCCGGCAGCGACGACCTGATTCTGCTCTGCGCCCGTGTGTTCGCCCCCGGAGGGCGGATCGCCACGGTGCCGGAGCGCACCTACGCGATGTACCGCGTGGCCGCGGACGTGGCCGGGGCCGAGCTGGTGCATGACCCGCAGACTGCGGATCTCACCTTCGTCTGCCGGCCCAACAATCCCACCGGCGAGATGCCCGGCATCCCCGTGGCGCGTCTGGCGGTGGTCGACGAGGCCTACGCGGAGTACGCCGGTGAGACGGTGGTCGACCGGGTGAGCGACGAGCTGGTCGTGCTGCGCACGTTCTCCAAGGCACACGGGCTCGCGGGTGCCCGGGTCGGCTATGCGGTGGCCACGCCGGCCATCGCCGAGGCCCTGCTCGCGCACATGGCGCCGCTGACGGTTGCCGCCCCCTCGGTGGCCCTGGCGCTGGCAGCCCTGGCGTGCCCACCGGATGTTCGCGGTCAGCTGGCCGAGCGCGAACGGCTGGCCGCCGCGCTCTCCGCTCTGGGGCTGTCGCCGCTGCCCTCGCACACCAGCTTCGTCTTCGTCCCGCTCGATGATCCGGACGGGTTCGCCGATGCGTTGCTCGCGCGCGGCCTCGTCGTTCGCCGGTTCAGCGACGGCGTGCGCATCAGCGTTCGTGATCGCGACGACGACGACCTCCTGCTGGCCGCGATCGCGGCCGTGCGCGGACGCGCATCAATCAGGGACGAGGGACGCCAACCGGAGACGGTGCGGCACCTGCGCACCACCGCGGAGACCCGGGTTGCGCTGCGCCTGCGGCTGCGCGGTGAGGGCCGGGTCCTGGTGGACACCGGGAGCGGCTTCTATGACCACATGCTCCAGCAGCTGGCCTTCCACGCGGGGATGGACCTGGTCGTGGATGGCGCCGGCGATACCGAGACCGGTGACCACCACATCGTCGAGGACCTGATGCGCACCTTCGGGGAGGCGCTCGACCAGGCCCTGGGCAGCCGTGCCGGAATGGCCCGCTACGGTGAGGCGCGGGTCCCGATGGACGAGGCCCTCGCCCACGCGGTGGTTGATCTGTCGGGCAGACCGGTCAGCCGGATCGCGCTGGCACCCGAGCCCGGCATGGCCCGGCACGCGCTCGAGTCGATGGTGCAGACGGCCCGGGTCACCCTGCACGTCGACGCCAGCGGGGACAACGCGCATCACACCGCCGAGGCCGCCTTCAAGGCGGTGGGCCGGGCGCTGCGCGATGCAGTTCGGACCGACGGCGATGCGGTGGCATCAACCAAGGGGTCGCTGTGATCGACGTGGCGGTGTGCGACTACGGCGCGGGCAACACCCGCTCGGTGATCTCTGCCCTCGGCCGCCTCACCGGCGCCGCCCGGGTGACCGCCTCGCCGCAGGACGTGCGGGTAGCGGATCTCGTGGTCCTGCCCGGTGTTGGCGCGGCGCGGAGCGCGATGGCAGCACTGCAAACCACTGGCCTCGACCGCGCGCTCCGCGACCGGGTCGCCGCCGGACGGCCAGTGCTTGGCATCTGTCTGGGGTTCCAGCTGGCGGCGCAGTGGAGCGAGGAGGACGGCGGGGTCGAGTGCCTGGGCATCCTGCCGGGGCGCGTCCGGAGGCTTGCAGGCCGCCAGGTGCCCCGGCTTGGCTGGTCGCTGGTGAAGCCATGGGCGGAGGCGTTCTATTTCGCCCACTCGTTCGCGGTTGAGACAGCCGTGGCGGTGGCGCACTCTGATGGCGTGGTGGCCGCCGCGGCGCGCGGCTCCTTTCTCGGGGTGCAGTTCCATCCCGAGAAGAGCGGTCCCGCGGGAGAGCGGTTCCTGGCCGGATATCTCCAGGGCCTGCGGCTGCAGCCGGTGGTCGCGTGAGATGACGTACCCACGGCTGATCCCGTGCCTCGACGTCGCCGCCGGCCGGGTGGTCAAGTGCGTGCGCTTCGAGGCCCGGCGAGACATCGGTGACCCCGTCGAGCTCGCCGCGCAGTACTCGTCGGCCGGTGCCGATGAGCTGGTGTTCCTCGACATCGAGGCAACCCTCGAGGGCCAGGCGACCACCCTAAAGATGGTGCGTCGCGTTGCCGACCGAGTGTCAATTCCATTCACCGTCGGCGGCGGGCTGCGCAGTCTCGAGGACGCCCTGGCCCTGGTCGACGCCGGGGCCGACCGGGTGGCGCTGAACACGGCAGCGCTGCAGAGTCCGGGGCTGATCAGTGCCCTGGCGGAACGATTCGGCGCCCAGGCGGTGGTGGTGGCGATCGACGCGCGGGCCGGGATGGTCCATACCCACGCCGGTACCAGGCCGACGACGTGGCAAGCGGCCGACTGGGCACGGGAGGCGGAGCGGTGCGGGGCCGGCGAGATCCTGCTCACCTCGATCGACGCGGACGGCACGCGCGAGGGATACGACGTGCCGCTCACCCGGGCTGTGGTCGCCGCGGTGGGGATTCCGGTGATCGCCTCGGGGGGCGCCGGCTCCGCCGCCCACGTTGCCGCCATCCTGGAGGTCGCACCGGCTGCCCTGGTCGCCTCGATCGTCCACGACGACGCGGGCGCCCTGGCGCGGCTGCGCGAGCAGGTCATGGCCTGCGGGGTGCGGCTGCGCCCCTTGGCGGCGCAGCTTGCCAATGCCTGAGCGCCACGCGGTGCACGCGGTGCA
>JBHEMT010000063.1:0-16861 GCA_046262435.1 Candidatus Dormibacteria bacterium | reverse complement strand
GATCGAGACCGAGATGCAGTTCCCGGGGATGATCAAGGTGGTGGTGATCCGGACCACGACGGCGAGTGCCACGAGCGGGCCGGATCCCCAGGCGAGCGCCGTCGGCGGGGCCGGACGGTCGCGCTCCAAGCGCCGCCGGGGACGGGGCAGCGGCAGCAGCGCCGGCGGAGGCAATGGCTCTGCGGGCAACGCCGACAATGGCAATGGCGGCAACGGTGGCGAGGGGGCCCAGGTCGCTGTGGGGACGCCGCGCGAGGATGCTCCGGCGCCGTCCTAGCCCGGGTCCCAGCGCTTCCATGGCACCGCGCGCAGCGGTCTTCCCTACGCTGGGGCCGCGATGCGACCGTCCGGGCTCGACCACCGCTCCCTTCCCGGCCCACGCAGCCTTCCGGGCGCCCGTGCCCTCGCCAGCGGACTGTCCGGGCTCACCGGCATCGCCGCCACCGGCCGGCTGCCGCTGCCCAGCCGCGACGACGTTCGCGCCCTCCTGGCTCAGCCGCTCCTCGGCCCGCGAACGCTGCCAATCCGCGACCGCTCGCCTGATCCCGGCCTCTTCGGCCCGGACTCGGTGACCTGGCGGGTCATGCGCGAGCCGGCGCTGATCCTCGGCGGCGGCCGCGCCCTGCTGATGCAGGCCGCCCACCCCCTGGTTGCCCAGGGCGCGATCGACCACAGCACCTACGCCACCGACCCGTGGGGCCGGCTCAACCGCACCACGGAATGGGTCACCCAGGTCGCCTTCGGCACGACCGCCGAGGCGGAGCGCGCCACCGGCTTCGTCAACCGGCTGCACAGCCGGGTCAGCGGAGATCTCCCCGGGGCCCACGCCACCCGACGCATGCGCCGCGGCCGACGCTACTCGGCCATCGACCCGCGCCTGCTGCTCTGGGTGCATCTCTCGTTCGTCGACACCATGCTGGTCGCCCACGACGCGCTGGTTGGTGGCCTCACCCCACGCGACCGTGATGCCTTCGTCGAGGAGTGGCGCCCCGTCGGCCGCCTGCTCGGCATCCCCGAGCGCCTGCTGTGGCGCACCCAGGGCGCGATGCGCAGCCACCTGCTCGGAGCGATCGACGGCGGCGAGGTCGCGCCCGGCGCCGGCTCCCGGCTCGTCGCCCGCACGGTGCTGCGCCCGCCGCTTCCCAGCGGCGTGCTTCGTCCCGCGTTCGACGCCGGGGCTTTCGTCAGCGTCGGTCTGCTTCCCGCGGCGGTGCGGCGCGGCTACGGCATCACCTGGACGCCCGCCCACGCCGCCACCCACCGCGCCCTGTGCCTCTGGCTGCGGACCACCGGAGGCGCGCTCCCGGGGCGGCTGAAGCGGTCGCCGGTGTGGGACTTCGCCGTGCGCCGCAGCGAGGGCCGCCTTGCCGGCCTCGCCGTGCTCGCCTCCTGATCCGACTGGCCCAACCGGCGACCAACCGTCAATCCCGCGCCGACGGCACGCCGTTCCCCGCCGGGGTCGTCCAAGCAGCGTGTGGTACTCGTGGTCCACGTCTACCGCACTCCCCGGTACGCGCACCTCGCATAAAAGGACTGCACACAATGTTGATTCGCACCCTCCGCAAGCTCGGCATCACCAGCGACATGGCCTTCGCCGCCACCGGCGGTTCGATCCTCACCTCGATCATCGCCTGGCGCGTGCGCTCCAAGGACAACTTCGAGCACGCCGAGCGCCTTGGCATCTTCATCGGTCTGTGGGCGCCCACCTTCGCGGTGATCGCGACCGCCTTGAAGAGCGAGGAGGACGCCAACAACACCGAGGCTGATCCCGCCGCCGCGGTGCACGAGGTTCGCGCCACCGCCCAGGACGCCACCGACCGGGCCAAGCAGGCCGTCGCCTGAGCGCCACCAGCACGCGCCGGCTGCGGTTGGTCGCTAACCGACCCTAGGCACAGTAAATCCCGGGATCAGCTCGTGGCCAGCGCTCAATGACCCCACCCCCGACGACGTAGATGGCGCCTTCGCCCGTCCCTTGACTGACGTAGAGCTCCACCCCGGCGTGGCGGAGGCCGGTCGGGGTCGCATCCGGCGGCAGCGTCGCATGTGGCTGGAGCGCGGGCAGCGGCGCACCCGCCACACCCGAGGGGAACACTCTCTGCGGATCCCGGACGTACTGGTGAGGGGCTGTCCTGAGCGGCAGAGCCGTCCCCGGCGGCCAGCCCATGAAGAGGAACGTGACGGACTCCGAGCCACAATGCGCCCCCCCGCTGACAGAATTGATCACCTGTGGCCCCACCGTGCGGCCCTGGAACGACCACACGTCGCTAGCCGAGGTCGTCACCCGGTCGAAGACGGCCGCCGGGGTTCCCGGAGCTGCGCGCCCGGCAACCACCCCGCGGGTCGCCACAACCGCGGCAGTCCCGGCGAGCAACCCCACCGACAGAGCCGCGGCCCACATCCAGCCGGGCCGCCGGCGCAGCCCCTGCAGAGCGGGGCCGTTCACGTCACCCAGTATGGGCCGCGCCGAGGCGGATGTTCGGGGTGCTGTTCGGCCCGACAGTTCCGCTGACCGGGGTGCGCTGACAAGTATCGCCACCATGGCGCAGCGACCGCCTGCGCCTCGACAGCGTCCATCAGCGCCGGCCCCGCAAGCAGTCCCCGTGCCCGGATACGTCTGTCCTGGTGTACAACGTGGCCGGATGAGCCAGGTCTACGTGGCCGTGAGCGAGATCACGGTGCCGGACGCCGGTGTCGCGGCACTCACCACGTCGTTCCGTTCACGCCTCGGCGCGGTCGACGCCTGGCCCGGCTTTCTCGGCCTCGAGGTGCTGCAGTCGCGCCGCCGTCCCGAAGAGTTCCTGATGATCACCCGCTGGAAGTCACGCGCCCACTTCCTGGCCTACATGCGAAGCCCAGACCATCGAGCGTCGCACGCCCGCATCCCGCGCGGCCCGCACCGGGCGCGGGGAGTCGGCTTCGATGACTACCACCTGGTCGCCCAATGACCGACCCGCAGCGGGATCCGGGCGTGGTCATGCGTGAATCCGCGGGCCTGCTCGCCCTGGTGGCAACCCGGCGTCTCTACGAGGAGCAGCCCACGCTGTGGGACCTCGGCGAGAGCGGGCGAGCGCGAACCCTGGAGGACTTCGGCCACCACTTCAACTCCCTCTCGTTGCTCGATGCAGAGGCCTTCGATGCGCACGTGCGCTACTGCGTGAGGCTATTCACCGCGCGCGGCTTTCCGCTGCGCTGGCTCGACGACGCGTGGCGGGTGATGACACTGGTGATGCCCGCGCACCTCCCATCTCCCGTCGCCAACATGGCGTCGTCGATTGTGTCGAAGCACGCTGCGCGGGCCGGCTGACTCCACTCGCTGACGGTGTGCGCAGCGCGGCGACGGTCCACCTTCTCGCCACCACTGTCATTGGCACACGCCCTTCTCGGCCGCAACCGAGCGCAGCAGCTGCCTCACCCGCACGCGAAATCCCCCAGCAGCCGCGCGCTGCGCTCCGGCTCCTCGTGGAAGAACAGGTGCCCCGCCTCCGGAAGCACCTCCAGCCGCGCCCCGGGGATTGCGTCTGCGAGGATCTCCCCGTTGCGCACCGGGTTGACCACATCCAGCCCGCCGTGCACCACCAGGGCGGGGACGGCCAGCGCCCCCAGGCGAGCGCCCACATCGTGGCCGCGCACCGCCTCGAACTGGGCGGTGAAGGCCCGGGCGCGCACCGGGTGTGCCCCCCGCCGGGTCACCTCGCCATCGATGACGTCCGGGTGCTCCCGCTGGAACCGCTCCGAGTAGAGCACCGTGCACGCGGTGCGGTACGCCTCCGCCGGTGTGCGTGCCCCCTTGCCCAGCAGCGCACGCGTCGCCCAGTCCTCGGCGCGGACGCCGTAGGTCCCGCCCGGCCCGGCCGCGGCCACGATCAGCCGCGCCACCCGCGCCGGGTGGTCGAGGGCGACATGCATCGCCACCATGCCGCCCATTGACGCGCCGAAGACCGCGGCGCGTTCCACCCTCGCGGCGTCGAGCACAGACACCGCGTCGCCGGCCAGCTGCGCCATCGTGTAGGGCCCGTCGGTGATGTCGGAGTCGCCGATCCCGCGCGGCTCGTAGACGATCGTCCGCAGCCGCTCGCTGAGCAGTGGGAGGATCGGGGCATACACCCTCCGCGACGAGCCCAGTCCCGGAATCATCAGCAGCGGCGGGCCGGCACCGCGCACGCTCACCGCCAGGCGGCAGCCGTCGGCTGCAACCGCCTCCAGCTCACGCACCCCGGCAGCCATCCCCACCCAACCCTACCCGTCGACTCCGCCCACCCACACCGACCGCGATGATCACCGGCCATGCCCCGGTTCTTCGTCCCCCCGGAAGCGGTCCTCGCCGAGCACTGCCGGATCACCGGTGCCGACGCCGTCCACCTGGCCCGCTCGCTCCGGATCCGCCGCGGCGAGCGGCTCCTGGTCGTGACCGGCGAGACCGAGCACGGCGTCGAGGTCACCACTGTTCACCCCGGCACGGTGGAGGGACGCGTGCTGTGGAGCCGTCCCGCGCAGGGTGCCACCCGCCTCCACATCGAGGTCCTCCAGGCCATCCCCCGGTCAGGAGTGGACGAGGCCATTGAGAATCTGACCGAGATCGGCGCTGCGGTCATTCGCCCCGTCACCACCGAGCGCACCGTGGTCCGCCCCGACGCGGGGCGCCCGCACCGCCGCACCGAACGATGGCGGTCGATCGCGACCAACGCCGCCGGTCTGTCGTTCCGCTCCGCGCCCCCCCGGGTCCACGACCCCGCCACCCTGGACGAGGCGCTCCGCTCGCTACCCCAGCCCCACCGCCTGCTGGTCTGCGCCCTCGAGCTCTCCACCGTCCCGCTGACCACCCTCCGGCTCGCCCCGGGCCAGCCCATTGCCCTGGCCGTCGGCCCCGAGGGCGGCTGGGGCGAGCACGACCTGGCCCTGCTCACCCAGGCGGGCGCCGAGTTCGTCCACCTCGGCCCGCGCGTCCTCCGCGTCCGGCTGGCGGGCGCGGTGGCGCTGAGCCTGCTGCTCGCCGCAGCCGGGGAGCTCACCGCGGCGTATGCAGCGCCGCCCGACTCGGTTACCGGCGCGCCCGGCCCGTGACACACTGCCTCCCACGATGAGCCAGTGCCCCTTCTGCGGAATCGCCGCCGGAGCCATCCCTGCCGAGATCGTCGCCAGCGACGACCATGTCCTCGCCTTCCGCGACCTCAACCCCCAGGCACCGCTCCATCTGCTGGTCATCCCGCGCCAGCACATCACCTCGCTTGCCGCGCTCCGTGAGGACCAGCTCGACCTCGCCGGCCGGCTCATCGCCATGGTCAACCACCTGGCCGAACACCAGGGCCTGGTCAGCGGCTGGCGGATGGTCACCAACGTCGGCCCGGACGGCGGTCAGACCGTCGAGCACCTCCACTTCCACCTGCTCGGTGGCCGCCGCCTGGGCTGGCCGCCGGGCTGATACGGGAGGGGTCGCGAGGAGCCGAGCCCCGCGACCCCAGACCAGGGCCGGTGCGCCGGCGGATCAGCTCGCCTTGCCGCTCTGGCCCTTGGCATCGATGACCTTGCCCTGACTGCGCTTGGTGCCGGCGGTCACCGGGATCCGCTTCGGCTGAGCCTTCTGAGCGCGGGGCACGGTGATCGTCAGCACCCCGTTCTCGAACTCCGCGGAGATCTCCTCGGCGCGAACCTCTGCGGGCATGCCGATCTGCCGGTGGAACGATCCCAGCCGGCGCTCACGACGCACCCACCCCGACTCGCGCCCCTCCGAGCGCTCCTCGAGCCGCCCACGGATGCTCAGCACCCCGTCCTCGACCGTGACCTCCACGTCGTCCGGGCGGAAGCCGGGCACCGACGCCTGGATGGTGAAGGCCTGCTCGGTCTGCCGGATATCGACCGGCAGGGTCATCCAGCTCCCGTCTGCGCCGCCGCCATTGCCCGAACGCGCCCCGGCCTCCGCGCCGTAGGCCTGGCCGAACAGCTGGTCCATCTGGTCGTGCAGCGCGAAGAGATCCGTCCACGGATTCCAACGAACCAACGCCATGGTGCACACCTCCTCGATGACTGGGCGACCCCTGTGGTCGCCATTCGAGAAGTTCCCTACCAGGTCACCGCGGAGGTCTAAACATCGGCGGCCGACACCGTCGCCGACGGGCGGCCCTCAGCCCGCCGCCGCCCGCCGAGCGCGCCCGGGAGTGAGCACCAGCCGCTGCGCAAGCATCGGCCCGAGCACCCCGGAGTCCACCGGGCGGGAGAAGTAGAAGCCCTGCGCCTGGTCCACCCCGAAGCGCTTGAGCAGGGCCAGGTCGGCAGCCTCCTCCACTCCCTCGGCGACGGTCTGCAGGCCCAGCGACCGCCCCAGGGTGTAGATCGCCCGGAGGAACTCGCGATGGCGGTCGTCGGTCCGCCGCGTGTTGAGGAAGCAGCGGTCGATCTTGAGGATGTCCACCGGCAGGTCGTGGAGGTAGGAGAGGGACGAGAAACCGGTGCCGAAGTCGTCGAGAGCCACGCGTACGCCCATCTGGCGCACCTGGGCCAGCCGGGCGGTGGCCAACCCCATGTCGTTGAGCAGGGCACTCTCGGTCACCTCGATCACCAGACCCGAGGGGGCCAGCCCGGTCTCGGCGAGGATCGTCGCCAGGTCCTCGATGAAGTTGTCCGAGAGCAGGTCCTGGGCGCTGGTGTTCACCGCGATGTGCAGGTCCTGCTCCGGCTGCAGGCCGCGGAGCCGAACCGCCTGGGCGCAGGCGGTGCGCAGCACCCACCGGCCGATCGGCACGATGAACCCGGTCTCCTCGGCCATCGGGATGAAGTCGTTGGGTGCGACCAGGCCGCGCGTCGGGTGCCGCCAGCGCACCAGCGCCTCGACCGAGCGCATCCGCCCGGTGCTCACCTCGACAATCGGCTGGTACTGCAGGAAGAGCTCATCCGACGCCAGTGCGCGGCGCATCTCCACCTCGAAGGTGAGCCGCTCGCTCAACGCTTCGTCCATGCCAGGCTCGAACACCGCGAAGGAGCCCTTGCCGCGCCGCTTGGCGGCGAACATCGCCGTGTCCGCCCACTGGAGCACCTGGGCGACATCGAGCGGCTGGGCGCCGTCGCTGACCAGGGCCACGCCGACGCTGGCCCGCGCGGTGACCGGCTTGCCGTGCACCTGGTACGGCTGCGCCAGCGACGCCACCAACCGCTCGGCCACGGCGATGGCATCGTCGGTGCCACCGATCTGCTCGAGGAGCAGCCCGAACTCGTCGCCGGCGAATCGCGCCGCGATGTCGGCGCCGCGGATGCACTGGCGCAGCCGCTCGGCGACCAGGGTCAGCAGCTCGTCTCCCGCGGCCTGACCGTGCTGGTCATTGACCGTTTTGAAGTCGTCGAGGTCAACGAAGAGCACGGCGATGGGATGGTCGCTGCGCTCGGCGCGCACCAGCGCGTGGGCCACCCGGTCGTTGAAGAGCGAGCGGTTGGCCAGCCGAGTCAGGGGGTCATGGAACACCCGCTGGTTGAGCTCGACCTTCTCGAGTTCGAGGGCGCGCACCTCGTCGGCGAGCCGGCCGTGCTCGAGTGCCTGGCCGATTTGGCCGGCGATGGCTCCGAGCAGGGTCGACTTCTCGCGAGAGAAGCGACCCACGGCAGCACCGGGCGCCAGCAGGAGGAGCAGCCCGAAGGCCTCGGAGTTGCCGCCCCGGAGCAGCGCGGCCATGCCGTTGTCGGCGCGGCGGTCGCGCACCAGTTCGCGCAGCTCGGTGGGTGCGTGCTCGCCTGACTGGACGACCACGCGCCGGTCAGCCCGCAGCCGGGCGAGCAGCCGCCGCTCGCGCGAGGACAGCTCGATCGCGGCCACCCGGTCGGACTCGCTGCCACCGGTGCCAGAGCTGATCCGCAGCGCCCGGCCACGATCGGTGACCACCATCAGCTCAGCGCGGTCGGCGTCGAACATCACCGCCAGGCGGTCGAGCAGCTCGTTGGAGCGGGCCACCAGGCTGGTGTTGCCGTGGAGCAGCTCGCTCATCTCATACATCAGCGCCATCCGCCGCGCCTCGAGCCGCTTCTCCTGGTACAGCGAGCGTGCCAGTATCGCCAGGCCCAGCGGGGGGACCAGGACGAAGAACAACCACGGCCGGTAGACCACCAGGAGCAATGCGAGCACCCCGAGCGAGGCGTTGAGCATCGCGCTCACCAGGAGCACTGCTGCTCCCTGGGCCATGGAGCGCAGCTCCACCTGCCAGCGATACACCGAGAGCGCCACCTCGACAACCCCGGCGGTGAGCAGGCCGGTGGCCAGCATCGCCGCCGACAGGGCGGCGAGGTTGTGCACGCTCAGCGGGTCACTCGTCTCCACCCCGATGCCGCGCAGGACCAGCACCGCCACCGCCACGAGGAAGCTGTCGGCACAGAGGTTGCCGAGGTCGCGCACCAGGTTGGGCCCACGCCGGATCCACGCCCCGGCCAGCGCGCCCACCAGATAACAGCCGATCATCAGCGACGGCGGTACCAGGAAGAGACCGACCACGATCGGCACCTGGTTGAGCGAGAGGTACATCGGGAAGCGCTGCACCGACACCTCGAGGGTCAGGCTGCTCGCCGCCACGCAGGCCGCCAGGAATGCCCAGGCGGGGACGCTGGTGCGGAAGCCGAGCGCGCCGCTGTGCACCAGGAACAGGGCCCAGAGGCCCAGTCCCATCACCCCGAGCGGTAGATAGGAGGTGAGGAGCCGTGCGTCAGGGCCGGGCAGGCGGCGCGTATGGCGCCCCCCCGCAAGCGTCGCCATGCGCGCCATGATCGCCAGGCACCGCAAACGCCGTCAGCCTGCGTTGGCTTCGTCTCGGCGCCGTAACAATCATGCGACAGCCGCCCTGCCCCATGTCCCCAGTGCGCTCAGCCGAGGATGGCGTCTCGCAGCGAGTCGAAGAAGCCCCGGCGCACCTCCACCGGCTTGCCCCCCCGGGCGCCGAGCTGCTCGTACAGTTTTCTCTGCTCGCTGGACAGCTTGGCCGGGATCACCACCCGGACGATGCAGAGCTGGTCGCCGCGGCGCCCGGTGCGGACGTGCGGTGCACCGAAGCCGGCGATCTTCAGCACCGTGCCTCCCTGGGTTGCGGCGGGCACCTCGAGCTGGTGCTCACCGTCGATGGTGGGCACGGTGATCCGGTCGCCGAGCACCGCCTGGGGCACGCTCACCGGCAGCTCGTAGATCAGGTCCTGGCCACGCCGGGTCAGCTGCGGATGCGGTCTGACCCGGAATCCGATGTACAGGTCGCCCGCCGGACCGCCTCGCGGCCCGGCCTCGCCCTCGCCGGCGACCCGCAGCTGGGTGTCCGCGTCCACCCCGGCGGGGACGTCCACCTCCAGGGACTTGCGGGTTTCCACCCGTCCCTGCCCGCGGCAGGTCCCACAGGGGCTCTCGACCGTCCGGCCCTCGCCGCGGCACTTGGGGCAGGCGCCCACGTTGACCACCTGGCCGAAGATCGACTGCACCGCCCGGCGCACCTGTCCCGAGCCGCCGCACTGGCTGCACTGCACCGCCTCGGTTCCCGGTGCCGCCCCGCTGCCCGAGCAGGTGGCGCAGGTGCCCGCCCGGGGCACCTCAACGGTGCGTTTGGCCCCGTGGACCGCCTCGCGGAGGTCGATGGCGATGTCCATGCGCAGGTCGGAGCCGCGCTGCGGGCCGGCGCCCCGCTGGCGTCCGCGGTTGCCCCCAAAGAACATGTCGAAGAGGTCAAAGGCCGAGTCGAAGGAGAAACCGCCCATGTCGGGCATCCCGCCGGCGGCGTGACCGAACTGGTCGTACCGCTGCCGCTTCTCCGGGTCGCTGAGCACCTGGTACGCCTCGCCCACCTCCTTGAAGCGGCGCTCGGCCTCGGCATCGCCGGCGTTGCGGTCCGGGTGGAACTGCATGGCCAGCTTGCGGTACGCCGCCTTCAGCTCCGCCGCGTCCGCCCCGCGCCCGACCCCGAGCACCTCGTAGTAATCGCGCTTGGCCGTGGCCACCGTCAGTCGGCGGCGGGGGCGGCCGCCGCCGCCGGGTGGGCCACCTTGACCATCGCCGGGCGCAGCAGCCGGTCGTGCAGCCGGTAGCCCTGCTGGAGCACCTGCACCACGGTGTCGCGCTCCACCTCGTCCGACTCCTCGCCGAGCACGGCCTCGTGCAGCGACGGGTCGAAGGGCAGACCGTCGGCCTCCACTGTAGTCACTCCGAGCCGCTCCAGGGCGGCCTCGAAGTCGCGGACGGTGATCCGTACCCCGTTGACCAGCCCCTCCGGCTCATCGGCCGGGGCGCTCTCCAGGGCCCGGCGGAGGTTGTCGAGCACCGGCAACAGGGCGAGTGCCGCCTCCTCGCTCGCGTAGCGGGAGCGATCGGTCAGCTCCTGCGCTTTCCGCCGACGAAAATTGTCGAAGTCCGCCGCCAGCCGGAGGTGCTGCTCCCGGGTCGAGGCCTCGGCAGCCTTGGCCTCACCCAGCTGCCGCTCCAGATCATCGATTGCGGAGCTGTCGGCGCCGCGCCTTCGCGAGAAGAGCCGCTCCACGCTGTGTTCCGTCCCCGGGGGGCCCCCGGGAGGCTCACCGCCGGGGGAAGCCGTGGCGGCGTCTGCCCCGAGGGCGACGTCCGCTTCGGCGTCCGCCCCGGTCTCCGCGGTGCCGTCGCCCCCCGCGTCCGCGGCCGGCCCCGTCGCCATGTCGTCGCTGGTGCTCATCGGCTCCTCATCCTCGGCCCTGTCCTTCCCCATCCCCTACCCGAGCAAACGCTCGAGGCTGCGGCCGAGCCGCTCGGAGACGTGGCGGACGCGGGGGGCGAGCTGGGAGTAGCGCATCCGGGTCGGCCCCAGCACCCCGATCGTGCCGTATCGGCCCTCTCCGGCGCGGTACGTGGTCACCACCAGGCTGCAACCCTGAAGCTGCTCCAGGTCGTTCTCGGCCCCGATCATCATCCGCACGCCGCCGTCGAGCTCCAGCGAGGCGAGCACGCTGCCCAGCACCCGCTCCTCCTCGACCAGCTCGAGCACGGCCTGAAGCCGTTCCAGATCGCCGAACTCCGGCTTGCGGAGCAGGTTGCGCACCCCGTCGTGGACCACCACTGTGTCCTGGCGGACGTCCACCGAGCGCATGAAGGCGGCGATGTGCCCGATGACCTCGGCGCGGAGCGGATGCGCCGGGGGGGCGTTGCCGGTGATGCGGCCGGGCGTCGTCGCTGATCCCGCACTCCGCTGAGCGGCGTCGACGGCCGGCGGCGCACACCCCGGTCCCGACACCGCCGCCTCCACCGCCGCCGTGGCCAGGCCGCGCAGCTCACCGCGCAGAGCAGCGGCGAGGCCGCTCAGCTCCTCCTGGTCGGCGGACTGGCTGAGCGTCACCGCCTGCTGCCGGATCACGTTGCCCTCGAGCACCAGGATCAGCAGAGCGTGGTCGGGGTCCAGCGACACCAGGTCGAGGTGCTTGACCGACGCCCCCAGCGAGCGCGGCCCGGTGACGATGCTCACCGAGTCCGAGACCACCGCCAGCGCCAGTGCCGCCGCCTCGAGCAGCTCCTCGAACACCAGGGGCAGGCCGGCGAAGTACGGCTCCAGCTGGCGGCGCACCGCCGCCGGCAGCAGCTCCTCGACCATCAGGAAGTCGACGTAGTACCGGTAGCCGCGATCCGACGGGATCCTGCCTGCCGAGGTGTGCGGCTGGAGCAGGTAGCCGACGTCGACGAGGTTGGCCAGCTCGTTGCGGATGGTCGCCGAGGACCAGCTGGCGAGGTGGGCGGCGAGCGCATGCGAGCCGACCGGCACGCCGGTCTCGGTGTAGTCCGAGACGACCGCCTTGAGGATCTGCTGCTTGCGCGCGTCGAGCGGTATCGGGCCGTCCACAGGGTCTCTTAAGTGGCCGGCACAGCGTCCCGCGCCAGCCTTGGCACTCACTGCCGGTGAGTGCTAGAGCGTACCAGAACCCCGGACTTCCGCCTGGGCGGTGGCCGTGTGCGCCGGCGCGTGGTGGACGGCGTCGAGGCGGAGCAGGTCGAGGACCTCCTGCGCCTTCCACCGCTCCATTGCCAGGGCGGTGGTCATCGACACGCCGGCCCGGATCAACTCGGCAACCACGGCGGGCGCGGGTGGCTGGTGTACAGGGTGCTTGGTCATCGCTGGCGCCATCGTGGGCCTGACGCGTTTGCGTCGATGACGCCGTTGACGCTCTGTAACCGAGCCGTCCGGGCCGGGCATGAGAGGTCGCTGCATCCGTTACCGGAGCACCGTTGCGAATGCATCCAACCTCCCTCACGTAGCCAACGCGGCGAAGTCACAGGGAGCCGACGAGCTCCAGGGCAACCGCGTTGAGCACCTCCTGCCCGCGCCGGGTGAGCCGCGCATTGTGACCCTTTGTGCGCAGCAGGCCGGCCTCCTCGAGGGCGAGTGCACGCGCCGCCGCCGCGGGTGGGACGCTCACCCCCTCCTGGAGCCGCAGGCCGAGCAGCAGACGCTCCGACTCGCTGTCGGCAGCGAGCACCGACTCGTGCCCGCTCATCGGCAGCAGCGCGGCCGCGGCGGCCGCGAGGTAGCGGGGCAGGGAGCGACCATGCCAGTAGCGCACCGCGACCGCGTCGGCCGCGGCCTCCATTCCCAGCGCCGCGGCGGCAACGGCGGGCAGATGACCGTGAGCCCCAAGTCCGGCGGCCGCGTAGTACTGGTTGCGCCAGTAGACGAGGTTGTGCCGGCACTCCTGCCCCGGACGGGCGAAGTTGCTCACCTCGTACTGCGCGAACCCGGCCACCGCCGCCCGCTCCACGGCGATCCAGTGCTGGCGCAGCGCCGCCTCCGGGTCGACCGGACGCACCCGGCCACGGCGCACCGCCACGTGGAGCGGTGTCCCCGGCTCCACGGTCAGCTCGTATGCCGAGAGATGACCCACATCCAGCTCGAGCACACGGTCGAGCGTGGCTCGCCAGCGGGCATCGTCGAGCCCGGGAACCGCGTAGATCAGGTCGCAGTTGACCGACCGGAACCCGGCCCGGCGCACCTCCGCCACTGCGGTGACCGCGCGCTCTGCGTCATGCACCCGGTCGAGGAACGCGAGCACGTCCGGCTCGAGGCTCTGGATCCCCAGGCTCACCCTGGTGCAGCCCGCCTCCAACCAGCACGCGGCCCGCCGCTCGCTGGTGCTCGAGGGATTCGCCTCCAGGGTCACCTCGGCGTCGGCGGCGAGCGCGAAGCCACCGCGAACCTCGGCGAGGACTGCGGCGAGCAGCTCCGGCTCGAGCAGCCCCGGGGTCCCGCCGCCGATGAACACCGTGTCCAGCTCGACCCCCGGCAGGGCCCGAGCCAGGGTCCGGATCTCGCGTCGCAGTGCGTCCACGTACCGCCGCTCGTCCCCGGTGGGCGCCATCGACACGAAGTCGCAGTACGAGCACTTGCGCTCGCAGAAGGGCACGTGCAGGTAGAGAGCCCGCACCGAGCTGAGCTGGCCGGGCGGTGCCGGCGCCCCGGGTTGCAACCCGACGACCGGCGCGGGTCCGCAGACCGCCTCCCGCTCCCGGCCGTGCCGCTGGCGGGCCCCGGTGGGAGCTGTCATCGCCGCAGCTGCCCCTGCCGTCGCCGGGGCATGAGCAGGTAGCGCTGGGCAAGCGGGAACAGCGCGGCCGCCACCACGAACGCGACGACTTCCACGCCGGCGAGAACACCCAGCACCGCGCCCTCGATCCCCGTCCGATGCACAGGGATGCGGATGACCCGCCCCGCAGCGAAGGCGAGCAGGTCGTAGGCGAGCGAAGCGATCGCACCCATCGATACCGACTCGAGAAAGCGCAGCGGCCTGCCCGCGCCGGCCAGCCGCTGCGCGAAGGGGGCCGCCACCGGGAAGGCCACCACAATCAGCACCTGGTCCGGCAGCAGCAGGGCGACCGGTAGCGGGGCGTGGACTGTCGCCACTCGCAACAGCCCAGCCAGCGGCTGAAGGAGCAGCGCCAGCAGAGCGAGAGTGAAGAGTGCACGCCACGCCCAGGGCTCAGGCTCGGTTCGCCCAGGCGCGTTGGGAACCACCACCTCGACCCGCTGCGGCCGCGCCGCCAGGGCCCCCGCCCGCGCCGCGCGGGCCCTGGGCCGCTGCCGGTTGTTGCGTTTGCGGGCCACTACTCCTCCATCTTCAGCACGGCCATGAAGGCCTCCTGGGGGATCTCCACGTTGCCCACCCGCTTCATGCGCTTCTTCCCCTCCTTCTGCTTCTCGAGCAGCTTGCGCTTGCGGGTGATGTCCCCCCCGTAGCACTTGGCGAGCACGTCCTTGCGCATCGCGCTCACCGTCTCGCGGGCCACGATCTTGCCGCCGATCGCCGCTTGGATCGGCACCTCGAAAAGCTGTTTGGGGATCAGCTTGTGCAGGCGGCCGGCCAACCGGCGTCCCTGCTGAGACGCGTTGTCGCGATGCACGATCATGCTCAGCGCATCGACCTTGACGCCGCCGAGCAGGATGTCGAGCTTGACCAGCTTCTCTTCGCGGAACCCGGTGACCTCGTAGTCGAGGCTGGCATAGCCGCGGGAGCGCGACTTCAGCTGGTCGTAGAAGTCGTGAATGATCTCGCCGAGCGGCAGGTCGTACACCAGGTTGACCCGGTCCCCAGCCTGGTACTGCATGTCGATGAACTCGCCGCGGCGCTCCTGGCAGAGATCCATCAGGGCGCCGACGAACTCCTTGGGGACGAGGATCTGGGCGCGGGTCCGCGGCTCCTCGATCGCCTCGATGTAGGTGGGATCGGGCAGCGCCTCGGGGTTGTCCACGGCAACCGTGGTGCCGTTGCGCAGCCGCACCCGGTACTCGACCGTCGGCGCCGTGGCCAGCAGGGTCAGGCCGTGCTCGCGTTCGAGCCGCTCCTGGATGATCTCCATGTGGAGCAGGCCGAGGAAGCCGCAGCGGTAGCCAAACCCGAGCGCTGCCGAGGACTCCGGCTCGTACACCAGTGAGGCGTCGTTGAGCTGGAGCTTGCCCAGCGCCTCCTTGAGGTCCTGGTACTCGTCGGCGTCGACCGGGAACAGGCCGGCAAAGACCATCGGGACCACCAGCCGGTAGCCGGGCAGTGGCTCGGACGCCGGCCGATCGGCGTCGGTCACCGTGTCGCCCACCTTGGAGTCGGCGACGCCCTTGATCGAGGCCACGAAATAGCCGACCTCGCCGGTGCCCAGCTCGCCGGTCGAGGACATCTGGGGCCGGAAGACGCCGACCTCGTCGACCGTGAACACCTTGCCGCTGGCCATCATCCGCACCCGCATCCCCGCCCGGATGACGCCGTCCACCACGCGCACGTAGATGATCACGCCGCGGTAGATGTCGTACTTGGAGTCGAAGATCAGCGCCTTGAGCGGCCCGCCGCTGTCCCCGCGCGGCGGCGGCACGTGACGCACCACTGCCTCCAGGGTCTCCTTGATCCCGATGCCCTGGCGCGCGCTCACCGCGATCGCCTCCTCCCCAGGAAGCCCGATCACGTCCTCGATCTGGCGGCGTACCCCCTCCACGTCGGCGGCCGGCAGGTCGATCTTGTTGATCACCGAGACGATCTCGAGGTTGTGGTCGAGTGCCTGGTAGACGTTGGCCAAGGTCTGGGCCTCGATCCCCTGCGAAGCGTCGACCACCAAAATCGCCCCGTCGCAGGCGGCCAGGGCGCGACTCACCTCGTAGGCGAAGTCGACGTGCCCGGGTGTGTCGATCAGGTTGAGCTCGTAGGTGTCGCCATCGTCGGCGGTGTAGGTGAGCCGGACCGCCTGGGCCTTGATGGTGATCCCCCGCTCCCGCTCCAGGTCCATACCGTCGAGCAGCTGGTTCTGCATGTCCCGCATCGCCACCGTGCCGGTGTACTCGAGCAGCCGGTCGGCCAGGGTCGACTTGCCATGGTCAATGTGGGCCACGATCGAAAAGTTGCGGATGTGCCGCAGGGCAGGGTTTATCGGTCGGGATGCCACCGGCCCATGCTAGCGGGGCGCCAGGATCGCCCCGGCATCTCTCCGACCAGAGCAGCCCGACCAGGCAGGCACCTGCAGCAGAACCGGTCCGCTCCTACCATCCCGACTGGGTCACCAGGCAACACCGGCCCTGTCAAACAAGCCGAAGTCGGCCGAATTAACAACGTGTGCTGAACTGCGGTCGCCTTGACTTTGGCGGGACCAGCGTGGTCATGTACCTCGCTGCGTGGGGTTGAGGGCGGCCGTTTTCGCCGCAGTCAGAGGAACGAGGGGCTGAACATCTTTTCTGGTCGGTATCGCGCGCGGCGGACACCGGCCCTGCAGTTCGCGGCTTCGGAGAGGCACCTGCCGGCGGGGGCAGCGCTGGCCATGGTCGGCGTCATCACCGCACTCGGCTGCACCGTGCTGCCGGTCGTTGCCGCCACCACTTCAACTCCATCCGCGGTCGGCAGCGGGGCAACCACCGCGGTGAGCTGCGCACCGGCTCCGGCGAACCCAACCGCCTCCCCGTCGCCCGCAGCCACCCCAGCGCCGTCGCCCTCACCGGCCGCGGCGCCGTCACCTTCCGTGCCGCCGTCGCCCTCCCCCACCGCCACGCCAGCGCCCCCGGCCGCCGGCAGTTCACCGTGCATCGCCCCCGGCGCAGGCACCGCGACCCCGGCTCCGGCGGCTGCAGTGGCCGCGCCCCCAACCTTCGCGCCACCGGCGCCCGGCCCGACCGCGGTTGCCGTCGTGCCCGCAGCCAAGCCGGCCGGAGCGGCGGCGAGGCCGGTAGCCGCAGCGGTGCGCCCTGTCCCCGCGCACCCCGCCGCCCCGGTGGCGATCCCCACGGGCGCGGCGCAGCTGCCGATCAGCGGCGCGCAACTCAGCCGGCTGCTGTCCCGACTGGGTGAGTCCGCCCCCATCCCCGACGGGCTTCTCATCGCCGCGCAGCCCCTCACCGTGGAGCGGCCCAACCTCCGCCACTTCCGCCCCGCCCACTCG
>JBHEMT010000062.1:0-11240 GCA_046262435.1 Candidatus Dormibacteria bacterium | reverse complement strand
GTGGTGCCCTCTGCAGGACTCGAACCTGCGACCAACCGCTTAGAAGGCGGTCGCTCTATCCACCTGAGCTAAGAGGGCCCGCGGTGGTGCGAGTCTAGGCCCACTCGGCCACCCGTATACTTGGGCGCACGAGGTGGCCATAGCTCAGCTGGTTAGAGTGCCAGATTGTGGCTCTGGAGGTCGAGGGTTCAAATCCCTCTGGCCACCCCACTACGCCAAGGGCGTTCTGCGCTGGCGTGGCGCTGTGGGTGGGCGATCTCGCGCTGCGACGGGACACTAGCGCCGGTGGCGAGCGGCGTTCCGAGGATCATCCGACGGACGCATCGGCGAGGATGGCGGCCGCTGTCGTGCCCACCGTCAGCGGCACCGGACCTCCGTGGAGAAGCGGCTCGGCGTGGGCAAGCCACCCCGGGTCGTCGAGCAGTGTGTCGCGCGCGCCGCTGGGGGCAAGTCGCGACGCATAGCGTACGGCCAGCCAGAGCAACCGGCCGCTGCCGGTATCGGCCGCGTGCTCGGCGGCCTGCTCGGTGAGGCGGGCGGCGATGGCCAGGGTTGCCATGCGCCGGCTGAGCCGGCGCACGCGGAGCTGCCGCGCGTCGACGCCGTCGGTTGCGGTGAGTGTCTCGAGGTCGACGGTGATGTCGCGGAGGCGGCTGAGCAGCAGCGCTGCTAGCGGAGTCGCCGCACCTCCAGCTCCCTCGAGCCGGCGTTCGGTGTCGGCGAGGTAGCCCGAGCCGGCGCCCCGGGCGAGGGCGCGCATGCCGTCGAGGGCCATCACATTGCTGGAGCCCTCCCAGATGGCGTGCACGTAGACATCGCGGAGCAGGCGCGGCTCGGGCCAGTCCTCGATGAAGCCGTTGCCACCGCGAACCTCCATGGCCTCGGTTGCGCTCACTCGGGCCCGCTCGGTGAGCAACCCCTTGAGCAGGGGAGTGAGGAGGCGGAGCGCGGCCGCGGCCTCGCCGTCACCGGCGTCGGCGCGGTCGAGGAGCTTGGCCGCGCCGAGGGCCGCAGTGAGGCCGGCCGTGGCATCGGTGACCAGCTCGGCGAGGGTGTCGGCCATCAACGGGTGGGCGTCGAGCCGGCGCCCGAAGGTCTGCCGGGCATGCGCATGGCTCAGCGCCTCGAAGGCGCTGCGGCGCATGGAGCCGGCCGCTGCCGCGGTGATCCCCACGCGGGTCAAATTGACCATGTCGAGCATCTGACGCATTCCCCGGTCGAGGCCCCCGACCTGCCAGGCGAAGGCGCCGCGCAAACCCACCTCGGCGGAGGGCATGGCCCGCGTGCCGAACTTCTCCTTGAGGCGGTGAAGCACATAGCTGTTGCGGCTGCCATCGTCCAGCCGTCTCGGCATCAGGAAGAGGCCGAGCCCGGCGGTCCCCGGGGCCGCACCCTCGGGGCGGGCGGTGACCAGCACGAGATCGGAGTGTGGGCAGCTGCAGAACCACTTCTCGCCCCAGAGCCGCCAGCTGCCGTCGCTCTCGCGCACCGCCCGTGACTGGTTGGAACCGACATCCGAGCCACCCACCTTCTCGGTGAGGAACATCGCTCCGGTGAGGTGGTTGCCGCTGTCGTCGGCGATCCGCGGAACGAAGCGGGCGGCCAGCCCGGGGTCGTTGCGCCGCAGGGCGCGGCACATCGCGTCCATCATCCCGACCGGACAGCCGGTGACCGCCTGGTCCGCCTGGAGGAAGAGGTAGAGCAGGGCGGTGGTCAGCGGCCGTGGTGCGCATCCGGGCAGGCCGCGCCAGCCGCTGGTGTGGGCCATGCGCACGGCGCCGCTGCCAAGGACGGTGCGCTCCAACTCGGTATAGGCGGGGTGGAAGTCGAGCTCGTCGACCCGCTCGCCGCGGCCGTCGTACTGGCGCAGCACCGGCGGGTTGCGGTCGGCGGTACGGGCGAGCGGCTCAACCGTGCGAGGCACCAGCCGGCCCGCTTCAGCGAGGGCGGCCCCGGCAACCGGCCATACGGCCTCGCCGACGCTGCGCCGCACCAGCCACCGGGCGTGCTCGTCAGGCGCGTACCAGTCGTCCCGCTCGGGGGTGGGAATGGCGGCGACGCCGGGGTCCACGGTGACGGGCACGCCCCGACCATAGCGGCTGGCTGGCCCGGGCACTGCGGAGCGCGGAGGTCTCGCCCGGCCGGGTTGATACCCCGGGGTCGGGCCTTTGTCACCGGACCGCTGAGGCCGCCGTGACACCCGCAGCCCACGATCACCTCAGCCGGTCACCCCCCGCACGGCTGCCGTACGCCGGCGCACGCCCGTACCACTGGACGAACTGCCTGATGCCATTCCGCACTCCGCACCCCGCCCTCGCCGCCGAGCAGGCTGCAGCGCCGCGCCTTCCTCGCGAGCGGGGCGGCGGCAGCCGGCTGGAGGCGGTCACCGCCACGGCGACAGCGGTGCGGCGGCGCGGTCTCGACCCGGCGACGCCCGGCGGCCGGCGGACCGGCGCGGTGGTGGCGCTCGCGGGCCTTGCGCTGGGCGGCGGACTGACCGCGCTCTCCGGCCCGGCCCATCCGGGGTCGGTCGCGGCGATGGCCACCGCCGACTCGCAGCTGTTCACCCTCACCAACCAGGATCGCACCAGCAACGGGGTGCCCGCACTGCAGTGGCACTCCACGCTGGGCGCCATCGCCGAGAACGCGAACTACGGCGGCTGCGGCTTCAACGTCCAGGGTCGTGCCCAGGACATGATCAACCGCAACTACTTCGCCCATCCCATCCTCAACTGCGGCCAGTACGCGTGGTCGATCTACAGCGCCTACGGGATCCAGTGGCAGAGCGCAGGCGAGAACATCGCCTGGAACACCTATGACCAGGCCACCTCGGTGAGCTCGGCGAACACCGCGTTCATGAACAGCCCCGAGCACCGCGCCAACATCCTCAACGCCGCCTTCACCCACCTCGGGGTTGGCTCGGCCAACTCGGGTGCCAATGCCTGGACGGGCGGCGGCGGGGCGTACACCAACACCAGCATGTACGTCGAGGACTTCGCCCAGCTTGCCGCTGGGGCCGCACCGCCCCCGCCGCCGCCCGCACCGCTGAGCAACGCGTCGGCTGCAGTCCAGGGGACCGACAACGGCGTGTATCAGGCGCAGAACGGCAGCTTCAGCTCGCTCAACGGAGCCACTCTTGCGGCTCCCGCGGTGGTTGCTGCTCCGGCCAATACGGGCGGCAACCAGCTCCTCTACGTGGTCACCGGTACCGACCATCGCCTCTGGGTGCGGAGCGCTGCCATCGGCTGGCAGCCGCTCAGCGGCGGACCGACGTACTGCCTGACCGGGCCGGCAGCGTTCATCAACAACGGAAACCTGACGGTGAGCTGCGAGGGCGGCGATCGGGCGATGTGGGTGGCATCCGGGCCGGCGCCCAGCGCTGGGCTGCCTACGGTGGGCAGCTTCGGTTCGGCCGGCGGCATCCTCGCGGACAGCCCCGCCATGGCCGTCGTCGCCGGTCAAACAACCGCCCTGGTGCAGGGGCTCAACAACCACATCTGGCTGTGGACTCCGGCATCGGGCTACCAGGCCACGCCCTGGTCCTGCATCGGGCACCCGGCGCTGAAGTCGACCAACGGCGTCGCCTACTTCGGCTGCCAGGGCACCGACCGTGCCCTGTGGTGGTCGCGCAACGCGGGTTCCGGGTGGAGCGCAGCGCAGTCGGCGGGCGGCCAGCTGATCGACGGACCCGGGGTCGCGGTGCAGAACGGCGCGGCAACCTTCTTCGTGGAGGGGACCGACCGTCAGATGTGGCAGAACAGCATTGCCGCCGGCGGCGGTGCCAGCGGCTACTCGCCGCGCGGCGGGATCCTGGTTCACGGCGCCGGGGCGGACGGCTTCTAGCCGGTCTCCGTCCAGGCGCCGCGGCTGCGCAGCGCCTCACGGAGCACCAGTGGCCGGTCGGTCATCAGGCCGTCCACTCCCCAGTCGAGCAGCCGGTCCATGGCGCTCCGGTGGTCCACTGTCCAGACATGCACGGGGAGACCGGAGCGGTGGGCGGCGGCGAGCAGTCTCGGGGTCACCAGCCGCACTCCGTAGCCCCGCACCGGGATCTGCATGCAGTCGGCGCCGGAGCGCGGCACGGGGCGCCCTGTCCAGCTGGCGAGACGCACCGCAGCCACCGCGCGCGGTCCCATTGAGGTGCAGACGGCGTCATCGCTGAGGGCGCGCGCCCGTTGCAGGCGCCGGTCGGAGAAGGAGCCGATGCACACCCGATCGAAGGCGTTCATCCGCCTCAGAAGAGTGACCAGCGGTTCCACTGAGGCGTCGACCTTGGGATCGATGTTGATGCGCAGGGCGGGCCACTCCTCGAGGATGGTTGCCAGGCGGGGCACCCGCACCCCGCGCGCTCGCCAGGGGTGGCTGCGGCCGCCGTCGGCGCTGAAGGCGTGGCCGGCATCCGCAGCCTCGACCTCGGCGACGCTCAGGTCAGCGATCCGGCCGGCGCGGTCGGTGGTGCGATCGAGAACGTCGTCGTGGAAGGCCATCACCACGCCATCGCGGGTGGTGTGCACGTCGGTCTCCACGTAGCGGTAGCCGAGAGCCACCGAGGCTGCAAAAGCGGGGAGGGTATTCTCCGGATGGTCGCCCGCTCCCCCGCGATGCGCGAAGCCGATCGGCCCCGGGACGTCGAGGTAGGCGCGCATCGGCGCGAGCCTACGCGCTGGCGCCGGAGCTTGGCTGGCAGCCGTCCGGCCCAACGATTGGCTACGATGCGAAGGTCGCCGGCCACGCTGCCGGTTGGATCATCACCGGGGCGGAGCACCTCGTGGGCGACTCCGGCAAGGAGATCACCCACAGCATGTCGACAGCCACGCCGGTCGGAAGGGTGGTCACCGCCGACTCGGCCGGCTCGACCACCGAGCCCGCCTTCGTTGCCCGCCTGCGCAGTGCCACCCCCTGGTGGGTGCTGCCGGTGACCGTGGTGGTGGTGCTCACCGCCTTCTCGGTGTACGCAGCGTTCACCGCGCTGCAGGGGTTCGGCCTGCATCCCGCCTACACCGGTGAGGCGCACGGCGCCCCGCTGCTCTCACCCTTCTACTCGCCGCGGGTGCTGGTCGGCCGCACCCCGATCTCCCCGGCGCTGTGGATCATCTGGTCGCCACTGGCGTTCAGAGCCACCTGCTACTACTACCGCAAGGCCTACTACCGGTCCTTCTTCTGGGACCCCCCGGGCTGCGCGATCAACGAGCGGCGCCACCGCACCTATCGGGGCGAGGCGAAGCTGCCGCTGGTGCTCAACAACCTGCACCGCTTCTTCCTCTACGTCGCCCTGATCGTTCTCGCCTGGCTGTGGGTGGACGCGGTCCAGGCGTTCTCCTACAACGGTCACCCCTACCTCGGGCTGGGGACCGCGATCATGCTGCTCAACGTTGTGCTGCTCAGCGGCTACACCTTCAGCTGCCACTCACTGCGCCATCTGGTCGGTGGCCGGATTGACTGCTTCTCCTGTGTGCGCTTCGGCAAAGCGCGGCACAGTGCCTTCCGTTTCCTCACCAGCATCAACGGCCGCCACCCCACCTGGGCCTGGGTGAGCCTCTTCAGCGTCCTCTCCGTGGACATCTACGTCCGCATCGTCAACGCGGGCTTCGGCGACCCGCACATCCCCTTCTGATGGCCGCCGAGAGTTACGACCAGCACGACTGCGACGTCCTGGTGATCGGCGCCGGCGGGGCCGGGATGCGCGCCGCGATCGCCGCCGCCGACGCCGGCTGCAGCGTGATCGTGGTGACCAAGAGCCTGCTCGGCAAGGCGCACACCGTGATGGCCGAAGGTGGGATCGCCGCGGGGCTGGGCAACGTCGACGAGGACGACAGCTGGGAGACCCACTTCGCCGACACCATGCTCGGCGGCCAGCTGCTGAACAACTGGAGGATGGTCGACATCTACGCTCGCGAGGTGATCGACCGGGTGTACGAGCTGGAACGCTGGGGAGGCCTGTTCGACCGCACCGAGGCCGGCTACATCATGCAGCGGGCCTTCGGCGCCCACTCATGGAAGCGGCTGGCCCATGTCGGCGACCGCACCGGCCTGGAGCTGATCCGCACCTGCCAGGACAAGCTGGTGCACACCGCAGGCGCCGAGGTGCACATGGAGTACACCCTGACCAAGCTGCTCCGCGACGGCGACCGGGTGGTCGGGGCGATGGGCTACCGGCGTAACGACGGCCGGTTTGTGGTGGTTCGCGCCGGCGCTGTGGTGCTGGCCAGCGGCGGCTGGGGGCGGATGTACAAGCACACCTCCAACTCCTGGGAGGGCACCGGCGACGGCGCCGCGATGGCCTACGAGGCCGGCGCCGAGCTGCTCGACATGGAGTTCATCCAGTTCCATCCCACCGGGATGATGTGGCCCCCGGGGGCACGGGGGATCCTGGTGACCGAGGCGGTCCGGGGTGAGGGGGGCTACCTCTTCAACAGCGAGGACCAGCGCTTCATGCTCGAGTACGACCCCAAGAAGAAGGAGCTGTCCTCACGCGACGTGGTGGCCCGCTCTATCTTCAAGGAGGTGCAGGCGGGCCGCGGCACGCCGCACGGCGGCGCCTATCTCGACATCCGGCACCGGGGCGCCGACTACATCAAGAAGAAGCTGCCCTCCATGTACGAGCAGTTCGAGGCGCTCGCCTCGGTGGACATCACCAAGGAGCGGATGGAGGTGGGTCCCACCATCCACTACACGATGGGTGGAGTGCGCGTGGAGGCCGAGAGCGCAGCGACGCGGGTTCCCGGGCTCTATGCGGCGGGCGAAGTTGCCGGCGGCCTGCATGGCGCCAACCGTCTCGGCGGCAACTCGTTGGGTGACATCCTGGTCTTCGGGCGCCGGGCGGGTATGGCCGCGGCGGAATACGCGCGGTCGCAGAGGCGCGGCGTGGTCAGCGACGGCCAAGTGACCGATGAGCAGGCGGCCCTGCTGGCGCCGCTCAGCGAGCGCAACGGCAGCAAGCCGGAGAATCCCTACCTTCTCCATGAGGTGCTGCAGGACGCCATGCAGGACGATGCCGGCATCGCCCGCACCGAGGAGTCACTGAACCGGTCACTGCAGGCGATCGGCGAGCTGACCGAACGGTCGAAGCACATGCGCGTCAGCGGCGGCCGGATCCTCAACCCCGGCTGGCACACCTGCCGAGACGTCAGCAACATGCTCTTCATCTCCGAGGCGATCGTCCGCTCGGCACTCGTCCGCCGCGAGTCGCGGGGCTCGCAGTGGCGGCTCGACTTCCTGGAGAAGGTTCCCGAAGAGGCCACCCGCAACTACGTGTGCAGCCGCGACGGAGACCACATGGAGGTCGGCGCCGTCCCCCTGGAGCCGCTGCCGCCGGAGCGGCGAGGGCTGCTCGAGCGCAGCCGCTTCTACGACGCCGCGGTTCACGGACCAACCACCGGAGAGTTCGCGGGCAGCTCGATGTCCCCCGAGTCACCGCAGAACAAGGGCTGAGATGGCAATCGCCGACACCCCACCGCCGACCTCCGCCACCGACGCGACCCCCGAGACGCTGCAGCGCCCCTCGGAGGAGGCGGCCGCGATGGGCCGCCCCGGTACGACCGGCAAGGAGCTGGAGTTCCACGTCTTCAAGGGCATCCCCGACGACTCCGGGTCGCAGGGCGAGGTGACCTACAAGGTGCCAGCGGTGACCGGAATGGTCATTCTCGACGCCATCCACTACATTCAGAAGCACCTCGACACCGACCTTGCCTGCCGCTGGAACTGCAAGGCGGCGAAGTGCGGTTCGTGTGGTGCCGAGGTCAACGGCAAGCCGGTGCTGCTCTGCAAAACGCGGGTGGAGGAGTTGCCCAAGGGGCCGATCAGCGTGCGACCGATGAAGTCGTTCCCGCTGATCAAGGACCTGGTGACCGACGTGTCGCGCAACTACGAGATCAACGCGAGCATCCCGGCCTTCACGTCCGCGCCGGACGGCGGCAAGCCCTGGTCAATCCCGCAGATGGACATTGAGCGGCTCTACGAGCATCGCAAGTGCATCGAGTGCTACCTCTGCCAGGACGTCTGCCACATCAACCGCAACCATGGCCTGCGCGACCGGTTCTTCGGTCCCCGCTTCTTTCTCCGGGTGGCGTCTCTGGAGATGCATCCCAAGGACGTGCTCGACCGGAGGGACCTGACCCGCGATGAGGGCGGTCTCGGCTACTGCAACATCACCAAGTGCTGCACCGAGGTGTGCCCCGAGCACATCCACATCACCGACAACGCGATCATTCCGATGAAGGAGCGGGTGGCCGACCTGCACTGGGACCCAATCCAGTGGGTGGGCCGCAAGCTGCGCGGCGGGAAGGTCAGCACCCCCGCCTGAGAGGGACGCCTGGGTGGCTGTTGATGGCTCCGCGCCGACGATCCGGCCGGCGACTCCTCAGGACGCCGAGGCGATACGGGCGATCTACGCGCCGGTGGTGGAAAGCACGCTGATCTCCTTTGAAGAGGTTCCTCCCAGCGCCGCCGAGATGACGAGGCGGATGCTGCTCCGCCCGCGCCTGCCCTGGCTGGTGGCGGTTGATGGCTCGCGGGTGGTGGGCTACGCGTACGCCGCCGCCCATCACGAGCGCTCGGGCTATCGCTGGTCCGCCGATGCCTCGATCTTCGTTGAACCCGCGTGCCAGGGCCAGGGGGTGGGCCGGGCGCTCTATGGGCGGCTGATCGCAACGGTCCGCGACCTCGGCTACGTGTCGCTCTTCGCGGGGATCGCGCTACCCAACGCGGCGAGCGTGGCCCTGCACAAGGCCATGGGCTTTCGGTCGGTCGGGGTGGACCGGCACCCGGGCCGCAAGCTGGGGGTGTGGGCCGACGTGGGCTGGTGGCAGCTCGAGCTGGTCGAGCCATCGCCCCAGCCGCTCGAGCCGCGCGAGTGGAGTCCGGGCTGACCGCCGGGTCAGCAGGGTTCGGCGCGAGCGGCGTCCAGCACCGTGCGCAGCGCTGCGGCGTCGGCCGAGGCGCGGATGACCGCCACCCCGGCGGCCCCGGCGCGGAGGCAGGAGGCAGCATTCCCCGCGTCGACGCCGCCGATGGCGATGACCGGCAGCGAGGTGCTGCGCGCCACGGCGGTGAGGCCGGGCAGTCCGATCGGCGGGTCCGCGTCGAGCTTGGAGGGGGTGGGCCAGATCGGTCCCACCCCGAGGTAGGTGGCGCCTGCCCCCTCCGCCTCGCGTGCCTGGTCCTGGCTGGCGGCACTCACTCCCACCACCAGGCCGGCGCCGACGGCGCGGCCCAGGCCGGCATCGGACTGGCCGAGGTGGACCCCGTCCGCCCCGGCCTGCAGGGCGGCGTCGACGTCGTCATTGACGATCACCGTGGTCCCCAGGGCTCGGACCGCCCGGGCCAGAGACGCGCGCTCGGCGGTGCTCGCCGACTTGAGCCGCACCTGGACCACGGTGGCGCCACCCTCGACCGCTCGTCGGGCCGTCTCGAAGTCGGCGACCAGGGCGTGGAGGATCACCCCATCTCGACCCGCGCGCGATCGTCCAGAGAGGCGTGGTCAAGCTTGCTCAGGGCGTCGAGCAACGCGGCGGCGAAGGTGCCGGGCCCCCGAGCCTCCCGGGCGGCCTCCTCGGCGGCCACCTCGAGGCTGACCAGGGCGGCGGTGAGTGCGGCCAGTGGGGTGTCCGCAGCCACGCCGAGAAAGGCGCCGCCGAGGGCGGTGGCGATGCAACCGGTCCCGGTGACCCGGGCAAGCAGGGCATCACCGTTGGCGATGCTGACCACGGAGCTGCCGTCGGACAACTGGTCCACCGGTCCGGTGAGGGCCACCGTGGTGCCCAGGCCGCGGGCGATCTGGCGCGCCTCCGCGGCGCTGGCCGCGCTCCCGGCGGCGTCGACCCCGCGCACGTCGCCGGCGGCTCCGGCCAGGGCGCGCAGCTCACCGGCGTTGCCGCGCACCGCGGCCACGGTCAGCTCGCGGAGCAGGCGGGCGGAGGTGTCGGTGCGAAAGGGGGTGAAACCGGCGCCCACGGGGTCGACGATCACCGGGGTGCCGGCACCGTTGGCGGCCCGGCCGGCTTGGAGCATTGCCTCCACCCACGGGGTGGTCAGCGTGCCGATGTTGAGCACCAGGGCATCGGCGGCGGCGGCCATGATCTCCACCTCCTCCGGGGCGTGGGCCATCACCGGTGCGGCACCGATGGCGAGCAGCGCGTTGGCGGTCACGTTGGTGACCACGAGGTTGGTGATGTTGTGCACCAGCGGCCGCTGCTCGCGGACGCGGGCGAGCAGCTCGCCGGGGGTGGGGGAAACGGTCGTGGCCATCAGGGTCGCCTCCGTATGTCAAGGATGTCGACGGGGCTGTCCCCGGCGCCGATCTCGATGAGTCCGCGGGCCACCGCGTCGCCGGTTCGCGCTGCCGCTTCAGTGGCGGCCTCGCGCAGGGTCAGCCCGCGGGCGAGCAGGGCGCAGAGTGTGGCGGAGTGGGTGCAGCCGGCACCGTGGGTGCTGGCTCGCTCGTGCCGCGACACCGGTATCTCGGTGTGCTCCCGACCGTCGAAGAGGTGGTCGATGGCGCCGTCGCCGTGGCCTCCGGTGACAATGACGGCCGCGGCGCCGAGCCCGTGGAGCCGTTCGGCGAGCTCGCGTCGCGAGCCGAGGGACCCGGTCAGAGTCTCCGCCTCCATCAGGTTGGGGGTGACCACGGTCGCCAGCGGGACGAGGCGGGTGACCATCACCTCGATCGCCGATGCTTCGAGCAGGATCGCGCCACTGCTGGCGATGCACACCGGATCGACCACCAGGGGAAGTGGATGCTGAACGAAGAAGTCGGCCACCGTGTCGACCAGCTCCGCCGTGAAGAGCATCCCCGTCTTGGCCGCGTCGATGCCGATGTCGCGCTGCACGCTGTGGAGCTGAGCACGGAGGAATGACGCCGGGACCGCGTGCACGGCGTCGACGCCGAGCGTGTTCTGCGCGGTGAGCGCCGCGATGGCGGTCATGCCGTGGCAGCCGGCCGCGGCAAACGCACGCAGGTCGGCCTGGATACCCGCGCCACCACCGCTGTCGGAGCTGGCGACGGAGAGGCAGCGCGGGACTGTGCTGACCATCGGTCTCCCTTCGCTGGCATGACCCAGATCAGGTTCTCGGGTGTGTTCTCAGCCCGCCGCGCGGGCACCCCGGACTCCCCCGACGGTAGCACGACGTGTCCCCGCGGCCCCCACACCGCGGTTCGCTACGATGGGCCCAACGCCCCCCGGACCAGGAGGAAACGCATGTCGGCAGTCAGCGCCCCCGTTGAGCCGGAGGCGTTTGTTCCG
>JBHEMT010000061.1:0-21978 GCA_046262435.1 Candidatus Dormibacteria bacterium | reverse complement strand
GTCAAGATGGCCGCGGTGCTCGTGGTGGTCACCTGCACCGGGCTGCTCGCCAGGTTGTCCCGAACGTTGGCAGTCGCAGTGCTGGTGGCGGGGTGCCTGCTCTTCACCAGCGTGGTCTGCGGGAACTTGAACCTGCTGCTGCGCTGACCCGGCCGCGGCCTCCGGGGGGCCGGGACGGGTCGGGCTGCCGCCTACTCGATCGTGTCGGGTCCACGCCCCCGGTCGCCGGTGTGCCAGCTGTAGGGGTAGTCCGGGTCGCTGATCTGCTGGGCGACCGCCGTGCGGTGCAGTGGCCTGAAGGTGTCGATCATCACCGCCATCTCGTCAGTCTCCCGGCCGCGTGCGTAGGACGCCTCCTGGGCGCCGGGCTGGGGCCCGTGGGGCACGCCACCGACGTGGAGGGTGAACGACCCCTCCTGGATGCCGCGGCGCGCCTGATACTCGCCGCCGCAGTAGTAGAGGACCTCGTCCGAGTCGAGGTTGCTGTGGTGGTAGGGGAGGAAGTTCGCCTCCGGATCCCAGTCGACCTTGCGGGGGACGAAGGAGCAGATCACCAGGTTGTGAGCCTGGAAGGTCTGATGGATCGGTGGCGGGACATGGAAGCGGCCGGCCCGGGGTTCGAAGTCGTGGATCGAGAAGGCAACCGGATACACGCTGCCGTCCCAGCCGACCACGTCGAAGGGTGAATGGTCGAGGCAGTAGCGGGTGACCCGGCCGCGGCGCTTCAGCCACACCTCCGTCGGCCCGCGCTCCTCGACCAGCTCCTCGGGAATCCTGAAGTCGCGCTCGCTGTACGGCGCGATCTCGGTGAGTTGGCCATTGGGGGCGCGGTAGCGGTCGGGCGAGTCGACCGGCCCCGCGCATTCGATGACCAGAATGCGACTGGCGCCGGGGTCCTCGAGGCTGAGCCGGTGAAAGGTTCCCCGCGGAATCACCACGTAGTCACCCTGGCGAACCGGGACGCGGCCGAACTGTGAGAGCAGGCTGCCCGCTCCGCGGTGGATGTAGAGCACCTCGTCGGCGGAGCCGTTGACGTAGACAATCTGCTGCTGGCGCTCGGGTACCGCCAGCCCGATGCGCACGTCCTCGTTGACCAGCAGCCAGCGGCGGCCGTCGACGACATCCCCGTGGGCGGCGAGCTCGAAGCCCCTGAGGTGGGCGTGGTCGTGCACGGGGTGGTCGTCGGGTTTCCCCTCGTCCTCGGGACCGGGGAGCACCTGGGCCGCACCCTCCGGAAGGTTGCGGTGGTAGAGGAGAGATGACGGCCCGCTGAACCCGGTGCGGCCGAAGAGTTCCTCGTAGATGGTGCGGCCCTCGAGCTGATACTTCATGTGCCGCTTGCGGGGCAGCTCGCCGAGGCTGAGGTAGCGGCGCATGGCTGCGGCTCCTAGAGGTTGCCGCGCGCGGCCTGCTCGCGCTCGATCGCCTCGAACAGAGCCTGGAAGTTGCCCTTGCCGAAGCCCCGGCATCCCTTGCGCTGGATCACCTCGAAGAAGAGTGTGGGCCGATCGCCGACCGGGCGGGTGAAGATCTGCAGCAGATAGCCGTCGTCGTCGCGATCGAGAAGGATGTTGAGGTGACGCAGCCGGTCCAGATCCTCGTCGATCCCGGCAGCGCGCTCACCAAGGGCGTCGTAGTAGGACGGGGGAGTCGACAGGAACTCGACGCCGCGCTGCTTCATCTCGTCGACGGTGCGCACGATGTCGTCGGTGTGGATGGCGATGTGCTGTACCCCCGAACCGCGGTAGTAGTCGAGGTACTCCTGGATCTGCGACTGCTTGAGCCCGACGGCCGGTTCGTTGATCGGGAAGGTGACCATGGTGCGCGGGTCACGGGTCACCTTCGACCGCAGCGCGCTGTACTGGGTGGCAATGTCGTTCTCGTCGAACTCCTGGAAGACGTTGAAGCCGAACACCTCCGAGTAGAAGCCGACCCAGCCGTCCATCCCTCCGGTCTCGACGTTGCCCACGGTGTGATCGATGTGGCGCAGCCCGACCCCTCCGCCTCCCCGGCGGTCCTCGCGGTAGCCGGGGAGGAACACCCCGGCGTACTCGTCACGCTCCACGAACGTGTGAATCGTGTCACCGAATGTGGCCACCGACGAGAGCCGGACTGCGCCGTTGCCGTCCTCGATGGTGTGCGGCTCGTCGACCGCGCGGGCACCGCGCGCCGTTGCGGCCGCAAAGGCGGCGGCGGCATCGTCCACCCCAAGCGCGATGGATCGCACCCCGTCGCCGTGCCGGGCGACGTGTTCGGCGATGGCCCCCTCGGGGCCCAGCGGCGCGGTCAGCACCAGGCGTACCCGGCCCTGCTCGAGAACGTAGGAGGCGCGGTCTCGCTGTCCCGTCTCCGGGCCCGCGTACGCGACGACGTCGAAGCCGAATGCCTGCCGGTAGTGATACGCCGCCTGGCGCGCGTTGCCGACGTAGAGCTCGACGTGGTCGGTCCCGTTCAACTGCGGGGCGCCGACCTCAGCGGGCGGAGCCAGGGTTTCGGACACGGAGTGCTCCAGAAGTGGCGCGGGCGGCCCGCCCAGAATACCGCCTGGCCGCACGACAGCCTCGGCTGGACATAATGTCGCGGAGTAGCCTGTGGCCGTGGACAGAACACCCCCCGCCGATCCACCGGGCAGCAAGCCCCCAGGACGGCCGGCCCCCCGCGCGCTGGACGCCGTCGACCGGGCCATCCTGGTGGCACTGCGCGACGACGGCCGCCTCTCCACGGCCGCCCTGGCGGAGCGCGTCGGCGTCTCCCGGGCGGGTGCCTATGCGCGGCTGGAACGCCTGCGAGCCGCTGGAGTGCTCACCGGCGCCTCGGTTCGGGTCGACCCCACCAGCGTCGGAGTGGGCATCACCGCACTGGTGCAGCTCTCCTGCAAGCAGCCGGCCTGGCGAGTGCTCCGCGACAGCCTGGCATCAATGGCCGAGATCGAGTGGGCAGGCCTGACCACGGGCGAGCACGACGCGGTCCTGCTGGTGCGTGTGTCCGACGTCGAGACACTCCGCGACGTGCTCCTCGAACGACTGCAGGCCATCGAGGGGGTGCACAACACCGAGACTGTGTTCGTCCTTGAAGAGGTGGTCCACCGACCATTTGTCCTGCCCGGCTAGCCGGCCCGTGGTCGGTGTCGAGGCGGCTACCCGGCTCGCGTGGCTATCGAGTTGGCTCCAGGCGATCAGCATCGCCCCGCACCGGCGCCGGCACTGGCCGCGGGGAGGTGGTGTGGGCGATGGCGTCGTAATCCACCCAGGCGTCGAGCCGGGCCCACCAGTCAAAGAGCCACTCCACCCGTGCGTCCTCCTCGCGGGGAATGTCGCCGGCGCGCACCAGGAACAGTTGGAGACGCAGCACTCGGTCGACGGGTACCCGTCGCCAGAGCGACGCCTGCATCCCGGCGAGGCCCGAGTGCGCCACAAAGATCACGTCAGCGGTGCCGCCGGCACGGAGCGCGGCCAGTGTTCCGGCGGGGCGCGGCGCGGTCAGGTGGTCGAGGTCCGCCGCTCGCCGCGCCAGCCGCCGCGCCCCGGCGCGGAGAAGGTGGCGGATGGAGCCCCGTCGCCGCGCGGGGGTCACGTTGCCGCCCTCGGGAAAAAGCAGCAGCGCTCCGCGCCCATCCATCCCCGCGGTGATCTCAGCAATCCGCAGACAGATGGCCTCGCTGTCGCCGCCGCGCCGAGTCACCCAGCAGAAGGGGAGGCGGTTGCCGAGGATGTCGAGGCCGGGATCGAGCTGCAGCGCGGCGCGGAGGACGATGCGCGGCCGCCGTCCGTGGCTGAGCAGCTCGCGCACGATGAGAAAGGAGTCGCCCGGACCGGCGTGGCGGCTGAGCACAATCAGGGGCTGGTCGAGAGCCTCGACCGCGTCCACGGCATCAGCGTCGCCCTTGACCTCGACGCGCAACGCGAGCAGACGGTCCGCTGCAGTGCTTGCGCGTCCCAGGAGCCAGGTGGCGAGTGCGTAGTGACGGGTCTGCATCGCCTCCCCGGCCATGGCCCCGCGGCCGCCCAGACGCAGCCAGAGCCCCAGGCCCACCATCACCGCGGCCACGTCGTGAACACCGTAGGCGAGGGTGAAGAGGAGCGCGCGCACCGGACGCCAGCGCCGGTCACGAAGCACGAGGGACCACAGGCCAGTGACCACCACGAGCAACGGGGTGAGGGCGACCGCCACGGCTACGAATGCGACGAACAGGGGGGCAACGATCAGGTGGCGAACTGCTTTGGGGATCACGGCGCCGGGTGTCCGGACCGGTTCAACGCGCCGGTCGCTCGGTCGGCCCACCGGCCCGCCGGCTCTTTCGCGGCCTGGGCTCGCTGACTTGGGCAGCGCGGCGCTGAACCGCCCGGGGCGCGGGCTGATCCACCGGCCCGCGCTGTCTCGCGGCGTCACCGAGTGCACCACCCGAACGCGCTATGCCATGCGTCTCGAGCAGGTACTGCACCGAGGCGGTGTGGGCGCGGTCGATGCGCTGCGCGACCTTGGAGAAGTCGCCGAAGCGGAACTGGGACCAGTCGTTGTACCGCGGTGGCCGGGTCACCCCCGTGGGCAGCACGTGGACGGTGACCCCCGCGGGTACGGTGGCCATGTCGCCGAGGTAGCGGTGGCGGCGGGCGATCTCGAAGGCGACCAGGCCCACCTCCCATGGCCAGCGTGGCGGTTGCAGGCGGCTCTCCACCCGGCCGACCTGAAGCACGTACACGGTGCGCGCGCCGAGCTGAACTGCTCGGCCCACCGGAATGCTGTTGACAATGCCGCCGTCGAGGAAGTGCTCCCCATCGATATGGGCCGGGGGCAGCACCCCTGGAAGGGCAGCCGACGCCAGCACCGCGTCGACGATCGATCCTGATGTGAACCAGTGTTCGGCGGCGCGCTCGATGCTGGCGGCTACGCACTGGAAGGGAACGGCGAGGTTTTCGATGCGTTCCACCGGCAGCGCGTCGGCGAGCAACTTGCGCAGCGGGTTGCTCGAGTAAACGTGGGTGCGGCTCCGCGCCAAGGTGCTGATCCGGCGCAGCATGGAGCCTCCGAGCACGCCGGTCTTCTCGAGATCGTTCCACACCTCGACAAGGCGATCGACGGTGCTCGGCACCGGCGAGGCGGCAATCACCGCGCCGTTGATGGCGCCGATCGATGTCCCGAGGATGAGGTCGGGCCTGATGCCGTACTCCAGCAGGGCGCGGAGCATCCCGACCTCGTGCGCGCCGAGGTGACCGCCACCACCGAGCACAAAAGCGACCTCAGGAGCCGGCACGTCCTGGTTGACAGGCACGGGCCCTCAGTAGTCCTGCAGGTAGGCGCAGTTGTCGCGGAAGGAAAGGGGTTCGAATCCCCAGTCGTTGAGTACCGCGTGGCGCCGGGTCACGTTGTTCTTCTTCAGTAAGTTGAGTTGCCCCGGGGTGACCGGCGGGCGTGACAGCAGCGCGCTCATCGCCATGGCCGCGGGACGGATCAGTGCAACGGGCACATGCGCCTCCGCGTGATAGCGGGCGCCGATCTCCGAACGGATGGCGTGAATGATGTCGTTGTAGCTGAGGTGCTCGGGGCCACCCACCTCGTAGGTCGCGTTGCGCGGACCCCGCTCCACCGCGGCGGTAATGATCCGGGCCAGGTCGTCGACGAAGATGGGCTGGAAGAGGGACCGGCCGTCGCCGGCGATCGGGATCACCGGGTTGAACCGCACCAGCTTGGTGAGCACCGTGAAGAAGCCGTCGCCGGGCCCGTAGACCAGGCTCGGCCGGATGATGGTGAACGGCACGCCGCTACCGCGCACAGCCTGCTCCGCGCCCCACTTCGAGGCCAGGTAGGGGAAGGCCGGGTCGGGGCCCACCCCGATGGCGCTGATGTCGATGAGGTGGTCCACCCCGGCCGCGCCCGCGGCGTCGGCGACGTGTTGCGCTCCACCGCGGTTGACCGAGTCGAAGGTCTGGGTGTCGTTGCGATGAACGAGCCGGTAGGTCAATTGCGCGCGAGGCTCACGGATGATCGCCACCAGGTGGACCACGACATCGCACCCTGCAAACGCCGCCTCGAGACCCTCGCCGCTGACCACGTTGGCCCGCACCTGGGTGACCGCCGGGTTGCGCCGGCTCCGGCGCTCACCTCGGGAGATGAGCACCAGGTCGTGACCGGCTTCGCGGAGCGCTCGGGTGACCCGTATTCCGATGAAGCCGGTGCCGCCGGTGACCGCGATCCTCGCCACAGTGCTCCTCCGTCGCGACGCCCTCGGGCAGCGTGGGCGGTGGCGGGCGGTTCCGCCGCGCTCGAGCTTCAGGGTACGGAATCAGCGGGCGGCGAGGGCGCCGGCATCGACCTGGCGCTCCACCGGAGCGGCTCCCATAGACTGCAGCGCATGCAAGCCTCTGTCTTTCACGCCGCCGGCGATATTCGGGTCGAGACCGTTCCCGACCCCACGATTGTCGAGCCGACCGACGCGATCGTACGCATCACCCGGGCGACCATCTGCGGATCCGACCTGTGGTCCTACCGGGGAGTCACCACCTGGGAGCCCGGTTGGCGCACCGGCCACGAGTTCGTCGGCGTCGTCGAGGCGGTTGGCGCCTCGGTGCGGACGCTCAAGCCGGGCGATGCGGTGATCACGCCCTTCGCCTACAGCGACGGCACGTGCGAGTACTGCCTGCGCGGCCTGCAGACGTCCTGCGTGCAGGGCGGTGGCTTCGGCGCCTCGAGCGGCATGGGGGGCCAGGCGGAGGCGGCACGCGTTCCTCAGGCTGACGGCACGCTGGTGGTCATGCCCGCCGAGGCTGCCGCGGATCCGCATCTGTTGAGCTGGGCCGCGCTGCTCACCGACGTGGTGCCGACCGGCCATCATGCGGCGGTATGCGCTCGGGTGCGGCCGGGCGGGACCGCCGTGGTGATCGGTGATGGTGCCGTGGGGCTGTGCGCCGTGCTGGCGGCTGTCCGCCTCGGTGCCGAGCGGATCGTCGCCGTGGGACATCACCCCGACCGCCTGGCGATCGCCCGAGGGTTCGGAGCCACCGAGGTGGTCGACTCCCACGACCCTGAGGTGATCGCCAACCTCGTGGAGTCGACTGAAGGCGGAGCGGAGTCGGTGCTCGAGGCAGTCGGCTCGCAGAGCAGCATGGACATGGCCTTCGCCGTCGCCCGGCCCGGGGGCACGATCGGCTTCGTCGGCGTGCCGCATCAGGTGGAGCGGGTGAACCTCAAGCAGCTGATGTTCAACAACATCGCCCTCAATGGCGGGATTGCGCCGGCGCGGGCCTACATCGAGCCGCTGCTCCAGGAGCTGCTGGTGGGCAGGAACGACCCCACCGCAGTGCTCGACCGCACCGTGCCGCTTTCAGCCGTTCCCGATGGCTTCCGGGCGATGAGTGAGCGCGAAGCGATCAAGGTTCTGGTCGACATCGGCTGACCGGCCACCGGCGACCAGGGCGGTCGCCGGCGGAGCCGGGCGCTATCCGTGTCTCGCCGTCCTCAGGCGGCCAGCTTGTCCGGCACGAGCCGCTTGAGCAGCCCCTGGGCCACCTCGGCGGGCCGTTGCTGCTCCCCCATGCGAGCGCTGGAGATCAGGATGCCGCCGGTGAGCGCAGGGATGACGTACTGCAGCAGCTTGAGCTGGCGCTGTGCCGCGGCGACTTCCGGAGGGGTCTCATACGCGGGGGTGACGCCGTCCTCGACGGGCACATCGCCGGAATTCATGATCCGCTGACCGAGAATGCGCGAGTAGCCGGTGGCCGCAAGCGCGCCGGCTGTGAGCACGGTCTTGGCGATCGTCCACCCCGCCACGCCCTTCTGGCCGCCGAGCCTGCCCTTGTTGTTGGCGACGAGCAGGGCGCCGCCGATGCCGTGCATGGCAATGGCCCCGGCATTGACCGGCGTCCATGCCGCCCACGCCGCATTGGCGACCCGGGCGCGCTGGGCCGGTGAGGTGACCGCGGCAGCCGACTTGTTGACCCCGACGACTCCCATCAGAGAGCCACCGAACCAGGCAGCCAGCCCGAGGTCATGCAGCGATCGGGCGACGGTGTTGGTCTGAGCCATGCGGATCTCCTTGTATCAGCACTGTCAAGAGATAGCAGTGCGCAGACGGCTAATCATCCACACACGGACCGTTCGAGGCGGCCCCGGCCGTCCGCGGCTCAGTCGGCCGCGGGATCCGCTCCAAGCCAGCCGAGCAGGTCAGCCACGCCGCTGTCGCCGACAGCCGGGACGACCAGGGCGGCGGCGGCGAGCACCTCGGGGACGGCGTTGGCGACGGCCACCCCGAGCCCTGCCGCTCGGACAAGATCGAGGTCGTTGCCGCTGTCACCGGCGCCGACGGTGTCCCGGGGGTCGATGTCCCAGTGGCGGCAGAGCCAGCGCAGCGCCTGGCCCTTGCTCGCGGCGAGGCTGGCCACCTCGATGTAGGTGGGCAGCGAGCGCACCACCGTGGCCAGGTCTCCGAGCCGCTCGCGAAGCGTCGATTCAGCCAGGTCGGCGCGGTGCGGGTCCGGGTCGAGCGCGACCACCCGGTGGACCGGGGCTCGGTCGAGCAAGGACTCGACATCCTCGATGAACAGGATTCGGGACTGGCCCGCGCTGACCGTGGCCTCCTTCCCATCGCCGCGGCGCGCCTCCGAGTAGACGAGCTCGCCGGCGTCCACCAGGCATTGCCAGCCGCCTGCGCGGATGATCCCGATCGCCTGCCGGGCGACCCCGGGCTCAAGGTTCACCTGGAACAGGGTTGCCCCCACCTGGGCCCCGTCGACATGGGGGTCCTCGGGGCCCGGCGGCCGGCGGATCAGGGCGCCCCCGAAACACACCAGTGGTGCGGTGACCTCGAGCTCCTGCAGCCAGGGGACTGCGGTGCGGTAGGTGCGGCCGGTGGCGATCACGATGGTGCTCCGGCCGGCGCGCACCGAACGCCGCACGGCATCGCGGGTGCGCTCGGGAAGCACTCCCCGCTGCAGGCAGGTGCCGTCGAGGTCAAGGGCCACCAGCCGGGGAGGCCGCGCGGGGCGCTGCAGGGAAGGATCGCCGAGCCGTGCAATGGCAAGCGCGCCCGAGCCCGACGAGGTCGACATCGACCCACCATACGGAGCCGCCCGAAGGCTCGGCTGTGCCGAGTGGCGGGGATCAGCCGAAGCCGGCGCACCTGCGACCCTGCGAGCGCGGGCTCCCTGCGAATGGCAATCCCCGCGGCCGGTCCACCCGGCGGGATCCGGTGGAACCGGGTGGTAGCCTCACGCGAGGCACCGATGATGGAGGAGCGCTGATGGCCGAGGACGCGGAGGGCGCTGGAGCTGCGCCCGACAGCTGGTTGACCCCGCATTCCGCGGACACTGGTCACGCGGTCGCTCCGGCGGGAGCCGGGCCCGATGGAACCGCCGCCGACGAGGACGCTTTCGAGGATGCGCACACCGTGGACGAGCTCGGCGCAGCCGAGGATCCCACCGGCGGCGGTGGTCACGGTGGTCCCCGCGTGGCCGACGAGGCCGCGTTCGAGGACAACAGCGCGGAGTGGTCGCGCACCCGGCCCTAGCGCTGGGTCGAGCGACCCTCACGCTCGACGACCGCAGTGGTGCGACGCGAGTTGTTGCAGGGCCTCGCGCGGTTGCACGCCACCACCGCAATTCTCCAGCGGGCTCGCCTGGCCGATGCCTTTGGCGGGATGTGGGAGGCCGCCGACGTGCAGTGGTGGTGGCGCCGCCCACGAGCCACTGACGACCTGGCGCTCCCGGTCTGGTTCGATGACGCCGGCCCGGTGGCTGCTGCAGGGCTGACAGCCTGGGGCGACACCTGGCAAGCAGATGTGTTCGCCGTGCCGTCGAGCGTCGACGAGGAAGACGTCTGGCGCGCGACGCTGAATGCCACCGCCGGACAGCAATTCGACGCCCTCCGAGTCATCGCCTGCGCGGACAACGTGGCGCTGACGGCCCTCGCCACTCGGAGTGGGTTCGCGATGACCGGCGAGCTGTCGGGCACTTCGTGGATGGATGCAGAGCAGCGCCCGCCGGTTGCGCAGGTCGATGGGTTCATGATCGTCGATCGGGTGACCCGCGCGGATCGTCCGCACCCGATGATTGCTCGCAACGGGGAACTCGTCGACTCGCGACTGCGGCAGGGTTCCCTGTACGAACCGACGCTCGATCTGGCGGTTGAGGACTCGGACGGTACGGCCGCCGGCTACGCGTTGTTCTGGTTCGACCACACGACGCTGGTTGGACTCGTTGAACCGATGCGCGTCGAGGACGAATACCAGCGGCGGGGCCTCGGTCGCATGTTGCTGACCAACGGCCTCGATCTGCTCGCCCGCAAGGGCGCACGCCGCCTGAAGGTCGGCTTCGAGACCGACGCCGCGCGCAACCTCTACCTCGGCGCGGGCTTCGTTCAGACATCTGTCGATCAGCTGCTGCGTCGCAAGCAGCGCACGAACAGTGCCGGCGGTGACGGAACTGGTCGCGCATGAGCCCGAGAACACTGATCGGCTCGGCCAGGCCGGTACCCCCCTCGGCGGCGGTCAGTCGGGCGAAATTGCCTCGAGCCGCCACCCGCAGCGAAGGGTCTCCCCGGGACCCAACGTGCGCAGGCCCTGACCGCTGTTGAAGGCGTCGGGTGCGCAGGTCATGGGTTCCAGCCCGAGCCCCTGACGCCGCCGCGACACGTCGGCGAGGGTGTCTCCGGTGAAGGCCATCACGTAGGGGATGTCGGCGCCCAGCACGAGCGCAACACCACCTCCATCCTTTGCACGGACCTCGACCCGGCAGCTTCCGGCGGTATCGCGGGACAGCTCACTGTACCCGGTGTCGAGGTGCGTCACCCCGATCCGCCGTGGGCTGCGAAAATCCTCAGGGCTCCCCGCCACCGGTACGTCTGAAAGCGGGACCTGCTGGGCGTCGGTCACCAGGCGCCGCCCGGCCGGCAGATGCAGCGTCCAGTCGTCGACCTGGCCTCCGCCGGCGCGCAGATACGGGTGGGCGCCGACCCCGACAGGGGCGGTGCTGTCGCCCCGGTTGCTCACCTCGACCGACACCTGGAGGGCGGTTTCGGTGAGGTGGTACTCGACACCGACGAGAAGGCTGTGCGGATAGCCGGGTTGAGGGTGCAGGGTATGGCTGAGGCGAATACGGGCGGTGTCACGGTCCTCGAGTCGCCACGCCGCAAAGCGGACCAGACCGTGAATGGCGTTGTGCTGCTCCGGCTCGGTGAGGGCGAGCTGATGCACCCGGTCGTTCGACGCATACCGCCCATCGCGCACCCGGTTGGGCCAGGGGACCAGCAGCTGACCGCGTGCGCCGGCGCAGATCTCGTGCTCGCCATACCCATCGAGCAGGTGACGTCCGGCCACCGTGTACTCGCGCAGGCCGCCGCCCACCTCAACGGCGACGGCCCGTGCGGCTCCGGCGCGGAGCTCGTGCTGGAGGCCGCTGGGCAGGTAGCTCACCGCCGTTGGCGACGCGGGGGAACGTGAGCCACGGCGGCTATCATCGCAGCCGCGCGGACGCCGATGGTCCCCGGGCCACCCGGCCGGGGCGGCGGCTCGACCGAGGGTGGCAGGGGTGCCGAACAAGCACGACTTCAGCGCTGAGGAGCGTCGCAAGCTGACCGAGAAGGGCGAGGCGATGCCTGACGGCTCCTTCCCAATTCGCAACCGGCAGGATCTCGAGGACGCGGTGCAGGCCGTCGGTCGTGCCAAGGACCGTGCCGCGGCGCAGAAGTGGATATCCAAACGGGCTCGGGAGCTGGATGCCGAGGATGCGCTCCCCGAGGACTGGTAGGAGTGACCCGACGGGCGGCAGCGCGAACCCGAGCCCCGCAGCGAGGCCTGCCGTCGGCACCGGACGCGGCCGCTGATGCGCCGCGCACCCATCAGTCCGCGACCGGTCCGCACGTCTCGCGGCGCAACGGGGGCGGCTACCTGCCGATCGCCGACTACGGACTGATCGGCGACTGTCGCTCGGCCGCGCTGGTGGGCATCGACGGGAGCATCGACTGGTGCTGCCTGCCGCGCTTCGACAGTCCCAGTATCTTTGGCCGCATCCTCGATGCCAAGCGTGGTGGCGCGTGGGAGCTCGCCCCGGTCGATCCCCACACCTGCCGTCAGCAGTACGCGGACAAGACCAATCTCCTGCGCACGGTGTTCCAGACCGGGGACGGTCTCGCCGAGGTCACCGACTTCATGCCCGTCGACGAGCATGACGCCAAGCAGCACGCGCGGCCACACAAGCACCCGCGCATCGTCCGCGTGGTCACCGGTCTCGCCGGGACGGTGCGCTTCGGGCAGCACATCGACATGCGCCCTGACTATGGCCGGCAGGACAACCCGCTCAAGCCGGTCGACGGCATCCTGCATGGCGACGTTGACGACCGGCACTACTGCGTGACCGCGAGCATCCCGCTCCACGGCCACAACCAGCAGTTCAGCATCGGCCCGGGCGAGACCGTCATCATCGGTCTTTCGGTCAACACCGCCAGCAGCGGCTGCGGAACCTCACTCGCCGATGTCGAGGTGGGCCGACAGCTGCTGCGCACCTCGCAGATGTTCTGGTGGCGCTGGATCAGTCAGTGCACCTATCGCGGCCCGTACGAGATGCACGTGTGGAGGTCGGCGCTGACCCTCAAGCTGCTGACCTACGCGCCCACCGGCGCGATCATCGCCTCCCCGACCACCAGCCTGCCCGAGTGGGTCGGCGGGTCGCGCAACTGGGACTACCGCTTCACCTGGCTGCGTGATGCCTCCTTCACCCTCTATGCGCAGCTCCAGCTCGGCTTCCACCAGGAGGCGACCGACTTCATGGAGTGGATGGGCCACCTCACCCTTTCCAAGGGGTTGAAGAACCTCTACAGCCTCGACGGACGGTCACCGGGGGACGAGGAGGAGCTGCCCCACCTCAGCGGCTATCGCGACTCCGTACCCGTGCGAATCAACAACGGCGCCGCCGACCAGCTGCAGCTCGACATCTTTGGCGAACTGCTCGACTCCGTCTACCTCTTCGCGCTCAACGGCGGCAAGATCAGCAAGGCGCTCTGGGATGAGCTGGTGATCATCGTCAACTTCGCGGTCGACCGCTGGGAGGAGCCGGACGCCTCGCTGTGGGAGGTGCGCGGCGAGAACCTCGACTTTGTGTACAGCAAGGCGATGTGCTGGGTCGCGGTTGACCGTGGCATCCGACTCGGTGCGATGCTCAAGAAGGAGGTCGACCCGCGCTGGGCGACGGCACGTACCCGAATCCATCGTGCTGTGATGTCCAGGGGCTACTCCAAGGAGATCGGCAGCTTCACCCAGTCCTTCGGCAGCGACCAGCTCGACGCGGGCGCCTTGCGGCTGGTGCAGCTCGGTTTTCTCCGAACCGGCGACCCTCGACTGCGCTCCACAATCGCCGCCATCGACGATGCCCTGTCGACCGGGCCACTGGTCTACCGCTACCGCACCCAGAACACCGACGACGGGCTGACCACGCCCGAGGGCTCCTTCATCATCTGCGCGTTCTGGCTGGCGGATGCCCTCGCCCTTGTGGGTGAGCTGGAGGAGGCGGAACGCCGCTTCGAGCGGCTGCTGGCCTTCGCGTCGCCGCTGGGCCTGTTCAGTGAGGAGGTGGACTCGCAGACGGGCGCCTTTCTGGGCAACTTCCCCCAGGCGTTCAGCCACCTCGCCCTCATCTCGGCGGCGGTGAACATCGAACGACGCCGCAACAACACCCTGAGCCGCAACCCACGGCGGTAGCCGGGATGACCGAGCCTCGCGCGCGGGTGGTGGTGGTCGGTGCCGGCTTTGGTGGTCTCAACGCCGCCAAAGCCCTGGCCAGGCTGCCAGTGCGGACCACGGTGATCGACCGCAGCAACCACCATCTGTTCACGCCGTTGCTGTACCAGGTGGCCACCGCGTTGCTCGAGCCCGGTGACATTGCCCAGCCGGTCCGCTCGATCCTGCGCGTGCTGGGCAACGCGGAGTTTCGCCTGGCGACGGTGACCGGAATGGATCTGAAGCGCCGGGTCGTCAGAACATCGGAGGGCGACCTCGCATACGACCACCTGATCATCGCCGCCGGAAGCACCACTGAGTTCTTCGGAAATGACGAGCTGCGCTCCACCTGCTTTCAACTCAAGGACCTCCCGGGCGCGCTGCGGCTCCGCAACCGGGTCCTGACCCAGTTCGAGACGGCCCGCTGGGAGCCTGACGCTGAACGCCGTCGGACGCTGCTCTCCTTCGTGGTGGTCGGCGGCGGCCCGACCGGCGTGGAGTTCTGTGGCGCGCTCGCCGAGCTGATTGCCGGGCCCCTACGGCGCGACCTTGGAGCCGAGCTTTGCACGGAGGCGAGTGTGCGACTCGTCGAGGCTGGCGACTCCGTGCTGGCCGCGTTCGCGCCGTCGCTGCGAAGAGCGGCACGAGCCGCCCTGACCGCCAAGGGCGTGACCGTGCAGCTGCACTCAGCAATCGCGTCGGTCGAGGGCCAGAGCCTGCGACTCCGCGGCGGTGCACAGATCGAGGCCGGCATGGTGATCTGGGCGGCGGGGGTGCGGGCCGGTGACCTCGCTGGTCGCCTACCTGATGTGGCGCACGCAACGCGCGGCACTCTTCGGGTGCAAAGGACCCTCCAGCTGGAGGGTCATCCCGAGGTATTCGTCGTCGGAGACATGGCCGATGTCGAGGGCCACGAAACGCCGCTGCCGATGCTGGCCAGCGTCGCCATTCAGGAGGGGAGGCACGCGGCCGCGTCGATCGGCGCCATCCTCGCGGGCCGATCGCCGGCGCCCTTCCACTACCGGGACAAGGGCATCATGGCCACGGTCGGCCGAAATGCCGGGGTGATGCAGTCCGGCCCCATTCGCCTCTCCGGGTTTGCTGGATGGATCGCTTGGCTCCTGGTGCACTTGGTGCTCATCCTGGGGTTCCGGCGCAAGCTGCTGGTGCTGTTCGGCTGGTTTTGGAACTACGTCTTCTCCGACCGCCCGATCCGGCTGATCGTCGGCGACGCCGCGGCGGGGGAGCCGCGGTCCGCCCAACCCGACCGATGAGCTCCGCGCTCTAGCGGGACTTCGAGCGCCGGGCCAGCTCAACCACGCCCGCGAGCACCAGCCCGAGCACCACGTAGGCGAGCGCGCTGCCGCTGCTCACCAGGTGTCCGAGCGAGGCCGCAAAACCGTTGAGCACAGAGGCTCCCCCCGCCTGGTTGTCCGTCACCCACGCGTTGAAGCTGCGCGGTCCGGTTTGCGTGATGTGCAATGGGTAGGCGAGCACAAGTACGTACACCACCACGGCAGTCGCCGCCACGGTGAGCAAGCGACCGCTTCCCGAGGATGTCCCGCGCGGACGCAGTAGCGCGACCACGACCAGACCTATGCCCGCAGCGGCCGCCAGGGCGAGGAGCAGGGGGCCGCTGTGCGGCACGGGAAGCGAGGCCAGGCCACCCAGCAGCGCGCCCACCAGCAGGGCGGGGCGGCGGCGGCCCACCAGCAGCTCGTCGAGCAGGAGCAGCATCAGCGGTGGCACCGCGATCAGCGCCGGGGTGAGCACGCCGCTCGCCTGGGCGACCAGGTAGGGCACAGCGCCGTAGGCCACGCCGCCGAGGATGGCGGCGCGTGGCGGACGGCCCCACCCGCGCACGATGAGGACGGCGGTGGCGGCCGCAAGCGCGATCCCGACGACGAGCAGGATCGTTGCCGCCTGAGCGCTGGACACTCCGGGAGCGACCAGCGCGGGAAAGAAGCTATGCCACATGGGAGGTGCCCCGGAGGACGGGGATGGAGGGGACGTGGCCCGGTGGTCGAACTCTAGCGCAGAGCCGTCCGCGCTGCCGCGGGCCACCCTACTGCGGTGCCGAGATCAGCCCCTCGCGCAGCCCAACCGTCACCGCCTCGAGCTTCGAGTGAGCGTCGAGCTTGCCCAGGATGTTCTGGATGTGGTTGCGCAGAGTGTTGGGGCTGATTCCCATCACCTGGCACATCTGCGGGTTGGTCATGCCCTCGGCGAGCAAGGCGAGCACCTGGGCCTCACGCGGCGTCAGCGCCTCGCCGCGCAGGTTCTGCGTGCCCTTTCCGGTGAGCACGCGCTCGAGCATCTGCGGCGAGACGGAGGTTGCTCCGGCGTGCGCGGCACGGACCGATGCGGTCAGCTGGGCGAGGCTCTCGGTCTTGTTGACGTATCCCGAGCACCCCACGCGGAGGGCCTCGGAGAGCACCGAGTCGTCGCTGGCCGCCGTGAGGATGACGATGTGCACCCCCGGGCGGCGGGCGAGGAGATCGGGAGCGGCACGGGTCCCCTGGCCGTCGGGCAGGCGCTGGTCGAGCAGGATCACGTCGAAGGCGAGGGCATCCACGCGGTCCCGGGCGTCGGCGATGGTGTGCACCACGTCAACCACCTCGATGTCGTCCTCGGCGCGCAGGATGGCGGCCACCGCCTCGGCGACCAGGTGGTGGTCCTCGACGATGAGGACGCGGATCGACTCCGGGCTTGCCATGGCTCTCCGTGCTGGGTCCCCGGCCATGATGACCCCAGCCATTGTGGGGGGTTCCGGCCGTCCGCGGGTGACCGGCCAAGTGGCCGGCGCGAGAGGAGCGGCAGGGCAGTCGTACACTCGCCCCGCTCAGACATCCCAAGCCCAAGGTGAGGTGGCGGCGTGTGTGCTTCAGGCGCTGAACGGTTCCTCCACCCGGCAACGCCCCTGACCGACAACCCCGCCGGCCGCCGCCTCCGCATCCCGCTGGAACCGGTTGACAGCGTGACCGTGACCGTCCTTGTCGAGAATCTCTGTGACGTCTTCATTCCCGACCAGCCGCAGGCGCGGCGCTGGCGTCCGGGACCGTCGGTCGGCACCGTGCCGATCGCGACCATGAGCGGCGGTGAGGTCCCGGACCAGTTGCTCGCGGAACACGGTCTGTCCCTCTTGCTGACGGTGACCAAGGGCGCGGTCAGTCGTCGCTTGCTGTTCGACTGCGGGGTCAGCCCCAACGGCATGGTCGAGAACATGCGCCGGCTCTCACTGGATCCCACCGAGATCGAGGCGATCGTCTGCAGTCACGGACACTTCGACCACACCGCGGGCCTCGATGGCCTGATTCGGCGGCTGGGGCGGCTCCATCTTCCCGTGCTGATCCATCCCGACTTCTGGAACCGACGGAGGGTGCTACTGGGTCCGGAGCCCACCGAGCTTCCCACCACCAGCCGCCGCGCTCTCGAGGAGGTGGGCTGCACCATCGTCGAAGAGCAACAGCCGAGTTTTCTCTTCGACAACTCCGTGCTGGTGACCGGCGAGGTGGACAGGACCAGCGGCTATGAGCCCGGTTTTCCCATTCAGGAGGCGTGGAAGAACGGCGCCTGGGAACCGGACCCCCTGGTCCTTGACGATCAGGCAATCATCCTCGACGTTCGGGGACGGGGGCTGGTGGTCATCACCGGCTGCGGTCATGCGGGGATCGTCAACATCACCCGCTACGCCCGTGCCCTCACCGGTGTCGACTCACTGTATGCGGTCATCGGCGGCTTCCACCTCAACGGGCCCACCTATGAGCCGATCCTCGAGCGCGTGTGCTCCGATCTGGCGGCGATGCGACCGGCGCTGGTGATTCCGGGGCACTGCACCGGGTGGCGCGCGCATCACGCGATGGCACGCACCTTTGGCGACGGCTACATTCCCAACTGCGTGGGCAGTCGGTACGAGCTGTGATGCGAACGGCTTCCCCTGACCTGACGCCGGCTCGCTGACTCAGGCCTGGTCGGGCCTCACCACCACCACGGGCGCCCCCGCGCCGGTCAAGGAGAGGCTGTCTTGCCCACCGAACAGATGTTCGGTAGACTGCCCCTTCCACGCCTCGCGTCTTCTCCGCGTCCCCTCGAGGCACCAGCCGCGGATCAGCGCTCGGGCGCAGAGGAGCAGCGTGGCGCAGCCCCTGACCGACACCCTCTCCGGGCTGCAGCGCCGCTTCGGCCCTGACGCGCTGCGCCGGGGGGAGGGCGCTCTGCAGGCCGGCGTCTGGCCGAGTGGGCTGCCGGTGCTCGACGGCGGAGTGCTGCCCGGGGGGCTGCCGCTCGGCCGGGTCTCGGTGCTGACCGGGATGGGGCCGGCAGCCAGCGGCCGGCTCACCCTTCTCCAGGCCCTGGCGGCGCGGGCCAGCCGCTCGATGCGAGTGGCCTATCTCGATCTGAACGGCAGCCTGGACCCGGGGTTCCTCGCCGACCTGGGCGCTGATCTCGACGCGATGCTGGTGCTCCGGCCGCGCCGGGGTGAGCTGGGCGCCGGGCTGGCCATGGCCCGGGCGGTGCTCAATGCCGGGGTGCCCTGGCTGGGGATCGCATTCGGTCCGGGGCTGGGCCGGGTGGACAGCTGGAGCCACGCTCTCACCGCCACCGTGGAGGCGGCCCACCGCGGCCGGGCGGTGGTCTGCGTCAGTGCGCCGGCACCCCTCGCCGCGCCGCTCGCCTACGCGTCATCGCTGACCGTGCAGTGCCATGGCGCCGGCTGGCAGGAGGCTCATGGCGACATCGTGGGGCTGCGGGTACGGCTGACCACGGTGAAGAGCAAGCTGGGCGCGCCCGGGACGGATGTCCGGGTGCTGCTCCGCTATCCCCGGCCCCAGGCGCAGGCCGAGGTGCTGGGGCTGCCCGCGGTGGTCGGGGTGCAGCAGTTCCCCGCCGAGCCGCTGGCGCCGCCCGTGGCCGGGCTGGCCGGCTGAGGCTGCGCCGATGGCCCGGCTGCTCTGTGCCCGTTTTCCTCATCTCAGCCTGCTGGCCGCCTGGAGCAGGCACCCCGAGCTCCGCGGTGAGCCGGTGATCCTTGGTGGCCGTCCCGAGCTGCGCCTGCCGGTGCTCGGCTGCGCCCCGGCGGCCGAGGCGGCGGGCGTGTGCCCGGGTATGCCGCTGCGCCAGGCGCAGCAGCTCTGTCCCACCGCCGTCTTCGTCCCGGTCGACGTCGAGGCGACGGAGCGGCTCCGCGCCCGGGTGCTGGAGAGCCTCTGCGCGGTGGCGCCCCGGGTGGAGATGGGCGATGACGCGGCCTACGCCGATCTCTCCGGGCGGCACGCCGCTCACGCCGATGAGGAGGCCTGGGCGACCGGGGCGGCCCGTGCCCTGGGAGCGGCTCTCGGCGAGGCCCCGGCGGTGGGGGTGGCCGGGTCGCGCTTTGTGGCCCGGCTGGCCGCCACCCGGCCTCAGCACATCCGTCGGGTTCGGGCGGGCGGAGAGGGAACCTTCCTGGCCGCCCTGCCAATCAGCGTGCTGCCGGTGCCCGCAGGGGTCCGTGACCGGTTACACCTGCTCGGGCTGGAGTGCCTGGGTGCGGTGGCCGGCCTTGCTCCCGCCGACCTCGAGCGTCAGTTCGGTCACGACGGTCTGCTCGCCCACCGCTTTGCACGCGGTATCGACGACAGTCCGCTGACTCCCCATACCGCGCCGCGCTACCTCGCCGAGCGGCTGGTGCTCGACGGTGCGGTGGCGGGTCGCGAGGTGCTCCGTTTCGCCACCCGCCGGCTGGTCGAGGAACTCGGTGAGCGCCTGCTGGTGCGGGGTCTCAGCGCCGGCAGTCTGCGCCTGGTGCTCGAGGGGGAGGCTGCGGTGTCGGGCGAGGCTGAGCGGGTGCTGCCGGTGCCGGCCGGCAGCGGAGCCGAGCTCTGGGAGCTGGCCACCGGCCTGCTGGCGGCGATCGAGCCGCGGCTGGCGGTGACCGCGCTGCGCCTCGAGGCAGGCCAGCTGAGCGCCGGGGGCGGCCGGCAGGCCGACCTGCTGCGCAGCGGTGACGCCTCCGCCGAGTCGGTGGAGCGCGCGCTGGTGCGCATCGAGGACCGCTTCGGGGCCGGAACCGTGCGCCGGCCGCGGTTGGCGGTGGACCCCGGCGACCTCCCCGAGCGCCGCTTTGGCTGGATGACGCCTGCGGCCCCGGTGGGCGGGCAGGGTTTGAGAGGGCGGTGGCAAGCGCCGCAGGGCGATCGTTCAACGAACCGCGCCGCTGCGGTTGATCCGGTCAGCCCGGCGCCCCCGGCGCGGGGACGGCGATGACCGAGCTGCTCGAGGGGGTTGTGGAGGTGCGTCTGGGGCCGGCGGGAGAGCTGCAGTCGGTACGCATCCCAGCGGGCTGGCGTGCCGTCGAGCGGGTGGTCAACCGCTGGCTGGTGGAGACCGACTGGTGGCGTGGGGGCGTGATGCGCGACTACCGGCGGGTGCTCACCCGCGATGGTCAGTGCCTCGAGCTCTATCGCGACCTCGGCGACGGCAGCTGGCACCTCTCCCGGCGTTACGACTGACCCCGCGTCCTCTGCTCTCCTGACAGCCGGGGCGAGCCGACCCAGGTGACACCGTCGTACCCTCGGTCGATGCAGCACCGCACCCTCGGTCATACCGGTGTCCGGGTCAGCCCGCTCTGCCTCGGGGCGATGATGTTTGGCGCCTGGGGCAACCCCGACCACGCCGACTCCATCCGCATCATCCACCGCGCCCTCGACGCCGGGATTGACTTCATCGATACCGCCGACGTCTACGCGCAGGGAGAGTCAGAGGAGATCGTCGCCAAGGCCCTGGCGGGTGGCAAGCGTGACCGCGTCGTGCTGGCCACCAAGGTGCACAGCCAGATGGGCGACGACCCCAGCCATCAGGGCAACTCACGCCGCTGGATCATCAAGGCATGCGAGCAGAGCCTGCGCAGGCTCGGCACCGACCACATCGACCTCTACCAGATCCACCGCCCCGACCCCAGCGTGGACATCGACGAGACCCTGGGAGCACTGAGCGACCTCGTTCGCGCGGGAAAGGTGCGCTACCTCGGCTCGTCGACCTTTCCCCCGTACCAGGTGGTCGAGGCCCAGGTGGTGGCGGAGCGCCGGGGGCGCGAACGCTTCATCTGCGAGCAGCCTCCCTATTCCATCCTGGCCCGTGGGGTCGAGGCCGAGCTGCTCCCCGTGTGCCAGAGCTACGGGATGGGAGTGATTCCCTGGAGCCCGCTGGCCGGTGGCTGGCTATCCGGCCGCTACCGCAAGGACGGCGCGACGCCGTCGAGTACTCGCGCTCAGCGCATTCCGCAGCGCTACGACCTCACCCTGCCGGTCAACCAGCGCAAGCTCGAGGCTGCCGACGCCCTGGCCGCCGTCGCCGCCGAGGCCGGGCTGTCGTTGATCCACATGGCGATTGCCTTCGTGCTCCAGCATCCCGCGGTGACCTCGCCGATCATCGGGCCGCGCACCATGGAGCAGCTGGAGAGTCAGCTCGGCGCTGTCGACGTCACCCTGAGCAGCGACCTTCTGGACCGCATCGACGAGATCGTGCCGCCGGGCACCAACCTGAATCCTGCCGATGCGGGATATCAGACACCGTCGCTTACCGACGCCGCGCTGCGCCGCCGGCAGCCTGCGTAGCGCTGCGGTTGTGCGGCTGCAGCGAGCTACCGGGGGCGGTGCGTGCGGGAAACCGCCGGGCTTCCCTGCCATGTGGGGCTGACAGGGAGCCGGCGGCGACCCAGCAGGGAGGGGCTGGATCACCGCGGAGCATACACAATCCTGTGTAGGTCGTCAAGGGCCGCCTGATCCCCGGGGTATAGGTAGGAAGTGGGGTGTAACACAGGCAATGTCCCGGTGCAGGTGTGCTTCCTAGGTGCACGGCGGCCTCCTAGACCCAGGACCTGGCAATTGTGGAAACCACGGAGGCCTGGGTTGGCGCAGCCGCGCCGCAGCCTGGGCCAGTCGTCCCCTTCCCTCTGGTAGAGAGGTAATGCGCCAATGGACCTGGGATGGCGTCCAACTTTCCCTGTCCGACGCACCAAATTCTTCGCGCTAAGGGGCGGTCGAACTCCGAAGCGAATCGCTCGACGATGTAATTAACCACGTTGCCAACACGTTCAAGCTCATCTATAAGTGGAACGGCAACGAGTACATGATGCCCGCGCCCATCGCAGCCCTCTTCAGGAAGGCGCTCGACACCGTGTAGCAGCGACGGGGTGATCGCGTCGGCAGTCACCCCGTCAGGCTCCCTGGTCACGACCCCCTTTCTACCTATACCCCGGGCCACCAGCGCGGGGGTATGGGTAGGAATCGGGTTGCCTG
>JBHEMT010000060.1:0-6563 GCA_046262435.1 Candidatus Dormibacteria bacterium | reverse complement strand
GCCACGGCCAGCAGCGTGACCCGGTGTGCCTGGATGTGGTCAGGGTGGCCATACCCGCCGTTGGCGTTGTAGGTGACCACCACGTGAGGCCGAAAGGCGCGAATCCGCTCCACCACCCGGCCCACCGCGGCGTCGATGTCGACGTGCCAGAAGGCCTCAGGGTCGGCGTTGCTGTCGGCGCCCGCCATTCCCGAGTCGCGGTAGCCGAGAAAGTGAAACTCGTCGAGACCGAGAATCTGTGCCGCGTTGGCCATCTCCGCGCGACGCACCTGTCCCAGAATCGGCCGGGTCGTGGCCTCATCCATGGTCGGGTCGAAGATGGTTGCCAGCTGTCCGTCGGTGCAGGTGATCAACGCGGTGCGGACTCCCTGGTCGTGGAGGGTCGCCAGCGAACCGCCCATGGTGATCGACTCATCGTCCGCGTGGGCATGCACCGCGAGGAGGCGGAGCTGCTCTGCCGGCGACTCGGCCGTCGTCTCGGGGTCCTCGTCCGCCCGCCCACCCGCACCGGGCTCGGGGGGTAGGGCCGTCCCTGACATGTCAGGCCTCGGTGATGTCGACCTTGGTCATCCGGTCACCCACCCGGATCTGCTCAACCACCTCCATGCCCTTGGTGACTTGGCCGAAGAGGTTGTAGGACTTGGTCAGCTTGTTGCGGTCGTCCACGGTGCAGATGAAGAACTGCGAGCCGTTGCTGTTGGGGCCGCTGTTGGCCATCGCCACGGCGCCCGGAATGTACTCGCCCTGCACCGGCTCATCTTCGAACCGGTAGCCCGGATTACCCCGGCCCGATCCCTCCGGGCAACCACCCTGCACCACGAAGTCGGGAACGACGCGATGGAAGGTGAGGCCGTCGTAGAACCCTTCACGGGCGAGGAAAACAAAGTTGTTGACGCTCTTCGGCGCGCGCGCCTGTTCCAGGCTGATCACAATCTCGCCCCGCTCGGTGCTGATCGTCGCCGCGTAGTTCTTGCCGGGTTCGGTGACCTGTTCGGCCTTTGAGTACTGCTTGGGCATTGGGGGAGTGTAGAGACTCCGGCGTCAACCGCGGCCCCGAGCAGAGCACCGCAGACACAGCAAGACCCGGGCCGCGTTGCGGCCCGGGTCTCTGGAAGGGAGGGGCGGATCAGGCCGCCGCGGGCGGGCTGGAGGCCTGCGGGGCAGGCGCCGACTGCGACGGAGCAGCGCGGTGCGGGTGCTCATCGAAGCGCTGGACCTCGGCAGAAAGGTTCTTGCTCATCACGGTGTCGAGCCGCTGGCCCAGCTTGGTGAGCAGCGCCGTCTCTCGCGCGCCGTCAATCCGGCCGCGGCTCACCGCCCGGTCGAGCCGGGTCTTGGCCAGAGCCAGCGCATCCTGCCTGACCGCGCCGGCCTTGGCGCCGGCGATCTGGTCGAGGGTTTTCCCCGCCTTGAGCTGGGTGACAACCTGCTCTGGGGTCTGACCAATGTCTTTGGCGGTGATCCGCACCAGCTCGCCCAGGAGGTGGTGGCGGCCGTGGCGATGGTGCCGCGCATGTCCCGTCTTCGCGCCGGGTTGCGCAGCCGAGCTCGAGGCGCTCGATGAGGGACTCGCAGCGAGGTGCATGTAGGCGCCCCCGGCGCCAACCGTCGCCAGGGTCAGCACGGTTCCCGCCAGCACGGTCCGGCGGATGAGCATGGAGCGGAGGTACGGCATGGCGCGTCTTCCTTCGTGTCGGAGGGCCTGAGCGGTCTGCGCCGATTGTCGAACAGGGGAGGGCCAGCTCCCTGAGCCTCGCCTGAGAACGGGGCTGCAGCAACCGACGGTGTCCGGTGGCGAGCGGCTAGAGTGCAGAAACTTCGGCGCTGTGACCAGCGCCGGCGGCGTTCCGGGGTGCGGCTGCCGGTCGCGCCAGGATTGTTCGCGGCCGCCTCGGTCGCACGAATGTCAGTCGTCAGGGTGAGTTCCGCAAGCGCGTATTCGTGAGGGAAGGAAGGACCCATGAACGTCGTCGTCTGCGTCAAGCAGGTGCCGGACCCGAACGCGGTCGGTCGTCTCGACCCCGCAACCCACTACCTGGTGCGCGAGGGGGTCGAGGTCATCCTCGACCCCGGCGACGAGTTCGGTGTCGAGGCTGGCCTGCAGATCGCCGAGAAGACGGGGGGGAGCGTCACCGTGGTCTCGATGGGGCCAGAGAAGGGCATGGATGCGTTGCGCAAGGCGCTGGCGATGGGCGCGGCGAAGGCCGTGCTGGTGACCGACCCGGCGTTGAAGGGCTCCGACGCACTGACCACCGCCAAGGTGCTCGCCGCGGTGATCAAGCGCGAGGGTTTCGACCTGGTGATCGCCGCCACCGAGTCGACCGACGGGTACACCGGGATTGTTCCGCAGGCGATCGCGCAGCTTCTCGGCGTCCCCGCCCTGACCTTCGCCAAGTCGATCGAGGTGGAGGGCACGACCGTGCGCGTCAACCGGCAGACCGAGGTCGGCATTGACAAGGTGGAGGGGGAGGCACCAGCCGTGATCTCCGTCACCGCCGGTGTCAACGAACCGCGCTACCCCTCGCTCAAGGGAATCATGGGAGCCAAGTCCAAGCCGGTCGACCGGCTCAGCCTGAGCGACCTCGGCTTGGATGGCCTCGGCGCGGCCTCGGCGCGGCAGCAGATCACCGAGGTCACGGCTGCCGAGCAGCGCAAGGCCGGTGAGATCCACCAGGACGACGGCGAGGGCGCCAGGCGCATCGTCGAGTTCCTGGTCAACGCGAAGGTGGTCTGAGATGGCTCTGGACAAGATCTGGGTGTTCGCCGAGGTGGTCGACGGCAAGGCGTCGTCCGGAGCGCTTGAGTTGCTCACCAAGGCGCGCCAGCTGGGGAGTTCCGTGGCGGCGGTGGTGCTCGCGCCCGACGGCGAGGGGGCGGTTGCCCAGCTCGGGGAGTACGGCGCCAGCACGGTGTACCTGGGGACCGACTCGGCATATACCGAGCTGTTGCTCGGCGGCCCCGGCGCTGACGCCGTCGCCGCACTCGCCGAGGAGCACCACCCCGACGTCATCCTCTTTGGGTCCACCTACAACGGCCGCGACGTTGCCGGCCGGTTGGCCGCCCGGCTCGACGCGCCGGTGATCTCCAACGGTCTCGAGCTGTCGGCTGACGGCGAGCTCTGCGTGCACACCGCCATCTTTGGGGCAAGCGAACTGCTGACCACCCGGTTCGACGCGGTGGCGGGGCCGGCGATCGCCCTGGTTCGGCCCAAATCGCTGATCGCCGAGCCCGGCGGGGGCGCGGTTCCCACGGTGGTGCCCATCTCCGCGCCGGTGGCCGAGGTGCATCGTCGTGCCCGGGTGACCGACCGTGTCACCGAGCAGACCAAGGGACCCAAGCTGGAGGACGCGCCGGTGGTGGTCAGTGGTGGGCGGGGCCTCGGGGAGGCCGCCAACTTCGCCCTGCTGGAGGAGCTCGCTCAGCTCGTGCATGGCGCAGTCGGCGCGTCACGTGCAGTCGTTGACGCCGGCTGGGTGCCCTACTCGATGCAGGTGGGACAGACCGGAAAAACTGTCAAACCCACCGTGTACATCGCCTGCGGGATCAGCGGTGCGATGCAGCACACCGTCGGGATGAAGGGCGCGAAGAACATCCTGGCCATCAACCGTGATGCCGACGCGCCGATCTTCAAGCTCGCCGATCTCGGCGTTGTTGGTGACGCGGTGAAGATCCTGCCCCAGATCATCGAGGAGCTGAGGAGCCGGGCATAGGCGCGTCGGTGACCGATCCGCCGGCGTCGGCCGCAGATGCCATCCAGCGTCTGCTGGCCGCCGTCCCCGAGCTGCGCGGCAGGCAACTGAGCGACTGCGACTGGCTGATGGTCCTTCCCGGCAGGGTGCGGCGGGACATCTCCGTCCACGTGCATCTCGGCCGCGACGGGGCGTGGCTGAACAGCTTCCTGCTGCGTGGGCCCCGCCGCGCCGAGGACGCGGCGGCGCTGCACCGCCTCCTGCTCCGGCGCAACGCCGCGATGCGACGGGTCCGCATGGCTCTGGACGCGGACGACGACGTGGTCGTGGTCGGCCTTGTGCCTGCACCGGTGCGGGCCGAGGAGCTCGACGCTGTTCTCGCCGAGATCCTGACCGTCACCGAGTCCGCTTTCGAAGCGTTTGTGCACCTCGGCTACCCAGGGGTTTTCAGTCCGCTGGAGCCGCCGCCAGACGGCTGAGCCGGTCGGCGGGGTCGTCCGGCGACCGCTCACCGGCCCAAACGGGCGGCAATGGCGCCCGAATCGCGCCAACTGCGATCCGTATTTGCCGGACGACCGTATACTCGGCCACCGATGGACGACAAGGTAATCGTCGACCTTCTGGGTCAGGTCGGAAACCTCTTCACGTCCAGTCTCGAGCTGAAGGAGACCATCGACTTCATGCTCAAGGCCGCGTCTGACCTTGTCCCCTGCGACGCCGCCACCGTCTTCCTCGTTGATCCCGACGGTCAGACCCTGAGTGCTATCGCCACCTTCCCCTATGCGGATGAGGTTGGCCAGGTCGCTCGCTTCGGCCTCGGCGAGGGCATCGTCGGCTGGGCCGCGCAGAAGCGCCGCGTGGTCTCGGTGGCCGATGCCACCAAGGATCGGCGCTTCAAGACGCTGGACCTCAAGTACGCACCGCGCTCCTGCCTGGTGATGCCCCTCGAGTCACCGCGCCGGCTGGTCGGAGCCCTGACCGTCGCCCGGCGTGAGGTGCAGCCTTTCACCAGCATTGAGCAGGCGCTGATGCAGATCATCGCCAACCAGGCAGCGATCTCCATTGACAACGCGCGGCTCCACCACGCTCAGAAGGACCAGCTGGTGGAGATCGCCGTGCAGAAGCGGGAGCTGGAGGTGGCCAACGCGCAGATTGCCGAGATCTCCCGGCTGAAAAGCGAGTTCCTTGCCAACATGAGCCACGAGCTGCGCACTCCGCTCAACGCCATCCTCGGGTTCAGCGAAATTCTCAAGGACAACCTCGCCGGCGAGCTGACTCCCACCCAGCGTCAGGAGTGCCTGGAGAACATCCACACCTCGGGCAAGCACCTCCTCGAGCTGGTCAACGATGTGCTCGACCTCAGCAAGATTGAAGCCGGCCGAATGCAGCTGCAGTACGACCGCTTCCGAGTGGGCAATGCGTTCCGCGAGGTCAACAACGTCATCAAGTCGCTGAGTGCGCAGCGCGAGCTCGAGGTGACCGAGCAGGTGCTTCCCGAGGACCTCGAGGTGCGCGCCGACAAGAGCAAGTTCAAGCAGGTGATGTACAACCTGCTCTCCAATGCGATCAAGTTCACTCCCCAGCAGGGGCGCATCTGGGTCAGTGCCCGCCGCCTCGGCGACGACCTGGTCGTCGAGGTGGGCGATACCGGCGTCGGCATTCCCGCCGCGGACCAGGAGCGAATTTTCGGCGAGTTCTACCAGGTTGACCGGCCAAGCACCCGCGCCACCGAGGGCACCGGCCTGGGGCTCTCCCTGACCCGAAGGATCGTGGAGCTCCACGGCGGCAGCATCTCGGTGGAGAGTGATGACGGCCAGGGGTCGGTGTTCACCTTCCGGATGCCCCTCGATGGCGTCGATGTCCGCATCTTCAACGGGCACAACCGGATCCTGCTGATCGAGGACAATGCCGCCAACCGAGAATTGACCAAGATGGTCCTCAACGGCAACGGCTATGACGTGGACGTGGCCATCGACGGCAGGGAGGGCCTCCACAAGGCCCAGACGAACCCGTACGATCTCGTCCTCATGGACGTCCAGCTACCCGAGATGGACGGGCTGACGGTGACCCGAATGCTGAAGTCGAACCCGGAAACCTCTCGCCTTCCCATCGTCGCCCTCACCGCGAACGCCATGAAGGGTGACGAGCAGGAGGCAATCGCGGCGGGCTGTACCGGCTACATCACCAAGCCCATCGAGGTGGCCAGTTTCGTGCAGAAGATCTCGAACTACCTGGAGGCGGCCAAGGTATGAGCGGAGTCGGCAAGACCATCCTCATCGTCGAGGACGACCAGCCAAGTCGCGAGGTGGTGCGGATGGCGCTGTCCGCCCAGAACCACGTCCTGCTCGAGGCCGCCACCGGGGTGGAGGGCCTGACCATGGCCCGTGAACAGAACCCCGAGCTGATCATCCTCGACGTCAACCTGCCCGGCATGAGTGGCCTCGACGTCTGCCGGCGCCTCCGTTCCGAGGGGTCGCGGGTCCCGATCATCATGCTCACCGCCAAGGCGGACACCATCGACGTGGTGGTGGGGCTCGAGCTCGGCGCCGACGACTACGTGACCAAGCCCTTCGAGGTTCGCGAGCTGATGGCCCGGATCGGCGCCCACCTGCGCCGCAGTGAGATCTCCTCCCAGGAGCAGCCCCGTGATCGCTTCGAGTTCCCCGGGCTGGCCATTGACCTCGGCCGCCGCCAGGTCTTTCGCGACGGCGAGGAGCAGCTGCTCACCCTCACCGAGTTCAACCTGCTCGCCCTGCTCGCCTCCCGCCCCGGCCAGGTGATGAGCCGCGGCGAGCTCCTCCGCCGGGTGTGGGGCTACGAGGTCGAGATCGAGACCCGCACCGTGGACGCCCACGTCTACCGGCTGCGCCGCAA
>JBHEMT010000059.1:0-8853 GCA_046262435.1 Candidatus Dormibacteria bacterium | reverse complement strand
GGCGGCGATCAAGGAGGGCAGCAAACGGTTCGAGCCCGGAGTTCTGGCCGAGGCGAACCGAAACATCCTCTACGTGGATGAGGTGAACCTGCTCGACGACCACCTGGTGGATGTGCTGCTCGACGCCGCGGCGATGGGGGTCAACGTGGTGGAGCGGGAGGGGATCTCCGTGGACCATCCATCGCGGTTCATCCTGGTGGGAACGATGAACCCCGAGGAGGGCGAGCTGCGACCCCAGCTGCTCGACCGGTTCGGGTTGTGCGTCGACGTGGTCGGCCTGCGTGACGTGGGCCAGCGGGTGGCGATCGTGGAACGGCGCGAGGCGTTCGACGACGACCCCGAGGCGTTCATCGCCGGCTGGGCGGAGGCTGAGCAGGCGGAGGCCGATCGGATCGCCCAGGCGATCACCGCGCTCTCGCAGGTGACCGTTGACCGGGACGTCCTGGTGGGCATCGCCGCTCTGGGCATCGAGCTTGAGGTCGACGGCCATCGCGCCGACCTGGTGATGCGCAAGGCGGCGCAGGCTCTGGCCGCCCTGAATGGCCGGGCGAGTGTCGATCTGCGCGACGTGGAGGCGGTCGCGCCGATGGTGCTCGCCCATCGCGTGCAGCCACTGCCGGGCGGGGGATCGCGGAGCATCGATATCGGCGCGGTGATGCGCGGCGCGGTGGGTGCTGCCTGACGTGGCGAAGGTGAGCGAGGCGCGCTCCACCTTTCTGGCGGCGGGGGATGCGGCACATGCAGTGCTCGGTCTGGCGGAGGTGGTTGAGCGCTGGGACGAGGCCTCGGCACTGCAGCTGATGAGCGTGGGGGCGCTGGCGGCGCACCTCGTGCGCGCGGTGACCACTGTGGAGAGCTATATCGATGCCGCTGCACCGGCTGATGAGCGGCAGCCACCCCTCTCGGGAGCGGGCTACTTCGTGGAGATGCTGGCTCGGGCGGGCGATGTCAACGCGCCGTTGCACGTGGGCGTCCGAGAGCGAGGGGCGGAGGAAGCCCGGGCCGGCCACGCCGCCGTGCTGGAAGCGTTCGAGGCCACTCTGGAGCGGCTGCGAGCGCGCCTGCCGGTGGAGCCCGACGATCGTCGAGTGGAGGTGCGCGGCAAGGTGGTGCTTCCGCTCGACGAGTACCTGCTCACCCGCATCGTGGAGCTGACAGTCCACAGCGACGATCTCTGCGTCAGCGTGGGACTGCCGACATCGGCCCTGCCCGGGGCCAGGCTTGCGGTGCAGGTGCTGCTCGAGGTGGCCGCCCTGCGTCACGGCGAGCTGGGGGTGTTGCGAGCACTGGCGCGCCGCGAGCGCGACGTGGATGGGGCGCTGCGGGTTCTCTAGCCACCGGTTGAGGTGGGCGGCGGCTGGGCGCTGACCAGGCGATCAAGCCAAGCCACCGCGAAGGCGACAAGTGCTGCCGCGTCGAAGAGGTATGAACTCGCATGGGCGATTGACACCGCCCTGCCCACGCCCGCCTCCAGAGCATCCCGGGCGAGTATCTCGAAGGCGTCGCTTCCCCCGTCCTCGACGGCTGTGTAGTCGTAGGCACCTCGTGTGGTGTCGATGTCGTCGACCTCCACGTCAACCGTGCCGTCGGCGCTACGGAGGCGTGCCGGGAAGCGATAGTGGCGTTTGCCAGGCCGGTCGCTGATGGCCTCGGCGTGGTGGAGGATGGTGAGGGTGTCCAGTGGGGCACCCAGAAGGAGGATCTCGCCGCGCTGCGCCACGAGCTTTGCGAGTGGCGAGGTGGCGCCATAGCCGTCGCCCAGCCGGTGGCCGCGCACCAGGGTCTCGGCCTGGGCGCCGATGGCGGCAACGCTGGCCAGGGGATGGGCGCTGCGGTGCGCGCCGGGCCAGGTGCGCACGCGTTCGGGGATCCGGCCCACGCCGCTCCACGCCTCGGAGATCAGGGGATCGAATACGGGTGGATCGCCGCGGTACGCGGCCTGGCGCTGCGGTGGCCAGTCGGCCATCTCGTAGGCATCGTGCTCCCATGCGGTGTAGACCACCAGCGTGCCCTCGGGGCCCAGGCATTCGAGCAGGGCGCTGACCACGGTGTCGGCGCCGCCGATGACCTGCCCAATGGCGCTCATCCGGGTGTGCACCATCAGAATGCCGCCAGCGGTGACTCCTGCATCACGAAGAGCCTGGGTGAGCTGCGTGCGCGTCACCGGAGGGGCATTCTCGACTGCGGGATTCACCAGGAGCCGGATCGTACCCCGGGCGTTGCGAGGCGTTGGTATCTGGCGGTGGACTACTACTCTGGGTGGAGCAGAGCAGAGCCCTTGGATAGACTGCCGCCCGTGGGAGGTGTGGGGAGGGTATCGGGCGCCGCGGCGGACCGTGAGCGCCGGCCGCGGTGCGCACGGCTGCTGCACTGCCGGTGACCCGTCATGTGCTGGTGCTTGCCGGGCTGATCCTGCCGTTGTCGCTGGACACCTTCGCGCTGGCGGCGGCACTGGGCGTCGTTGGGATTCCGGCCGAGAGACGCCGGCGGACAAGTTTGGTGCTGGCCGCCTTCGAGGCTGGGATGCCCATTGTCGGCTTCTTTATCGGCGGCGCAGTGGGCCACGTCATCGGGTACTTCGCCGGATGGACGGCGATCGCTTTCCTTGTCGTCGCCGGTGCGCTGATGTTGCGGCCCGGTGATGAGGACAAAGAGGAAGGACGGCTGCGGCTGCTGGCCAGGGCGCAGGGCTTCGCGGTGGTCGATCTCGGGCTGGCGATCAGCGTTGACGAGCTGGCGATCGGGTTCAGCATTGGCCTCCTCGGGCTCCCGCTGCTTGTGGCGGTGGCCTGGATCGGGGTGCAGGCGTTTGCCGCGGCGGAACTGGGCATGCGTGTCGGAGCGAGGATCGGCGAGGAGCTGCGCGAGCGGGCGGAGCAGCTTGGCGGGGTCGCGTTGATCGCTATGGCGGGCGTGCTCGTGGCCCTCAAGCTGGCCCACGGGAGCGTCTAGGTGCTACCCCCGCAGCGTCTAGGTCAGACGGCCTCGTCGTCGACGACTGAGACGCGGGGCCGGCGGTCAAAGACCGTCTGTCGCAGCAGGCGCCTGAGCAGGTTGGGCTGGTCGAAGCTCTCGATGGGGATCTGCACCGGCTTGCGGTCGATGTTGCGCCGGGTGATGTGGACCCCGTGTTTGGGGAGGATGCGGCGCAGGTAGCCCCAGGTGTCGTAGAGGCCGTTGGAGACGGACTCGTACCCGTGCTGCATGACCATCAGGCGCGCTGAGAAGGACATCAGCTCGTGGAAGAACATCTTCTCGTCGTCGGGACGGGGCTCGATGAGCAGGATGTCGACGTCCGGCTTGCGGGCGCGTACCAGGCGAATGTGATCGAGGATGCCGTCGTGGAGCATGCCGCGGAAGACCTGGTTGTAGATCCCCTTCATGCCCAGGTCGGCGATCCGCACACCGGCGCTGCCACCGCCCTGCTGGCGGGCATGCTGCGGCATCTGCAGGTCGCGTGCGTCCACCGGCACCACCGGGTTGATGACCACGATCAGGGTGGCGCCGTTGTCGACGGCGACGTCGATTGCCGAGTTGCCCTTGATGCCGCCATCGACATAGTCGATGCCATCGATGCGCACCGGTTTGAAGAGCATCGGCACGGCGCTGCTGGCGGCGGCGGCGCGGCTGATCGGGACATGACCGTTGCGCCGGGCGCTGAACACGGTGCGCTGACCACTGTCCAGTGCGCAGGCGACCAGGTAGAGCTCGCGGTCGAGCTTGCGGAAGTCGTCGGCGATGCCCTCCTCCGCCAGGACGCGGTGGAAGTAGTTGATCAGGCGGCCGGAGTCGAAGAGTCCGCTGGGCAGCAGCGGGGCGAGCATGGCGACAACGTCGGTATTGGGGATCTTGGCGGGGTGGCGGGCGATCTCCCACGCCATCTCGCGGAGCAGTCCGGGCAGGCGCATGGCCCGGCTTCCAACCTCGCTCAGGTTGGGGCTGTAGATGGTCCAGCGTCCAGGCGGGGCCAGTTTGGCGTTGCTGCCCTGGAGGCCAAGGGCCAGTTCGGTGGGGGTGATGCCGTTGGCGAGCAGCGCGCCGACCATCGACCCCGCGCTGGTACCGACGTACATGTCGAAGTCGTTCACGCTGACCCCGACGAGGATGTCGTCGAGGGCGCGCAGGGCGCCGATCTCGTAGGTGAGGCCGGTGATGCCGCCACCGCAGAGCACCAGCGCGCGCTTTCCGCCGGTTGGGTCCTTGGGGACGGCTGGGCGCCGCTCCCTGCCGCCGCGGATGGCTCGCATGTGCCGAGTGTATTCGACGGAAGTCGATCCGTACGTCATACCGGCGGGCGCAGCGGTGCTTGAGCAGTGCGGGGGCGGGGACGGTGCGCATCTACACTTTGCCGCGCCGAAATTGGGGGCGCCGGCGCCAGCGGCGGACCAGACAAGCGCGGGGGAGACAGTGACTGCATCATCGCCCGCGGGGCCGCGGCCCGCTGCCGTGGCGGCGGCTCGTACCGTCGACGCAGTCAAGACGTACGGCACCGGGGATACCGTGGTCCGGGCCCTCGACCGGGTGTCGGTCGACTTCCCAAGGGGACGCTTCACCGCGATCATGGGTCCCTCGGGCTCAGGGAAGTCGACGCTGCTGCAGTGCGCGGCCGGCCTCGACGGGCTGACCTCCGGTTCTGTCTTCATCGGCGACGTCGAGCTCAACCGCCTCAGCGAGAAGCAGCTGACCCTGCTCCGCCGCGACAAGGTGGGGTTCATCTTCCAGTCGTTCAACCTGGTGCCCACCCTCAGCACCGGGGACAACATCGTGCTGCCGCTGTCGATCGCGGGGCGGCGTCCGGACGCTGAGTGGATGGCCCAGGTCATCGAGACCATCGGCCTCGGCGACCGGCTGCATCACCGTCCGTCTGAGCTGTCCGGTGGCCAGCAGCAGCGCGTGGCCGCGGCCCGCGCGCTGGTGAGCCGGCCGGAGATCGTTTTCGCGGACGAGCCCACCGGTAATCTCGACTCGCGCGCGGGCGGCGAGCTGCTCGGCTTCCTGCAGCGGGCGGTGCGCGACCAGGGACAGACGATCGTCATGGTCACCCACGATCCCATCTCCGCCTCGTACGCAGATCGCATCCTCTTTCTCGCGGACGGCCGGGTGGTCGAGGAGATGGCCGACCCCACCGTTGACCGCATCCTCGACCTGATGCGCCACCTGGGCAGCTGAGCCCCGGCGCATGCTCAAGGCCACCCTGCGCAGCCTGCTCGGCCACAAGCTGCGCCTGGCGCTGACCGCGATCGCAGTGGTGCTCGGCGTCGCCTTCGTCAGCGGCACCTACGTGATCACCGACACGCTCAACGCAACCTTCGACCACATCTTTGCCAATGCCAACGCGGGCGTGGCGGTGTCGGTTCAGGGCAAGCCGCTGGCGGTTGGGAGCGACCGCGGTGATGCGCCGCGCGCGCGCCTGGGTCAGGCCACCCTCGACCTAGTTCGCGGGGTCGAGGGCGTTGCCGACGCGCAGGGGAGGGTGCAGCGTGACGCGACAGTGCTGGACGCGAAGCGCCAGCCGGTGGGCACAGGGGCTCCGGGCTTCGGGATCAACTGGGTCACCAACGAAGCACTGACGCCCTACCACCTGAGGTCGGGACGGGCTCCTCGCGGGATAGGGGAGGTGGCCCTGGATCTGGGAGTGGCGGCGAAGGCAAAGGTTCGCGAGGGGGACCGCGTGGACGTGGTTCTCGCCGGCGGTGCGGTGCGCACCTTCACGGTGTCGGGGAGGTTCAGCCTCGGCGGCGGCGGAAGCGGTTCCACCGGCGGAGCCACCTTCGCCGCCTTCGAGACGCCGGTGGCGCAGCAGCTGCTCGACGCCAACGGTCAGTACGACCTGATCGATGTGCAGTCGAGGCCGAGGGTGATCGACACGGCTCTGCGCGACCGGATCAACGCAGCGCTGCACGGGCAGGCGGTGGCAACGACGGGCGCGGACGCCGCCCGCGCGGCATCGCAGCAGATCGAGAAGGCATTGGGGTTCTTCGGGACGTTCCTGCTGGTCTTCGCCGTCATCGCGCTCTTTGTCGGGTGCTTCATCATCGTCAACACCTTCTCCATCCTGGTGGTGCAGCGGTCACGAGAGTTCGCGCTCCTGCGAGCGCTGGGAGCCACCCGCCGCCAGGTGCTGGCGTCGGTGCTGACCGAGGCACTGATCACCGGGCTGCTGGCGTCGGCGGTCGGCTGTGCCGCCGGGATTCTCCTGGCCCAGGGGCTCAATGCCCTGCTCCGCGCCGTCGGGGTGGACCTGCCCAGCGACGGCTTGGTGGTGCGGCCACGCACGGTGCTGATCGGGACAGTTCTCGGCACGGCGGTGACCGTGGTGTCGGCAATCCTGCCGGCTCGCCGGGCGACCCGCGTGTCGCCCGTGGCGGCGATGCGGGACGCGATTCCCGAGGCGCAGCCGGTGACCGGGCGGCGCGTCGCGGTGGGCGCGGTGGTGCTGACCGCGGGACTGGCGCTGATCGCTCTTGGGCTCTTCGGCTCGGGCAGCAACCGCCTGCTGGAGCTCGGGGTAGGGGTCCTGCTCGCCTTCGTGGGCGTGGCCATCCTGGCGCCCTTGATTGTGCGGCCACTCGCCGGCGCGATCGGCTGGCCGGCGGCGCGACTCCGCGGCGTGCCGGGGCGCCTGGCGCGCGAGAACGCGCAGCGCAGCCCGCGCCGGACCGCCTCGACCGCCGCGGCGCTCATGGTCGGCCTGGCCCTGGTGTCGGGCATCTCGGTGCTATCCGCGTCCTTTCGGGCGTCGCTGGCGGACCAGGTGGGCTCGAGCCAGAAGGCCGACCTCCAGATCGGCCCCAAGCAGCAGGGGGGCGGTAGCCGCGGGTTCAGTCCCGGCGTGGCCACCGCGCTGCGTCACGACAGGCGGCTCCGCGACGTGGAGGAGCTGCGCTTCAGCAGGGCCCGGATCGCCGGAAGTGGTGAGGACATTCTTGCCCTCGACCCGCGCAACCGCGCGGCCACCGTCGGCATTGACGCAACAGCCGGTGATCCCGGCAAGCTGCGCGACAGCACCATCCTGGTCAGTGAAGCCGCGGCGTCGTCGCACGGTTGGAGGGTGGGCTCAGCAGTTCCGGTGCAAATGCAGGACGGAGCGACGGTCACCCTCGGAGTTGCCGCCACCTATCGGGTCAATGGCTTTCTCGGCGACTACGTGTTCACTCTGGCGCTCTACGAGCAGCACTACCAGCTGCAGCGCGACCAGACAGTCCTGGTCAACGGTGTGGCGGGGCAGTCGCTTGAGGACACCCGGCGCGCGGTCACCGGTGATCTCACCGCATATCCCACTCTGCAGGCCCGGGACCGCGACCAGTTCGTCAAGCAGCAGGAGGGGAGACTGAACTCGCTGCTGGGACTGATCTACGGACTGCTCTTCCTCTCGCTGGTGATCGCCGTGCTCGGCATCGTCAACACACTTGCGCTCTCGGTGATCGAGCGCACCCGCGAGCTGGGCCTGCTCCGTGCGCTTGGCCTGACTCGAGGGCAGACGCGCTCAATGGTGCGCTGGGAAGCAGTCACCATCGCGCTGATCGGCTCAGTGCTGGGCATCGTGATCGGCATCGCCCTCGGTGCCGCGGTAGTGCACGCGCTGCGTGACCAGGGAGTGACCAGCCTGGCCGTGTCGTGGGGCCAGGTGGTGCTCACCGCGGTGTTCGGCTTCGCTGCCGGCATCGTGGCGGCGATCTTCCCCGCGCTGCGAGCGTCGAGGCTGCGCCTGCTCGACGCCTTGGCGATGGACTGACGCCGGGCCCGACGCGAAGCCCGTGGGCCGAAGCGGCGGTCGACGGACAGACACGATCTTCAGCCGTCGTTCTGCCCAAGGCGGAGTTACGGAGCGCGCGGACCACCGCACTTGGAAGGGGGACAGGGTGTGAAGGACACGCGTACGCGTGATGTGTCAGCGGAGCAGCCCGTGTGACCGCCGGTCATTGACGTTGATATCAATGTCAGTTTATCTACCATTAGATATGTCATGAGATTTGACATTCTGGGTACCACGAACGTTCACTACCTACGATTCGTCAACCGACATGGAGGTAAACCCATGATTCGATCGATTCGACTTGCGACCGCTGGCTTTCTCGTATCGGGTTGCGCGGTGGCAACAACACCATTGATCGCGTCAGCGCAGGGCCCCGTCGTCACGGGCGGCCTGGTGAACGTGACCATCGCCAACAACAACGTGCTCAACAACAACACCGTGACCGTGACGGTGCCGATCCAAGCCGCCGCGAACATCTGCGGTGTCACCGTCGCGGTGCTGAGCACTGGCATCACCGCACCCGGCGGGTTTTCGTGCACGAGCAACCCGTCCCAGGGCACGACCGTCACCGTTACCCCGTAAGGCGACATCGGCGCGGCAGGTGCACCCAGCTCGCGTCAAAGCGGATCGATAACTGGCGGCCGCCCGGTACTCGTGCCGGGCGGCCGTTTTTCGACGTCTTGATGATGGACTGGCCGCAGTCGGCGGACCCTAAGCCGGGAGTTGCTTGCCGAGGAAGGACCGCGGGTCGAGGAAGTCGGTGCCCCGGCGCACCTCGAAGTGGAGATGCGGGCCGGTGGACCACCCGGTGGAGCCCTCGAGTCCGATCACCTGGCCCTGCCGGACGATGTCGCCGGCTTGGACGGTGAGGCTGTTGAGGTGTCCGTAGAGGGTGACAAGGCCGTCGGGGTGGGCGATGACGACGTGGTTGCCGTAGCCGACCAGCCGCCCCGCACCGTCCACGCTGGCCGTGGCCAGGATGACCACCCCATCGGCGGCGGCGCGCACCGGGGTGTTGGCCGCGGCACCGATGTCGAGGCCGGTGTGGAAGTGCGGTGAGCTGACGCCGCGATAGCTGAGCGGCGGCTCGAGCGAGA
>JBHEMT010000058.1:0-2567 GCA_046262435.1 Candidatus Dormibacteria bacterium | reverse complement strand
CTTGACCGCAACGGGCTGCGCCCGGCGCGCTACCTGGTCACCGACGACGGCCTGGTGGTGCTCTCCTCCGAGGCCGGTGTCCTCGACATCCCCGAGGAGCGCATCACCAAGAAGTGGCGGCTCGACCCTGGCCGCCTGCTGCTGGTCGATACCGAGGGCGGCTCGATCCTCGACGACCACGCTGCCAAGGCCCACCTCGCCGGCTGCCATCCCTACGCCGCGTGGATCCGCGAGGGCACCGTCCACCTCGACGCCCTGCGGACCGCTGCCGAGCAGCCGATCGAGCCCGACCCCGGAACCCTGCGCATCCGCCAGCACCTCTTTGGCTGGACCGACGAGGACCTCCGCCTGCTGATCGCCCCGATGGCGAGCAACGGCGAGGAGCCGGTCGGCTCGATGGGCAACGACACCCCGCTGGCCGTGCTCAGCGAGCGGCCGCAGCCCGTCTTCGCCTATTTCAAGCAGCTCTTCGCCCAGGTCACCAACCCGGCGATCGACCCGATCCGCGAGGCCTCGGTGATGTCGCTCGTCACCTCGCTGGGCGCCGGCGGCAACCTGCTCGAGCAGGGTCCGGGCCAGGCGACCCGCCTGGAGCTGCCCCATCCCGTCCTGACCAACGCCGACCTGGGCAGCATCCGCCAGCTCACCCAGCGCCAGTTCCCAACCGAGACCATCGCCGCGGTGTTCCATGTCGCCGAGGGCACCGCCGGTCTCCGCAAAGGGCTCGACCGCATCTGCCGGCTCGCCTCCGAGTCGGTCGCCGCGGGCCGCAGCATCCTGGTCCTCAGCGACCGCGGTGCTGACGCCGGTCACGTGCCGATTCCCTCGCTCCTGGCGGTGGCCGCCGTCCATCACCACCTGCTCCGCGAGGGCACCCGCACCGGCGTGGGGCTGGTGATCGAGACCGGCGAGCCGCGCGAGGTCGCCCACCTGGCTCTGCTGATCGCCTTCGGCGCCGAGGCGGTCAATCCGCACCTCCTGCTCGACACCGCCGCCGAGCTCGCCCTTGCCGGCGACGTCGACGTCGACGTCCGCACCGCGCAAACCAACGTGGTCAATGCCCTCACCAAGGGGTTGCTCAAGACCATCGCCAAGATGGGCATCTCCACGGTGCTCTCCTACTGCGGCTCGCAGCTCCATGAGGCCATCGGTGTGGCTCCCGAGGTGGTTGAGCGGTACTTCACGGGCACCCCAAGCCGCATCGGGGGCGCCGGGCTGCAGCGCTTCGCCGCCGACGCGCTGACCCACCACTCCCGCGCATTCCCCGCCGTCGGCGCGCCCCCGGCCGGCCTCGAGGGCGGCGGCCGCTACCAGTGGCGCCGGCACGGCGAGAAGCGCGCCTGGAACCCCGAGGTGATCGGTGCCCTGCAGCATGCGGTGAAGTCGGGCTCGGCCGAGCACTTCGCGCGCTATGTCGCCCTCGCCGACCGCGAGTCGGCCGAGCGGCGCACCCTGCGCGGCCTGCTCACCCTTCGCGAACTCGACACCCCGCTTCCGCTCGACGAGGTGGAGCCCGCCGACGCGCTGGTGCGCCGCTTCGCCACCGGGGCGATGTCGCTGGGTTCGATCTCACCGGAGATGCACGAGACCCTGGCGGTCGCCATGAACCGCCTCGGCGGTCGCTCGAACACCGGCGAGGGCGGTGAGGATGCGGCCCGCTTCACCCCCGACCCCGCCGAGCCGTCCACCGCCCAAACATCGCTGACCCTCGAGACGCCGGCACGCCCCGACTCACGGCGCAGTGCCATCAAGCAGGTGGCCTCGGCCCGCTTCGGGGTCACCGCCCACTACCTGATCAACGCCGATGAGATCCAGATCAAGGTGGCCCAGGGAGCCAAGCCCGGAGAGGGCGGCCAGCTTCCCGGTGACAAGGTCGACGTCACCATCGCCGGCCTGCGCAACGCCATCCCCGGGGTCGGTCTGATCTCTCCCCCACCGCACCACGACATCTACTCGGTCGAGGACCTAGCCCAGCTCATCCACGACCTCCGCGCGGTCAATCCCGACGCCCGGATCAGCGTCAAGCTGGTCGCCGAAATGGGCGTCGGCACCGTCGCCGCGGCGGTCGCCAAGGCCCACGCCGACCACATCGTCATCTCGGGCTACGAGGGCGGCACCGGTGCCGCACCGCTGTCGTCGCTCAGCCATGCCGGTGCTCCGTGGGAGCTCGGCCTCGCCGAGGCGCAGCAGACCCTGGTCGCCAACCAGTTGCGCGACCGCGTCGTGCTGCAGAGCGACGGCCTGATGCGCACCGGTCGCGACGTGGTCGTAGCGGCTCTGCTCGGTGCCGAGGAGTTCGCCTTCGCCACCGCGCCGCTGGTGGCGGCGGGCTGCATCATGATGCGGGTCTGCCATCTCAACACCTGCCCGGTGGGGATCGCCACCCAGGATCCCGCGCTGCGCGCTCGGTACACCGGGAAGGCCGAGCACATCGTCACCTTCATGCGCTTCCTCGCCGACGACGTCCGCCGCTGGATGGCGCGGCTCGGCGTCCGCAGCTTCGATGACCTGGTCGGCCGTGTCGAGCTGCTCACCCAGGAGAGCCGCGCCGGCGACGTCGACCTCAG
>JBHEMT010000057.1:0-11556 GCA_046262435.1 Candidatus Dormibacteria bacterium | reverse complement strand
GTTCGCTCCCCACGCTTTCGCGCTACAGCGTCAGTTGCGAGCCAGAAGGCCGCCTTCGCCACTGGTGTTCCTCCCGATATCTACGCATTTCACTACTACACCGGGAATTCCACCTTCCTCTCTCGAACTCGAGCCGACCAGTATTGGAGGCAGTTTCAGGGTTGAGCCCTGAAATTTCACCACCAACTTTGCCGGCCGCCTTAACGCTCTTTACGCCCAGTAAATCCGGATAACGCTCGCCCCCTACGTATTACCGCGGCTGCTGGCACGTAGTTAGCCGGGGCTTTCTTGGAGGGTACCGTCATATCTTCGTCCCCTCCGACAGGACTTTACAACCCAAGGGTCTTCATCGTCCACGCGGCGTTGCTCCGTCAGGCTTTCGCCCATTGCGGAAAATTCCTAACTGCTGCCTCCCGTAGGAGTCTGGGCCGTGTCTCAGTCCCAGTGTGGCTGACCGTCCTCTCAGACCAGCTACCCATCATCGCCTTGGTAGGCCGTTACCCCACCAACAAGCTAATAGGCCGCGAGCCCGTCATCGAGCGGCTTTCGCCTTTACTCACCTCCAGATGCCTGATGGTGACCACATCGGGTATTAATCCTGGTTTCCCAGGGCTATCCCCAACTCGAAGGTAGGTTGCTCACGTGTTACTCACCCGTGCGCCGCTAGATACATAGCAAGCTATGTACCGCGCTCGACTTGCATGTTTCATGCACGCCGCCAGCGTTAATCCTGAGCCAGGATCAAACTCTCCGAAGAAACGTCTCAGAAAAGACGTCGGCTCCAGCCTTGCGGCCGGAGCAAAAGTCAAAGACGTATGGTTTTGACGAGGTCCTGCGCTTAGTCCGTCCCTTGCGGGGCGAACCCAGGGCCTTTGCGGATAGTTGTCTCCACTCTTCAAATGTCAAGGTTCTGGGCGCACCAACAGCCCACGAGAGGCGTTGGAACGCTCGCGAGCCGCGATCGGCGCGCAAGCAGGGAAGTATATGGCCCGTTCGGGTGGCCCGTCAAGTCGCCGCAGCCTCGCTGCCGGTGAGCGCCCCGTTCGCCCGCTGACCGCCGCGACCCCATCCCAGGGACCAACCGGCGGCCAGGGCCGATCGAGGGAGCTGGCCGGCCGCGGACACCCCGAAAAGCAGCGAACGGGCCGATCGCTCCGCCGCCTCGGCCTCAGGCCGCCGATAGGCGGCCCAACTTGCGTCCACTCAGCAGCGCCAATCCGTACAGCACGGCAACGACGATGAGCAATGCCCGGTAGCCGGTCACCAGGGCCGCGTATTCGAGGATCCCGCCGAGCATGGCGCCGAGCAGGTTGGCGGCGAACGCGGTGACCGACTCCCCGACGTCCTTGAAGCGCTGCGCGAAGATCAGGTTGGCCACCAGGATCGGCGTGAAGGCGAGCAGCACCGCCGCTGCCAGGCGAGGCACGAAGTCGAGGCGCAGCAGGCTGTCGAGGGGGATCAGCCAGGCGACCAGGAGCGCCAGGAGCAGCAGGCCGTAGAGGCGCTCCGGGTGCCGAGCCGTCCAGTGCCTGGAGATCTCGATGGCGACCAGGACCGCGATCAGCACCCCCATGAACACCAGGGCGTTGACGAACCAGGTTGTTCCGAAGAGGAGGGCGAACTGAACCACGCTCTTGGTTTCCAGGAGCAAGAAGGCGCTTCCCATGAAGAACAGGTCCGCGTACCGCGACATGGATCGCAGCGGACCACCGCTGATGCGAACCAGGACAACGGCGCTGACGGCGATCAGAAGGAGGGTCCAGACGTACAGCGGCGGGATTCCGGGGGTCTCCAGGTACAGGAAGGGATAGTCATCGGTCGCGGGCGCGGGGACAAAGGCACCCGGCGCCGGCCGCCACGTCGACGGGCAGTGGAGGGCCCCCGCCGTGGCGCTGTCACTCATCACGGCCGAGGTACGGCCGTAGAAGCGCAGGCAGGGAGCCCTCCCGTAGACGGACTCCAGGGTGCCGGCGAGCCGGTCCACCAACCACGTCTGGCGGTAGGTGTTGTACATGGAGAAAACGCCCCCCGGCCTGAGGTGGTCCCGGGCCGTCTGCATGGCGGTCTGCGTGAACAGATAGCTCTCCAGCCGCAGGGATGCCTGCCCCGACACCAGCGTCAGGCTGTCGGGAAGGGCGAACAGGATGAGGTCGTACCGCTGCGCGGTGTGTTCCAGGAAGGCCCGGCCATCGGTGATGTGGCTGGTGACCTGCCTGCTGCTGTAGGGCCGGTCGGGATGGCTCTGCTCGCCGATCTGATGCAGCCGCGGGTCGATCTCCACAGCATCGACATGCCGGGCACCGTGGGCGAGCGCGACTGCGACGTCGTTTCCGCTCCCCGCGCCGACGACAAGGACGTCGTCCAGGGGGTGGTTGGGACCTGCGTCCTGGTATGGCCACTGACGGTTGTTGTTGCGCTGCCGGGGGTCGTGGACGAAGTCGGCCATGTTCTGGTGGGGAATGCCGTTGACGCGAATGTCCACGCTGGTCGGGGAGGTGCGAATCTCTGTGACCTTGTAGTAGGGAGACCAGCTGAAGCGCGGCGTCAAGCTCTCGATGGTCAAGACAAGCAGGATGGCCGCGAGCGACGCCCCCTGCAGCATCCAGCGGCGGCGGCCATGGAGCAGGGCGAAGGCCACCGCCACCGCTGCACCCCACGCCACCGGAGGCGCCCAGAGGAAGGACAGCGCCGAGAAGGCGACGATGCCCGCCAGGCTGCCGGAGATGTCCAGGCGGTACGCCTCCAGGGGCGGGTAGAGCGCGAAGCTGCGGGCCACGCCCTCGCCGATGCAGGCCATCACCGCAGCTGTGCTCAGGAAGATCACCGGCAGGGCGACCCACGAGGGGACACCGGTGGTCGCGCTGCCGGCGCCAAAGAAGATCAGCTGTTCACTGGATCGCTGCACGGTCACGGGGAACACGGCCACCAGAACCACCAGCAGAGCCAGGACGGCAGGTGCCCAGGTGGAGAGGTCGCGGTCGGATCGGGCGCGGAGGAATCCCACGCCGATGCCAAGAAAGCTGCCGAGCAGGACGAAGTTGGAGAAAAAGGAGAGGTAGAGGACATTGGAGCCAAGCCAGCGGATCAGCGCGAGTTCGGTGAACAGCATCAGCGCGCTGTAGAGAACGAGACGGCCGCGGCCACGAACCATGTGGACTCCTGGTGATGTGGCCGGGTGGACCGGGCGCAGCGGGTCTATACCATCAGCGCGGGCGGGGAGGCCTGAGAGCATCGGGCGGGCCGGGTCCAGCCGGATGGTGGTGGGCCTTGATGCCCGACTGAGCCGGCAGCGAACTTCGCCAGCGATCCGCTGGTCAGATGGAGCGCCTGCCGCTGAACGCCCGGGCCAGAGTGAGCTCGTCGGCGTACTGGAGATCAGCCCCGGCGGGCAGGCCGTGGGCGAGGCGGCTGACCCGCACCCCCAGCGGGGTGAGACGCTCGGAGACGAAGTGCGCGGTGGCCTCCCCCTCCACGTCGGGGTCGGTGGCCACGACCACCTCCTCGACGCCGCCCGCCTCCAGTCGGGCCACGAGCTCGCGCATCCGCAGCTGGTCGGGCCCGACGCCGTCGATCGGAGAGATCGAGCCCTCGAGGACGTGGTACAGGCCGCGGAACTCACCGCTCCGCTCCATCGCCAGAACGTCGAGGGCGTCCTCGACCACGCAGATCACACTCTGGTCCCGGCGAGGGTTGGAGCACACCCCGCAGAGGTCCTCGGACGCGATGAAGAAGCATCGCCGGCAGGGGTGGACCGCGTCGCGCAGCCCGGCCAGAGCCTCGGCAAGCCGGTCCACCGAGTCGGCCGGGGCCCGCAGGCAGTGGAAGGCGAGCCGTTGTGCGGTCTTGGGACCGACGCCGGGCAGGCGCCCGAACTCGGCGACCAGCCGCTCGAGGGCGGGAGGTACCAGGCTCATCGGAGGCGCGGCGGCGCCACGCCCGCGGACACCCTGGAGCTAGAAGAGGCCAGGCGGCAGGTTCAGACCGGCGGTGAGCTGGCCCATGTGGTCAGCCGCCTTGGCCCGGGACCGGTCGAGCGCGTCGTTGCACGCGGCGAGGACCATGTCGCTCAGCAGCTCGGCATCATCGAGCGCCTCCGCCTCGATGCGCACCGCGAGCACATGCTGGTGCCCGTCGACATCGACGCTGACCGCGCCACCGCCGGCGGTTCCGGTCACGGTGACGTCGCCCAACTCCTCCTGCAGCTTCGCCATGCGCGTCTGCATCTGCTGAAGCTGCTTCATCATCTTGGGGTTCTGCACGCTCTCCTCCGGTAACCGCGCCGGGCCGCGGACGGCTCAGTCTACCGGCCGGAGCCGCCCCGCTCCGCCCCGGTGTCGCGAAGCCGGCTGGCGACGATCCGGCTGCCCGGGAAGGCCTCCAGCACCGCCTGGGTTGCGTCGGGACGGTCCCCGTTGGCGGCGGCCGCCGGGTCCGAGGTCACCGCGGCTCCGTCAAGCACCGCTTCCACCTCGACGGCACTCCCGCCGACCTCGGTGGCCACCTCGCCGATCAGGCGGCGCTTTGCCGGGTCGTTGAGCCGGCTGAGATGGAACTGCCCGGGGACGATCACCCGGAGCACGCCTGCGGCCGCCCGGTCGTCGGGATGGCAGCCACGCAGCACTCCGGCGAGCATCACGTCACGACGGTTCACGGCATCCACCAGGACACCCCAGCGCTCGCTCCAGGCGCCGGGAATCCCCGGGCTGTGCTCACCGAGCGGCCCCAGCGATGACGCGGGCGTCCCCAGCGCGGCGACCTGGGCTGGGGCTGGCCCGGCAGGCGCCGCGGGGGGCCCGGCAGGCGCCGGGAGGGACCCGGCCGCGGGAGCGGCGGCGGGCGGCGCGGGGGCCTCGACCACTGGCGCAGGGTCCAGCGGCGGAATCGTGGAATCCGGAGCAGCGGGCACCCCCGGTGGCGCGGAGGCCACGGCAGGTGGTAGCCGCGGCGAGGGGCGCTCGGGCGGGGCGTCGGCAGGTGGGGGCGCCGCCCCGACCGGCGTGCGGCCATCGACCGGGGCGGCCGTGCCCGGGCTTGCTGGAGCTGCCGCTGCCGAGGGGGGCGGCGGCAGCTTTGCCTGGCGCCCGGCCTGCGCTGGCACGGGGGGTCGCCCCGTCGGGACCGCCGCGGCCTCGAGTGCGGCCACGCGGCTGTGCAGATCGCCCAGGCCGCCCGGTGCGGCCCGCACCTCCCCCACCAGGCGGAGCAGGCAGAGCTCCACCTGCAGCCGCGCGTCGACCGGCTGGCGCAGCGCAAGCTCCGTCGCGGCCAGCCCCTCCAGCGCCCGCACCCACAGCCCCGGCGGAGCCACCGTTGCCAGGCGGCGGCAGAGCTCGGCGTCATCCACACCGACGGCGGCGCCCTCCGGGTAGCCCATCGCGAAGAACTCGGCGCCGCGGGCGAGCCGCGCCGCCTCGCGGAGCAGCTGGCGGGCGTCGGCTCCCGCCTCGAAAGCGGTCGCACAGGCACGCAATGCCGCAGCCGCCTCGCCGGCGGCGATGGCGCCGAGGAGCTCGGCAACCAGACCCGGGTGGGCCAGCCCCAGCGCCCGCCGCACGCCGAGCAGGCTGAGCGGTCGCTCGCCGCCGGCCAGTGCCGCATCGAGAAGGGACAGCGAGTCCCGCACGCTGCCGCCGCCTGAGCGCGCCAGCAGGTCGAGCGCCTCGGGTTCCACCTCGGTCCCCTCGGCCGCCACCACCCTGCCGAGGTGGGCGACGACCGCGTCACCCGGGACCCGCCGGAAGTCAAAGCGCTGCACCCGTGATCGGACGGTTTCGGGCACCTTGTGTGCCTCGGTGGTGGCGAGCACGAAGAGCACGTGCTCGGGGGGTTCCTCGAGGGTCTTGAGAAACGCGTTCCATGCCTCGGTGGTGAGCATGTGCGCCTCGTCGATGATGTACACCTTGCGGCGCAGGGAGGCTGGTAGGTACTTCACCTTCTCGCGCAGGTCACGCATGTCCTCGATGCCCCGGTTGCTGGCGGCGTCGATCTCGAGGACGTCGACGGCGGCGCCGCTGACGATCTCGTGGCAGGCCTGGCATCGGTTGCAGGGCTCCCCGGCTTGGAGGTCGAGGCAGTTGACCGCTCGGGCAAGGATTCGCGCCGCTGAGGTCTTGCCGGTGCCGCGGATACCGGCGAAGAGATACGCGTGGGCGATCCCGCCGTCACGTACCTCATTGCGCAGGGTGCGCGCGATGTGGTCCTGCCCGATCAGCTCCGCGAATGTCGCGGACCGGTACTTGCGGTAGAGGGCGATGCTCACGGTGGCCTCAGGGCAGGGTTCGGAAGGGACGGGCGCAACGAATCAGGGGCAGTCGCGCACCCCACGTCGTTGATGCGTTCCCGGCGCTCACCCGACCATGCGACTCGGGCCAGGTTGGCTGCGGCACCCCCGGGTTTCCGCTTACCGCTGCTTCCTTCCGGACCTGACGGGGTTCACGGTCTCGGACTGCGCAGGACCCGGCCGTCAACGTCACAGCGATCGGAGCTGCCCGGTAACGCACCCCCTCGGTGGGGAGTTCAACCCCGCTATAGCGGATTGCGGGTACAGGGCACCGCTACCACCCCGTCTAGCGCGACCGCGGTCATTGTAGCCGCCCCCTCTCACGGGCGCCGGCGCCGCGACCGCTCGGCTGCGAGGCGGGGGTCCCAGAGAGCTCGGTGAAGGCGGCGTCGGCGGTCGCCGGCCAGCTGAGGGTCACCCGGGTGCCCTTGCCCACGATGGACCGAATGTTGACGCTGGCGCCATGGGCTCGAGCCAGGCGGTCGACCAAAGCGAGGCCCATCCCGGTGCCGCCGTAGTAGCGGGTGGGCGTGTCGTCGACCTGGTAGAAGCGGTCGAACACCCGGGGCAGGTGCTCGGCCGGAATTCCCACCCCCGAGTCGGTGATCGTCAGGGTCACCGTGTTGGCATGCCGGTCGTGGTCGTAGGCGATGCGGAGCTCACCTCCGCCGGGGCTGAACTTGACAGCGTTGTCGAGCAGGGCGCGAAGCACCTGGTCGAGCCGGGAGGCATCGGCATAGATGCTGACGTCAGGCAGGCCGTCGATCCGCACCGGGAGCGGCATGCCGCCGCGAATGCGTTCGGCGACCGTCTCCAGGGCGGCATCGATAGCCGGTCGCAGCCGCACGTCGGTGCAGTTCAGGTCAAGGGTGTCTGATTCAAGAAGGGAGAAGTCGATGATGGTCTCGACGATGTCATACAGCGAGCGAGCCGAGTACTGCACGTCGTGGACGGCCTCGAGCTTCTTGTCATCGTCCCAGGCGTGCCAGAGCAGCTCCATCAGTTCGGCGTGACCGAGGATCGCGGTGAGCGGGGTCCTGAGCTCGTGCTGGACGATGCCGAGGAAGTTGCTTTTCATGGCGTCAAGCTCACCGAGACGGCGCACCGTCTCACGCTCCTGCTCGAACAGCCGGGTGTTCTCCAGCGCCACCGCCGCGTTGTTGGCCAGAACGCGAAGCAGCTCGGCATCGTCGGCCGCGCGGTCGAGGTTGGCGCGGGTCACCAGGGCGAGGGCACCGGCCACGCCGCCCTGGTAGAACATCGGCTCGGCGACCAGCCGCCCACGGCCCCAGCCCTCGATGCCAACCTCGCGAAGGATCGACTCGCCGCGCAGCAGCGCACCGGTGGCGAGCCAGGTCACGAAGGGCTCCTCGGCGCCGGGGCCCTCGGCCACCTCGACGGTCAGGCGGCCCGCATCCCTGGCCATGAGCAACGCAGTGCCACCCTCTCCCGCGATCGCGGCGATGGCCTGGACCACGGCGCGCTGCAGCCCGGCAACTCCAGTGGTGGTCGTGGTCAGGGCGCGGGACACCTCCCCCAGCCGCTCCACGCCGCTGTCGAGCCGGCCGCGAGCGTCCTCCAGCTCGTTGACGTTGCGGGCGATGCGCAGGCGCATTCGGTCCACGGACTCCCCGAGGCGTCCGATCTCGTCCGACGAGCTGACCGGCACCTCGGTCTCGTAGTCACCGTCGGCGATGTGCTTCACGGCCCGTTCCAGGCGGCGTATCGGCCGGAGGACCACGTCGTCCACGAAGGCGATCACGGCCATCGAGGTCAGCGCCAGGGCGAGGACGGTGAGCAGACCGAGGCTGGCCTCATCGGCGCGACGGTCACCGGCAAAGGAGGCCAGGGGCGTCTCGACACCCACGTAGGCGCCGTACTGGCGGCCGCCCACCGCCGCTACCGGGACAAAGCTGGCCGCCACCTCACCGGCGGGACCCTGGTAGACCGCGTCCACAACGGCAGTGCGAGCGTTGACCCCGGAGCGAAGCTGCTCCGGGATCGCTGCGCTTGGACCACTGGAGTCCGAGTAGCGGGAGAGGCGGGTCGACTGGTCGGTGGCGATGGCCGCGACCGGATAGCCGATCACCGTGGCCAGGCGGGCCAGCTGGGGTCCCAGCGGTGCCAGGTAGGCGACCGCGCCGAGGACGGGACCGGACGTGCCCACCCTAACCGGGCTGGCGACGTCGTAGCTCAGCGTTCCGGAGAGCTTCTCGATCCCCACCGCGCTCTGCCCGGCAAGCGCCGATTTGATGGAGGCCAGGGTCAGGGGCACGGTGGGCCGGTCGGCGGCGCCGAGGTCGGAGGCCACGTGCCGGTAGAGCACCGACCCGTCGGCGCCGGTCACCAGGGCGATCTCCGAAGGCAGCTCGAGCGGGGTGGTGTCGGCGAACAGCGACCGCACCGCGCCTCCCGCGGGGTCGGCCTGGAAGGCGGCCACGAGCGCGGGCTGGCCGGCGAGGTTGCTCGCCGCTGCAGCCGACTGTACCCCTGTCTGCCGCTGCAGCAGCTGGCGCACCACCGCGGCCCGGTTGTCGGCTGTGCTCTGCGCGGCGGCCCGGGCCTGGCGGCCGCTGCTGATCAGCAGGGTGGTGCTGATGCCGCCGATGATCACCGCCGCCAGGGCGAGCCCGGCAGCGAGCAGCTTGGCGGCGACAGAACGGCGGATCGGGCGAAACATCGACCGGGTGCCGCTACGCGGGCTCGCGCCGAGACCAGGCCCGCCGGGCGAGAACGAACACCCCGACGACGGCCAGAACGTCGACCACCACCAGGAACGGCCAGAACACCGGCGAGCTGGCGAAGTTGAGCCCGGCGAGCGGCTCGAGCGGCGCCACAGCCGGCGGCACGCCGAGGTCGAGAATTGCCTTGCTCTTGGCCACCACCACCCCGGGACCGAAGGGGGCGGACGAGGGCAGCCTGGGCGCGGTGGGCAGGCGGAGCCGGACACGCCCGAGCAGGGGCGGGGCGGCGGCGGCGGGACGCCTGGTGACCGAGGTGCGCGCGACGGTGCTTCCGCTGCGGGTGGTGGGCGACGGAGGGCTCGAGTTGCTACTCGGGGCCACGAGTGAACTGCCGGTCCCAGTGAGCGAGCCGGCGGCAGGGCTGATCGCAGCCAATGACGATGACGGCGGGACCGACGGGCATATGGAGGGAATCGGCGGCGTGGCGGTGAGGCAGATCAGCGGTGTCCCCACCTCGCGGACGTTCAGGTGGCCTGCCGCCCGTGCCGAAGGCCCGCGTCCACCGGCCAGCACGAGAGTCGCCGCGAGCCCGGCGAGCACCGCCAGCAGCAGGCCGGCGCGGCGACGGGGGCGGCTGGAAGCGGGGCGCAGCCCCCGCGCCCACGAAGATGTCATCGCCCCGATCATACGAATGAAATCGGCCGAAGTCGCCGGTTTGCCGCGAACCCCCCAAACCAGACGGGCCCGGTGAGGCCTCAGCCAGCCGCTCGCTGCGCCGAGCCGCCATCCAGCCTGGGTTCGGTTCCTGCCCACAGCCGCCGGATATTGCCCTCGTGACGGGCGATGATGATCGAGGTCACCGCCGAGGCGAATGCCGCGGTCAGCGGGTCGGCTCTCTCCCCGCGCAGGTCGCAGAGCGACGTCAGCGTGGCCGAGATGCTGGCCCCCAGGGAACCCACCGACACGGTCCGCGACACCGCCAGGGCTGGCAGACCACCGGCGACGGCGTGGGCGCTGGCCCGCGGGGAGAGCGCGGTGAGCCCCCCGAAGGCCGGGGTCACCCCCTTGCCGCCGCGGAAGTGGGCCAGGGCCGGCCAGCAGTGGCCGACCACCGCGGCCACCCCGGCGGCCGCCTGTCCGTGGCGGGACGCGCCGGCCCCGCGGGCCAGTTGCACCGCCGCCCACCCCTTGGCGAAGTCCAGACCGAAGGTGGCGGCCCCGGCGGCCGGGCCCGCGACCCGCATCACGTTGGTCGCCCCCGCACTGCCACTGCCGTGCTCGCGGACGTCAAGCCCCCGTCGAGCCCGGCTCATCCACACCCCGAAGGGTAGGGAGCCCAGACCGTAGCCGAGCGCCACGGCCGCCGCGTCGGCGCCTCTGCTAGCCATGGGGCGCGAGTATAGGCGCCCCCAAAACGGTCGCCCGAACCACGCAGCCGCCCCGACCGCGCCCAGCCCTCTCTCCTCCGCGGCCTCACACCTCCAGAGTGCGCAGCCGGCGGGCCCCCATCGCCATCGTGGTCAGAGCCACAGCGGCCGCCAGAGCGAGCACCGCCAGGTCGGCGAGCCCCCGCCCGACAGCACCGGCGTGGAGCGCGAAGGGGATGCCGAGGAGCACGAAGGCCAGGGCCAGGTAGGTGGCGCCAAGACCCAGGAAGACGAAGCCGACGGCGATGCCGACCGCGCGGCGGGGGTCGGTCCAGTCCAGCCGCGGCCGCAGCGCGCCCATGCCGGTCGCCAAGCCCACCAGCCCGGCGATGATCACCAGCAACCGGGCGCTGTCGGCGAGCACGGCGAGGGGACCGGCGTGAGCCCGCGCCTCGCCCACCCAGAGCAGCACCCAGCCGAGGGCGGCGGAGACGGCCACCCCCACCAGGAACTTGGCGGCGAGCACGCTGGCGGGCCGGACGGGGGACGTCTTCAGCAGCCACATCCGGGCTCCCTCGCCGCCGACTCCGCGCAGAGCCACGCCCGAGGCCGTGAAGAGAGAGGCAAACGCGGCGGTCAGGGAGAGGCCGAACCAGGCCGGGAGGCCCGACGATCCCAGGTCTCGGCCGCGACCGCCTCCGGTTGGCACGGCAATGTACAGCCCGAACAGAACCAGGGGGAGGAACAGCTGACCCAGCTGCGAGGCATCACGGCGCACCTCGCGAAGGTCCTTGGCCGCAAGGATCCAGAAGTGCCAGGCCGGCCCGCGCCGACCGGCTCCGCCTGAGCGCCTGCGGCTCCGGGCCCCGCGCGAGGCCGTCCCGTTGCGCTGGTAGCCGGCAAGGAAGGCGGCGCCGCCAAGCCGGGCCAGCGCCAGGGGCGCCAGACCGCCGAGCAGCACCGGCGGCGCCGTCCACATCAGGGCAGGCCCCCACCGGCCCTGGAGCGCGTCGGCGCAGGCGCGGGCGGTCCAGCCCACCGGCGACCAGATCGCGTCCGCCGCTCCCCCGCCGTAGCGGGTGAAGTCGAGGACTCCCGGGCGTCCGGAGGTGAAGCCCTCCGGCCCGCGCAGGGCCAGGTTGAGCGCGGCCGTGGCAAAGACCACGACGGTCACCACCAGGCCGCCGGCGTCGCGCACGTAGCGTGCCGGCATCAAGCGCACCGC
>JBHEMT010000056.1:0-5513 GCA_046262435.1 Candidatus Dormibacteria bacterium | reverse complement strand
CTCCCAGGCCACCGCCGCCGCCTCCGGTGCGGCCGCGCTGATCTTCTCCCAGCACCCCAACGCCACCCCCGACCAGGTGAAGGCGCTGCTCAACCAGACCGCGACCCATATCCCCGGCGGGAACAGCGCCTCGGGCAACGGGGTGCTGAACCTGAACGATGCATTCGGCGCACTCCTGCCCTTCGCCACCAACTTCAGCCTGTCCTCCACCGGCCTGGGCACGATCGAGGCGGCGCGCGGGAGCAACCACGTCAGCAGCAACGGTGTCACCCTCAGCGGCGAGCAGGACATCTTCGGCAAGTCGCTCAACAGCGGCGCCCTGGCCAGCGCCGAGGCCGCGATTGGCGGGCTCCTTGGCGGCGGACCCTGGAGTGGCGGCCTCTGGAACGGCAGCTCGTGGTCGGGCAGTTCCTGGTCCGGCAGTTCCTGGTCGGGCAGCTCCTGGTCGGGCAGCTCGTGGTCCGGCAGCTCGTGGTCGGGAAGCTCGTGGTCGACCAACACCTGGCTGGGGAGCTCGTGGTCCGGTAGCTCGTGGTCGGGCAGCTCGTGGTCCGGCAGCTCCTGGTCGGGCAGCTCGTGGAGCGGCAGCTCCTGGTCGGACGGCAGCTGGTCGGCGGCCCGCTGGAGCTGATGGCCACCCAGGGCCAGCGCAGGGCGATCGTGGAGGGGCAGGCGCCATCGCCTGCCCTTCTCCGCTATCTGCCCAGCTCAGCCCGTCGCGCACTCAGCACAGCGAGCAGCCCGATCTGGGTGCTCAATGTCTCTTTGCTGGCGATCGCAGGCAGCCTCTACTTCGGGCAGGTGCGCTACCTGCCCTCCCCGGGCGGACATCACCCCTTCGCCTGGCTGGTTTTTCCGATCCTCTTCTTCATCACCGAGGTGGCCGTGGTCCACCTCGAGTTCCGGCGCGAGGCACACACCTTCTCCTTGTCTGAGATGCCCTATGTGCTCGGGCTGTTCCTGCTCACCCCGGCGCTGCTGGTGCCTGCGCAGCTGATTGGCACCGCCATCGCCCTCACCGTGATCCGGCGGCAGTCGCCGGTGAAACTGATCTTCAACCTCGGCAACTTCGCTCTCGATACCTGCCTCGCATTGCTGGTGTTCCATGCAATCGGCGCGTCCGATGACCCCACCGATGTGCGCAACTGGGTCGCGGCCTTCGCGGCCGTCGCGGTAGCGGTGATCACCGGGATTGTCACCATCGCGGTGGCGATTTCCCTCTCCGAGCGCCAGATCGACGTCAAGCGGTGGACCAACGTGCTCCTCCTCGCCCTCGGTGGCGGCCTGGCCAACGCCAGCCTCGGGGTTCTACTGGTCTACCTGATCACCCATGACATCTGGCTCTTCGCGCTGCTCGCCGCACCGGTGTCGCTTCTGCTCGCCGCCTACCGCGCCTACTTCGGAGCTCGCGAGAAGCACCGCCACGTCGAGTTCCTCCTCGAAGCCGGCGAGATGGTGCAGCGCGCCGACGACGTCGAGGGCGGCATCGTCGAGATGCTCGCCCACTCCATGGATACCTTCCGCGCCCAGGTGGCGGAGCTCACCCTGTTTCCGGCGGTCGATGAGGTGGGCGGCGTGCTGCACACCTCGCTGCGAGGCGAGACCCGGCCCACCAAGATGGTGCGACACCTGCCCGACGAGCATGAGCGGGCGCTGTTCCACCGGCTCACCCAGACCCGCGCCGCGATCCTGCTCTCCAGTGAGGATCCCGAAGTACTCAGCGCCGAGGGCGCGTGGTTCCTCCAGTCCCGGCGTGTCAAGGACGCGATGCTTGTACCGCTGCTGGGCGAGACCCGGATGCTCGGCGTGATCACCCTGGCCGGACGCCTCGGCGACGTGAGTCGTTTCAAGGCAGAGGACCTCCGTCTGCTCTCTGCGCTTGCCGCACACGCCAGTGTCACTCTCGAGAACGGTCAGCTTGAGCGTTCCCTGCTGCGTCTGACCGAGATGCAGGAGGAGCTCAGCCAGCTCGCCTTCCACGATCCGCTGACCGGCCTGGCCAACCGCACCCTGTTCCGCGAACGGCTGGATCATGCGGCGGCACTTCTCGCCCGGGAGAGCTCACCGCTGGCCGTGGTCTTCATTGACCTCGACGACTTCAAGACGGTCAACGACAGCCTTGGTCACGCCGCCGGTGACCGATTGCTTGTGGAAGTGTCCCGCCGCCTGCAACGCTACCTGCGCACGGGCGACACGGCGGCCCGATTCGGCGGAGACGAGTTCGCGCTGCTGCTCGAGGGTGTCGGCGGCGTGCGCTATGTCGTCGGGGTGGTCGAGCGCCTGCTCGCGGCCCTCTCGGAGCCGATTCCTGTCGATGACGGCGATTTGATCGTCCACGCCAGTATCGGCATCGTCGTCGCGGATGCGGGACGGGTTGCGGACACCGAGGAGCTGCTCCGCCACGCCGACGTCGCCATGTACACCGCCAAGGCGCGGGGCAAGGGTGGCTACGCGGTGTTCGAGCCCGATATGCAGGCGACGGTCATCGCCCGGCACAACATCACCACCGAGCTGCGCCACTCGATCGAGCGGCACGAGTTCGACCTGCTCTACCAGCCGATCGTCTCCCTGGACACCGGCAACACGGTCGGCGTGGAGGCCTTGATCCGCTGGCAGCACCCCGCACGCGGCCTTGTGCTCCCCAACGACTTCATCCCGATCGCCGAGGAGACCGGGCTGATCCTGCCGCTGGGGCGCTTCATCCTCGAGCAGGCATGTCACCAGGCGGTCGCCTGGAGCGCGCGAGGCGACGGTGACCCCGGGTACGTGAGCGTCAACCTCTCCGCCCATCAGCTGCGCCAACCCAGCTTCCTCGCCGACCTGCGCCACATTCTCCAGGAGACCGGCGTGCACCCCGAGTCGCTGCTGCTGGAGGTGACCGAGAGCGTGGTCATCGACGACGTCGAGGACGCCTCACGGCGCCTCTCCGAGCTGCGCGACCTCGGGCTGCGGATCGCCATGGACGACTTCGGCACCGGCTTCTCCTCGCTCAGCGTGCTCCGCGACCTCCCCATCGACGTGCTCAAGATCGCCAAGCCATTCGTTGAGAGGATCGACGCCAGCCCTCGTGACGAGGCCTTCGTCAACGCCATTCTCCGGCTCGCCGACTGCCTCGAGCTCGACGTGATCGCCGAGGGTGTCGAGCGTCACGAGCAGGCACGCAGGCTGCATGCGCTCGGCTGTCCGCTCGCCCAGGGCTACCGATTCTCACGGCCGCAGACACCAGCGCAGCTGGAGGTGATCTGGGGCGGCGCGGCGATGAGCAGCGCCGGAAAGAGCCACTACGCGGTGCTCTCCGCGTAGCTTCAGGCGTCAGACCGGAGGAACCCCATGCTTGCGCCAGGGCCGCTCGGACCGCCTGTCCGCCGTGGCGGCGAAAGCCTCGATGACCGCCCGCCGAGTGTCGGCGGGGTCGATGATGTCGTCGACCATCGCCCAGGAGGCAGCGAGGTAGGGGTCGACCGTCTCGCGGATCCGCGCCACATACTCGGCCCGCGCCGCTGACGGGTCTGCGGCCGCGGCCACCTGCTTGTTGAACAGGATGTCGACGGCTCCCTCAGGGCCCATCACGCTGATCTCGGCGCTGGGCCACGCCATCAGAGCGTCGGGCTGGTAGCCGCGGCCACACATCACGTAGTACCCGGCTCCGTAGGCTTTGCGCAGGATGACGGTCACCTTGGGCACCGTCGCCTCGCTGACCGCATAGAGCATCTTGGCGCCGTGGCGAATGATCCCCTGGCGCTCGGCCTCGACGCCCACGACAAAACCGGGGACGTCCTGGAGAAAGAGCAGGGGCACATTGAAGGCGTCGCAGAGGGTGATGAAACGGGCCGCCTTGTCAGCGGCGTCGATGTCGAGCGCCCCGCCCTTGTGCAGCGGCTGAGAGGCGACGACGCCCACCGATCGGCCGCCCAGATGCGCCAGCGCGCAGACAATATTTCGAGCCCACGACGGCTTGATCTCGAACAGCCGGCCGTCGTCAACCAGGCGACCCAGGACCGCCCGCATGTCGTACACGGCGCGCGGGTTGGTGGGGACCAGGTCGGTGAGCCCCTCAAGGCGGCGGTCCGACGGGTCGGTGGTGGGCCGCTGCGGCGGGGTCTCGGTGTTGTTCGAGGGCAGGTGGGCGAGATAGCGGCGCACCGCCTCGAGACAGGCGGGGTCGTCGGCCACCTCGAGATCGCCGACTCCGCTCTGCCGGCAATGCACCTGGCTTCCCCCCATCTCGTGGTCGGTGGTCTGCTCTCCCGTCGCAGCGCGCACCAGGCGAGCTCCGCCAAGCGACATCGAGCTCGTGCCCTCGACCATCGGCACGAAGTCGGCAAGACCGGGGATGTAGGCGGTGCCGGCAGCACAGGGGCCGAGCATCGCGGCCACCTGGGGCACCACCCCGGAGAGCTGGACCTGCTCGTAGAACAATGCCCCGCTGCCTGCGAAGGTGCTGCCCGATGCCTCCTGGATGCGCGCGCCAGCGGAGTCGAGCAACCACACCATGGGGATCCGATGCTCCAGCGCCCGGCGACGCAGCGCGGCGACCTTGTGTTCGCCGACCGATCCCATGGAACCGGCCATCACGGTGAAGTCGTACGCCGCACAGAGGACGGGCCGGCCGTCGACCAGCCCCCGCCCGGTGATCACCCCATCGGCGGGGGTGCGCTCGGGCGGCAGCTGAGCGCCGTGCGCGGAGTGGGCGTGGGCGAGGAGTCCGACCTCGCGGAAGGTTCCCGAGTCGAAGAGCAGCTCAATCCGCTCCCGGGCGGTGAGCTTGCCCCGCTCATGCTGGCGGGCCACCGCCGCATCACCGCCCATGGCGCGGGCGCGGCGGCGGCGTTCCTCCAGGTCGGCGGTCAGCTCCACCAGGCCGGGTGGCTGGGCCAGCTCAGCCGCGGGTAGCGCCGAGCCGGCCGGCGTCGGCGCCGCGCGGGCAGGGCGCCTCCCCGCCGGCTCGGTGCCATCGGTGCCCATCAGCGCCCGCGGAAGACGGGCGGACGCTTGTCGAGGAATGCCCGCACCCCCTCCGCCGCGTCGTCGCTGAGAGACACCAGGGTGAGCTGCGCGTGGAGGTGGCGGAGGGCTGCCTCCAGCGGCAGCCCATCGACCGCGTAGAACGCGTCGCGGCCCAGCCTGGTGATCAGCGGGCTCTTGGCGGCAAGTGAAACCGCGAGGTCGTGGGCCACGGCGCGCACCTCGCCCGCAGGCACGACTGTGTACACCAATCCCCACTCTGCGGCGGTGGTGGCGTCGATCCGATCGCCGGTGAGGAAGAGCTGCATGGCGCGCTTGCGTCCCAGGTTGCGGATGGTGAGCGCGGTCACCATCATCGGCCACAGCCCGACGTTGATCTCTGGAGTGCCGAACGTCGCGGTGTCGGAGGCGACCAGCAGGTCGCACCCCAGGGCCAGTCCGAAGCCGCCCGCCAGGGCGTGTCCATTGATGCAGCCGATCAGCGGCTTTCCCAACGACTCGGCGGCGAGGAAGACCTCGACAAACACCTCGCGACCGGCGTGACGCTC